>CAISPN010000001.1 GCA_903887375.1 uncultured cyanobacterium
AGATGTTCTCTGGCTTTTTGTGAATAAAACCTGATACATCTCAACCGAATAATCTAGAAAATTGATATGGAGAAGACCTATCTAGCCCATGATTCGCAGCCACTATGTACTTAATGGTTAGAGGCTTTTTTTCAAAATAACAAAAGTTACTGCTTTAACAATAGATTAACCCATTATCGTATCATCATAATTGGCGCCAATCTACCAAGATAGTTGACATTTGACAGCCCATGGATTCAAGCCCATAACAAAGGATAAATATGAATCACTAGAGAATGTATTTGTTTCATTTATTTTAAAGGGAATCGAGCAGATTATATCTCCCAAAAAATCAACAGGAGTACAATTTCCCAATTCTTTAGCTTGATTGCGCCACTTATTCACTGGCAATCATCTAGGCCTGTTTAAGTAAAATTTCGGTGACAATTTGTAATAACATCAGCTTATTCGCCACTCCCTTTTCTGTTATTCTTTAGCCTGAATTAACGTTAAGTTAGAGTTTTACCCGCAAAAAGAGACTTTAAAGATTTAGAAAGATTTTCGAGATCTCCATATATAAAAAATTCGTCTATACCCATTAATTGTAGTTCATTTCTAATGATTTTTTTTGATTGCCCTTCTATACAGATTTGATTAATAGGTTTATTTTTATGACCCAATAAATCATTACACTGTAAATCATTACACTGTTCAACATGAAAAGTAAACCCTGCTCTCTGAAAAAGCATTCTTGAATCAAAATAATGAGCACTTACGGGAAAAGTATATTTAGGAAATTCGAACTTGTCATCCCATTCGGCTATTATTTTTATAGAGTCCTTAAGATCAGGATTGTTTTTAGATGGATTTCCATAATTCTCATTATTTGAAAGTTTATATGAATCTAGAATAAATACTAAACCATCTTTTTCATCATATTTTTGGACAGCAAAAAAAAGCGCAACTAGAAGATTAGAGGACCAATCTAAAAGCCTAGTTGGCATTCCATAATGTTGTTGTAAAAAATATAAATCTATATCATCAATATTAGAAGGAATTAACCCTGCAGAACGTCTTTTAAATTCTTTAAACAAGTGACGTTCTTTTAATAAGATTAATTTATTTAATGAGATTGATTGATTTAATGAGATTGATTTATTTTTATCAGATTCATGAATAAAATCATTTCTAAAAACTCCAGGTTTAAGTCCGTATGTTTTATCAGCTTGACCTCGAAACCATAATCTAAATTCCGGTCGATCAAAAATTTTTGTTACTTCAGTACCATCTTTATTATGAGTCCATTTTTGACAAATTTCTGCAAATTTTTTTTGAAATTCCTCTAAAGATTTAACCGATTTCATTTTATAGTCTTTTATCATAAGTATACATAATTATTGTTTCATACTAACACGTATTACACTTAAGTTAAAGATTAAGATCATTAAAATAGCCACATTCTTTGCAGTATGAAGCCAGTTTATAAGTCAAAGCATGGCAATTAGAACATTGGCAATATGATTGGTTCCTATCAATGTAGGCTCTGAGCAAGTATCAATATTCGATAGTATAAAGTGTGGCGACGTTTGGGGTCAACATCCCGGCTTTGTCTTTAAGATTTTGATAGAATACCATGGGTAAAAAGATGCTCATTTTAATGTAATAATTTATAAAATTTATGTTAACAATTTGATATTTTTTGTTACATTTCTATAATTTTAATTCCTTTTTAGAAAACTAGTGATAGGCTTCTAGTAATTATTTCTTATGGGGGCTTTATGAACCTAGACTATCATTTTAAAACAAGAATGTGCAATAAATTACTCTTTCGTAGCGCAGGAATAATAACTAGTTTGTTTCTTGTAAACGCTATGATACCAAAAGCGCAAGCTGTAGACTTAGTTGGTTCAACAGTAATTTCATCCGGTTTAAATAATCCAAGAGGTTTAGCTTTTGCCAAGGACGGAACGCTTTATGTGGCAGAAGCTGGTTTAGGCGCAGGCAATGGATCTGGCGGATTTGGAGTGGGCATAGGCTTGACCGGTTCCATTTCAGCTATTAGTAATCCAAGCTCATCAAATCCAACTACTGAAAAGATCGTAACCGGATTGGCATCTCTTGGAGATACAGATTTTGGTTTTCCTGAGGTACAGGGACCTGCTGGCATTTTTTTTGAGAGCACTAACCAGTTGGATATTATCATGACCGAGTCAACTAAAGGGCTTAATCTTAAACCAAACGATGTAGGCGCCGACCAATTTGGCCAGCTTCTAAGAGCCAATGTAAAAAGTGGAAATTTTAAAGCTATTGCAGATGTGGGAAATTTTGATTATGACTGGACAGGTCAAAACCAAAATGCTCAATTTGCTCCTCCTGGGCAGTTCCCAGATGCCAATCCCTATGGTGTTTTAATTGGACTCTCTAAATACGTAGTAGATGCCGGCGCCAACACTCTAGATCAAGTCAATCCTAATGGTACTGTCGAGATCCTTGCCTATCTTTCTAATCCTAAAGTTAATGATGCAGTTCCAACTTCTATAGCGCAAGGAGCTGATGGATATCTCTACATATCGACACTTGGTTCGTTAGTTCCTACTCAGGCAGCTATTTACAAGGTCAATCCTAGCTTACCGGCTATTCAATTTCTAAACGATAGTAGCTTATGGGCTAGTGGTTTTACCTCCATCACCTCAGCCAGTCTTGGTTCAAACGCCCTCTATCTGACGGAGTTTGACAGTGGAAATTTAATCAAAATTGACATCAATCCAGATGGTAGCGCAGGAAAAAGAACTACTCTCTTGAGTTCATTGACAAATCCGACTGGAGTAGCTGTAGGTCCAGATGGTTCAATTTATCTCTCTAATAAAGGTATTTCCTCTGGCGGCGGTGAAGTAATCAAAGTAGATGTAAACCAAGTTCCAGAGCCTTTAAATGTTCTAGGATCTTTTACCGGACTAGCTCTTTTGGGATGGGTCTCTAATACATTTAAAGGAAAAAAGAGTTCTAAATAACTCTGAGTATTACCTAATGACGCGAAAGGTTCTTACCTATAATTGTGATAACTTCCTTTATAGTCCTGCTTCGGTCATTGCCTGGACAAAAATATTCGTAAGCTCTAAGGCTTCTTCTTGCTGGGTTAAGTAGTTAACGTCAGTTCGGGTTATAAGTCACCAGTAGACTATCACAAAAGGTTGCGGTCATCGGAACTCCTACAATGTTTCCAACAATTCCGGTTATAAGTCACCGGTAGACGGCTAACGATGCACTAATATCTGCGACGAAGAGCTTAGTGTATTCAAGTTTATCGAGGACTTAAAGAAAATTTTCCCTACAGTATTGAGTTGTCAACCACAACAATCCGCCACCCATCGGGGTCTTCAAAAGTGAGTCCTTTATTTAACCAGTAAGGGTTAGCAGGAGCAACAGGTTCGATCCCCATCAGCTTGAAACGAGCAGCAATCGCATTGACCTCCAAATCGATCAACCACGTAAAATACAAGAAGATTATCAGGGGAAGGCGAGTGGGACGGACTGCCTTCAATGTGCTGCGTAAATTCAATCTCCCAACTATCATCTTGGGCTTTAAACATTTTCCCGTCATAGCCGCTGTGCCCAGAAAACGACTCATGCTCTCGCATCCCTAAACCATTAACATAAAATTTACATAACAATTCTAAATTATTGGTTGGACGAGCTACTCTAAATCGAACTAATTGCATTTTACTTTTTATATATATTCTAGAACTCATATTCATATTCTAGGCGTTGTGGCTCAAGAGTATTGTTGAGGTCTAGATATCTCAGTTTTTCTTGGTGTTCACGATTTTTAGTCGCTTCACTCTCTCGTTTCCAACAATTCCGGTTATAAGTCACCGGTAGACTCATAGTTCGCCTTGCCCTAGCCCAGTGGCTTGAATAGTTTCTAACAATTCCGGTTATAAGTCACCGGTAGAACTCAAGTAGCAATGGTACTAGACTTTACTATACCTAAGTTTCCAACAATTCCGGTTATAAGTCACCGGTAGACCTAATAGTGTCTAAAGAAATAGCCGCTAAGAGCGGGTTTCCAACAATTCCGGTTATAAGTCACCGGTAGACTCAATGGAAAAAAATCGTTTTAGGATATTTCAAACAGTTTCCAACAATTCCGGTTATAAGTCACCGGTAGACAACGCAAACGCAAATCCCTAAACCTCCGGGCTCGAAAGAGTTTCCAACAATTCCGGTTATAAGTCACCGGTAGACTTATTAAAAAACGACGACTGGCACCGTAGCCAGTGGTTTCCAACAATTCCGGTTATAAGTCACCGGTAGACCTGAAACATATCCAAGACCGCGATCTCTGGCGGTTTAAGTTTCCAACAATTCCGGTTATAAGTCACCGGTAGACCTGCCCC
>CAISPN010000002.1 GCA_903887375.1 uncultured cyanobacterium
ATTATTTGTTGTAAACATAAAGCTTGGCATCTACCAAAAATCGATACCAGAAACCCTGTAAAAAGTGAAAAATCAAACCTTCAACTCCATCAAGAAAACCCAAGCCAATTAGATAGCGCACTAAAAAATAGAGAAAAGCTCGTAAAAAAAGCGGAGATCTCAAATAGATATTTTGCTTGATCCAGCGCCTTTGGCTAGCTTGGGTTGAATGTTCTGCCAGCAAAAGCCTGTCATTTTTGTTTAACATCAATAGATCTTTAACCTCTCGATCTGCATAGCGGTTATGTTTATCGATCCAAAAGGTTAAACCTTTTTGGTTTTCGTCAATGATGTCATTATTTAAAGTTGCAATTGTACCTTGAGAGAGAATTATATGTTCATCCATCCAACGGTCTTCACATCTAGCTAGTCCAGTTTTCCAGATTCTCAGTAACCACGTAGGATAATAGCCACCATGACGCATCCAACGACCCATAAAATATACTCTGCGCTTAACTTGATAGGCGGTAATTTCCTCTGGTGTACTTTTTAGAGTTTGTTTAATCTCTTCAGCTAAATCACTAGTGAGGCGCTCATCAGCATCTAGGCGCATAGTCCAGGGTGTAGAAATCGGTAAATTTTCTAAAGCCCAGTTAAGTTGTTGGGCATAGCTTTCCCAAGGATGAACAAAAACTTGGCAGCCCTTTTCTCGGGCAATTTCAACTGTACGATCCCCACTACCGGAATCAACTATGTAAATCTGAGCTTCTATTGATTGAATACTCTCAAGACAAGTAGGTAAATTAGCTTGCTCGTCACGAGTAAGAATTATGATTGAAAGTAACATATCAAAAATTTAATTTCATATAAAAAATAAACAATTAGGAGGATTACCACCACTGAGCATCCAGTAATAAACCTTGCTCATATCTTTAGAAATCTCTTGCCAAGAGTACTTATTTTCCACTAAAATTCTCCCTTTGCTTCCCATTAGTTTACGCTCACTATCACTGAGCTCTAAAGCGCTGACCATTGCCTCTTTGAGTGCTGGTAAGTTATCTTCAACCCACCAGCCACATTCATAGTTTGCTAAATCTTGCCAGGGTGTTTTTTTAGTAGTGACAACAGGAACTTGGTAAGAAAGAGCTTCGGCAATAGCAATACCAAAATTTTCTGAATGTGATGGGAGTACAAAAAGCTCTGCATTAGCTAAAGCAGCCGCTTTATAATCACCTGAGAGCATTCCTGTAAAGGTAATATTCTTCTTTAACCCCAATTCAGCTATCAATCTCTCTAACTTTTTTTGATAATTATCTAAATCTGAACCAGCTAGTATAATATGCCAATCAGGAAAACGCTCTTTAAGCTCTCTCCAAAGAAAAATTAAATTATCTACTCCTTTTTTAGGATGAATTCTAGAGAGAAACAGGAGCCATTTTTTGTTCTTGAGTTCTGGAAAACTATTTTCTAGTATTTCTCTTGTTGGTATTTTACTAAGATCTGGTAGTAATATTCCATTGGGAATCAAGGCTACTGGTTGGCGAAAATTAAGCTTGCGAATTGATTGTAATTCTCCCTCTGAAGTAGCATGTAAAACCGAAGCTTGTGATAGATTTTTATGTTCATATAGCAGCCAAGCTGGCAGTTTTTTGAACCAGCTATTACTCAAAGACCAGGACTCTAGCATCCCTCGAGGTGAAATTAAAAGTGGCAAATTATTCTTAAGAGCTGCTTGGCGAGCATATAAATTGGGAAATAGCCAAAGTCCGTGGTTATGTATAATATCTAACTTACTTGAGGCTATCTGTTGCAAACTGGAATTAGCAAAGGGATGAAATCCATAGAAGTACTGAGATGGTTTATCAGCTAGATAACTGTGGATCTTCACATCACTTGTAATAAGCTGTACTCCTCTATTTGGGTAATCAAGGGTAAATAGATGTGAATCAATTCCCTGCCAAGACAAATACTCAGCTAATTGAGTAACAGAATAAGAAGGTCCCCCAAAATCATGATTTATACTAGCGATTACCTGGCAAATACGCATAAAATTCTCTTTAAATAGCTGGAAAACGCTGGAATAGATGTTTAGCCAAAGTTTGCTTAAAACTTTCAAAGCCATATTTAGCAATCAATTTAGCCCGCAAAAGCTCACCTTGGTAAAGTAATTTATGGGGATGATTACCCTGCAAAATTTGTATTAATGTTTCGGCAATTTCCTGTATATTATTAGGATCGACTAATACTCCAAGTTCACCCTGACAGAGCGCATCAACTGCTCCATCTTGGTTTCCGGCCAAGGTGGGTTTACCACAGGCTAATGCTTCAAGATAAACAATGCCAAATCCTTCTGCCTGACTGGGCATCGCAAAGACATCACAGAGATTGTAATAGCTACAAAGTTCATCATCAGGTACAAAACCAGCTAAAGTGACCCGATTTTCTAATTTAAGCTGGGCAATCAAACCTTCTAGGCGGAGGCGGTCATCACCCTTACCAACAAGAATATAGTGAACATCTGCAATCACAGAGCTTATCTGTGGTAGAGCTTGCAGTATCTGATCATAACCTTTATATCTATCTGCCCCAACTAATCTGCTGACTGTCAAAATGACTGGCTGTTCTGGTTTTAGTCCATACTTTTGGAGTAAATAGTGTGGCTTAGACGCAATTTGAAACTTCTGGGAATTGACAGTATTGGGTAAAACAGAGATTTTATCAGGCCTAATATTATGCTGTTGCAAGATGCGCTCTCGGGTATACTCACTGACAGAGAGAATACGCTCAGCTCCAAATAAGGCTTCTATGAGCAAGGGATTGGAAATATTCCACGCTTCAATGCCATGTACTACAACCCAATAGGGGATCTTTAATAATCGATTGAGATAGTATGCTAGCGGAGAAAAATTAATATGAGTAGAAATTATCAAATTGGGCCTGTTATAAATTGCATACTTGATCAATTGAGCAGAAAATATATAAGTTCTCACCTGTTTAGGCCAATCTCCAGCAAAATGAAAATTGATATTTTCTGAGAAATCATAATCTGCTGGTAGATTATTGTCGTGCTTCAAAAAAACCTCATACTCAATTTGGGGATATAGCTCTTCTAAGGCCTCTAGTAAAAATGTAGAATAAACTTGAATACCCCCTGTGAATTGAAATATATCAGGAAACCAAAGATGTATTTTTTTCAATTTTTTGATCCTTTATAATTGCCATTTAGTAACCTGAAAATCAAATATATGGTTAAAATAAATGGCAACAAACTACCTACTATCAATGAAAAATTGGATTCTTGATCAATCAGTTTAAATATAATTGTTGAACCTATAACAACTTCTAATGAATTCATATTAGGTGAATTTAATTTAAGATCAACAATGGACAAAAAAGCTCCCAGTAATGGCATACCAAATAAAACACCAAGCTCTCCAAAATTTGCATACAGCTCAACTAGCCAAGGCAAATTTAGAGAAGTTACATAATCATTTTGATTTAAGTAACCATAACGTCTACCAAAAACATTACCTGTATTTTCAGTTGGTTTGTCTGGCCAGATAGCCCGAGGTATAAAACTTGTAAAAAGATTAAGATAAGTTTCTCCACCCCAGTAAGGTATGGGTTTTGGAGTATCCTCCATAACCTTAGAAAAAAGGACAATATAGGCAGTTCTATTAATTGCTGAATCAGTAGAAGAGGTATAATTATCCTCTTGTTGTTCCGTTTCATCAGAAGAATATCTTTTAATAGCAAGATCTACAAATAGCTGCGCTTTTTCAATAGGATTAGATTGACTATAATCACCTCCCCAAACTAAAGAGCGATATTCTCCTTTGATTGAATTAAATGTCAAAAAAAATAATAGAGAAGCAATAATTAAACCTATAGGTAATCTCTTGCGCTGATACCAGATAATTAGAAGAATATATAATCCTAAGAACAAAACTTGGGCTAAAGCTCCACTGGTAAAGCGTTTAAGAAATTCTAAGAAAAAGCAGATAATTATAAATAGTTTGAGAGAATTTGAACGCAATTGGTTATTTGACCACAGAATGAAAAACATACCATAAGCTATGTAGCCAACTGGTTCTAATATTTGTCCAACTGATGGAACTTGCTGCAAGAAAGGAATATAAAAATAAGACAGGTGTAGCAGAAGAAATATTATCAATATATTGAACAATCTTCGAGTTGTGTATGGATAAGGAAAATTAATTGGCCTTATGTTTTTTATAGCAAATATTTTGATTATAAAGAAAACCAAATTCATTTCTAATATTCCTAGAAACACCAAAGATAAGGAATCTTTTGTCACTGCCAATATAGAGTATTGATTAGGATTTTTTATTCCGGTCAATAATATTGGCAAGCCAAAGCTAAAAGCATAAAATACACCAATTAATGGAAAAAAGGGAATGGGTTCTCGTCTAGAATTAACTAAATATAGCAAACTAGGCAGCATTCCTAGCCAAATTATACCCATGGCTAAATATGCTTTTTCCCAAGAGATTGCTACTGGCAATTTATTCAATAAATATAGGCTGTATCCTATTAAAATTAAAAATAAACAATAAGCTAATTTTTTAAAATATAATTCATCATCTAACTGAATATTTGAACGAGTATTATTCATTGATGTGGACATATGACCATCAAACCTTGATTAACAAAAAATTCAGCAGGAGCAAAATCCGTAAAATACTTGAATTGCGCATGTTTTTCCTGTGCAAAATCCAGTAATATATCTTCTGCCAAGCGCATATCTCCACCGGAGATATAATCCTTATCCTTTTTCATCATGCAGCCTTGATTTTCTTAACGATGAAATATTACCATTATAAAGTTTTTTTAGCATAATTTATCTACCAATTAATAATTTCTCAAGCTGAGGCAATACATCAGAAAAAACTGACTCATAATTGTACTTTTCCTCAAAAGCTCTTCTAGCTGCCCAAGACATTGACTGGTATTGCTCAAGGTCACTTAAAATATTTTTGACAGCCAGAGCAATAGAATCAGGATTATCAGGATCGGCAAAACTAATCCAAGATTCTTGCTCAAGATATTTTCGATAATTAGGCATATCACTAACGATAACTGGTAGTCCACATGCTGCATATTCATATATTTTGTTTGATGCTGTAGCCATTGTTTCGTAATTTAATCCGATTTTTTTATAAAGGCACACACCAATTGATGCTTGTTGGGTATGAGTAGTTAGTTCTTTATAAGCAAATGAACCAAGATATTTAACCCGCTTATTTGTTCTGAAATTTTCCTGTTGTTTTAATGGACCAATTAATTTTAGATTTATAGAATCATCAAGGTAATCCAGAGATTCAAGAAGTTCACCTAGAGAATTTTGTCTGGAGATGGCTCCTTGAAGAAGTATTTCTCTCTGAGAAAATCTTTTAGCTATGAGATTATCAAAATTTTCATCTCTTTGGAGAAAAGATATTCGGGGATAGTTGGGGACTATTTTTATTAGTCCGCTATATTTGGTGAGATTTTGAAAATATTGCGCCCTCTCTAATGAGGGAAATATTAACATTTGCGCTCTATCTGACCAAGCTTGCTCTGCTTTTTGGACCCAACCAGATAGAGAACTCAAGGGGAATCTATCAATATTGAGATCATGATTTTGGTAGATTAAGGGAATTTTTTGTATAGAAAGACAAGCAGCAACATAACCAAAAGCATCATAGGCGTAGATTAAAGAAACATTGGCAAGAATTTGACGACATTGCCAAATAAAATTTCTATACTCTTGTAGTTTGCTCCAGACTCTTTGTTGCTGTTTTTCTCTTACTGAGCAGTATTGACCTAGGCGATAGACAGTCACATTATCTGGATAATCCCAAGTAGAAGGATCTTGATTACGGCAGATCAAAATCACGTCATAATATTCTGCCAATATATGAACTGCATTGATTGTAGGAGGATAATAATCTGCATTAGCATAGATCACTATTGCTATAGTTTGTTTAGTCATCTTAGTTATTGATGAAACCTTGCTTCAATATTTTTAACTAACAGACTTGGAGTAAACATTGAGCATGGATCATAGCCTCCCTCATACACAAGGTGTCCTATATCATCACCAAATACACCACTGTGGAAATGAGCAGGATGCCATAGGGTAGGGCATTGTCCTAAATAGGAAGCCCAGCTACTAAAAGTACTACCAGATGAGGCTATTAAAAGTTTACTTTTAGATAGAGTGAGTAGATCGCAAATAGAAGGAGCCCGTTCGGCAAGTTTTACTTCTGGCAATTTTAATATAGTGAAGAGTTCCTGCTCATAACCATCAGAAAATATAGTTACTGGCACATTGTATCTAGCTGTTGCACGAATGGCCTCAATAGTTGTGATAAACCATTCTAGGGGGGTTCTCGCATTACCAAACTTAGCAAAGTCATCTTCTACTTTTAGTTGTTTGAAATCACCTCTTCTGATATGAACTCCTATTTCTGGAGCCGAGCGCTTGTCAATTTCCTTAAGAATATCTGGCTTTATAGTTAAAAATAACTTCTGTTTAATCAAAGGCTGATTATTTTTTAAATCTCTAAAAAGATCACTCCAATGTGGTAATTGATTAAAGATAAATACATGATGATCTTTTCTTTTTATTGAAAAATCATAAGGATTTATTTGTGAAATTTCCCAATTATAGTGAAGCTGAGCTCTATTTAAAATAGCTAACCAATAGTTTATTTTAGATAGATAAATTTTATTATCAAAAAATTGTCTATAGTATCTCTTATCAGATTCTCCTCTCAGGTAGGGACCTAGAGAAAAATTGGACCAATTAGGCTCAATAACCGGAATATCATTCATCTGAGCAAATAAAATTGCTCTAGCCCATACTAACAGCCTATTACCTAGTCCAGCTTTAGGCAATTGTGGATATACCAAGGTTTTTTTATTAAGCATCTATACCTCTATACAGTACTTTAGAATAGGCGTCGATAATTTTCTTGCCATACATATCCCAAGACCAAGAGCTTTGTGCTCGCTCTAGCGCGTTGCGGCTCATTTGTTCAGTTTGTTCAGGATTTTCGTAGAAAAAAGATATCTTTTCTTTAAGAGCATCTACATCCCTAATAGGTATAGAAAAACCATCTAGTCCAGGACGCACCATATCCTCTCCACCTGTATTAGTAGTGTGAATAATAGGTAAGCCACAGGCCATTGCTTGGGGAATTACCATAGCTAGGCCCTCTTCGATCGAGGCTAAACAAAAAACTGAACATTGCGAATATAGATATAGCAATTGATTTTGGGGATATTGCCCCTTTAGGAGTATATTTTTACTTTGGTATTTAGCCAAAAAGGGTTTTATTTCTGGTTCAAGCGAGCCAACAAGCCAAAGCTCAGCATCGGGCAAATTTAACTCATAAAAAGCTTGTAATAAGTACTGCACGCCCTTGCGCAGTGAAATTCCACCACAATGGATAACTCTAAAAATATTGTCTTTCTTGGGAAGCTGGTAGAATTGCTCGAGTGAAGTACCATATGGTATGTGAATTAGCTTGCTTTCCGGTATGCCTTGCTCAATAAAAGTCCTCTCGACAAAAATACTAGGAATAGCAATCATATCTGTATCTTGATAGGCTGCAAGTTCTCTTTCGTAGATTGCCGGATGGGTTTTGTTGAATTTTAAACCCCATTTTTCATACTCCTCCTCTAAAATCTGTGTTTGATAGCGGATATGACTACTTCCTCGCTCAACAATAGTAGTTATTCGCATTTCTTTAGCCCGTTGTAGAGATTTTAAATTTGCTCCCGACCAACCTACAAATATGTCAAAATCCGGTTGTATATATTTAGCAACTTCTAGGTCAAACTGTTCCAACAATCTCCATTGCCAGCTCTTTAATTCTCTTGGTAAAGAACGTGCTAATACCTCTAGATACCATATTGAATAAATCAAGTCATTGTTAATTTCATACTTGTTAATGGCAAAATTTGGATAGGTGGAAATGAGCTTATGAAGATGATTGTGCTTCTGTAACTGCTTAGCCAAATTAAAAGCATGAAAACGTCCAAAAACAGAGACGGTGACTTTCATAAATTTCTTGATGTGAATTACTGATCTTGGTAGATCTTGAGAATCTCAGCTATTCTCTGAGTGATGGTATTAGATAGAGCTTTTTCATAGCCAGAGCGGGCAATAGATCGAGCTAAATTAGGATTCTGCAGCAAATAGCTAACTTTTTGTTTCAATTCTTCTGGAGTGGAGAAATAAACAGCTTCTTTATCTTCAACAAAAAGATCTCCTAAGGTTTGGCTTCTTTCACTGAGCATTAAGGTTGCTGTAGCTGGTATTTCATAGGTTCTGATATTGTGTCCACCTTCATTTTGGGGTCGTAATATATTAAGACCTATCTTGGCAGAGCCTAAAATTTTGGGAATATCTTGATAGCTACAGTTACCCTGATAGAGACCTTTTAAAGAAGGCTCTTGACAACGTGTCTGCCAATAATCAGTACCCCAAAGTCCCAAACGATAGCCTTCTAGTGTTTTTAAATAATACTCTCGTTTTCTGCTATCATCCCAATTACCGATGAATGCGACATCATAGCTAGGGTCTTTTTGGGATAAGGGAAAGTGATAATGGGTATCGGCGCAAAAGGGATGAAAATAAGCTTTTTTGACCCCGTTTTTCTCAAGCTTGCTCACTAGTTGTTGGCTCCAGATAAATACTGCATCCCAGAGAGCAAAACCTTCTCTTACCCAAGCATTGCTGTGAGTATGATGTCGATCTAGAGGATTGTCTGTAAAAAAGACAAACACCTTACCATATTCTTTCAAAGCAAAAATTGTAGAAGGTTGTAATAGCAAGGGAGATACAACCAAAGTCAAATCAGGTTTCCATTGCTTGGCAACATTAAGTAGTTTGGCATTGGCTATTTGAGCTAAAGGCTGCCAAGCCAAACGTCTAGCTAATTTATTAACTAGAGATAGATTGGGTAAGGTTTGCTGCCAAGTAAAATACTCTACTTCAAAGCTTGAAAAGCCTCTACCATAGACTTCTTCAGTACTGCCTAAATTTAGGTTTTGACCGATTATCAAAATTTTTTTCATTTGTTCACTAAATATTCCAAGGACTGTTTTAATCCGTGGATATCTTGTTGATAGCTCCAGGTTTGAATCTTTTGCTTGCTGATTTGGCCAGCTTTTTGATAATTAGCAAGTCCCCAATTTAGCGCTTGAGTTAAACCGCTGATATCTCCTGCTGGATATATATAACCATTTTCTTTTTGAACTATTAGATCGCAGGCGCAGCCAACTTGATCACTGACAATCACAGCCTTAGATGCGTTCATTGCTTCATTGATAGCCAATCCCCAAGGTTCAAAACCAGAAGGCAAAACAAAAATATCACAAAGATCGTAAATTGCCGGCATTTGCGACTGATTATGAAAACCTAAAAATTTAATAGATTCCCACTTAGCTTTCTCTTCTAGCACAGGGCGTAAATGTCCATCTCCTACAAACAATAGATAGGGATCAGGCTCTTGCAGTCCATCTTTTGAGAGCAGACAATAGGCCTCTAATAGATCTAATGGTCTTTTAACCTCAATAATTTTGGCTGCAAAGAGAATAACAGCTCGATCCTCTGCAAGTCCTAAAGATTGCTTGAGTTGAGCTCTTTTACTAGAAGCTAATTGAGCTTTTGTTGCAAAATAGTCATTGTCCACCGCATAAGGCATCTGGAATAATCGTCTCTCTTCTATTGCAAAGCTTTGATAAAATTGACGATTTAAACTACCAATACAAAGAAAACCGGAGACTTTGGCATAGAGCCATTGTAAAAAAATTCTCTTTAGTAAATATTTGACAGGATTACTAGTTTGATTAAGGTTGTTAGATTCTCCTCGCAAAAGTATTGGTATGTTAAGTTGCTCTGCTGCTAGTATAGCCCTAATACTAGCAATCCGTGACCAACCATGTACCCAAACTGCATCAAATTTCCCTACTTTGAGCTCATTATATATATTTGTATTTCTATCCAAAAAAAAGTACTTATAGCCTTCAAGTAAAGGCACATCCCACTCAATCAATCTTCCAAATCCCTTATCTTGATAAGCTTTGATTGAAAAATCACTATAGAAAAAAACTTGTAAATTAATTTGTGGATCAGCAGCAATCAAACGGAGCAAGGGAGCTTGATACTGAATAGGATGCGAAACAAAATAAGCTAAATTAAGCATTGTAACTATAATCTAATAGCGAATATATTAGGAGTTTTTTCCCCAATCATCAATTACCTCTAAAGCTTTTTTTCTGCCAGTTTGAGAGGCCAAATAAAAACGACATCTTCGTAAACCATACCTAACAAATAGATAGAGAATATAGATGATTGATTCTCTCCATTTGGGCTGAATTTGATTAAAGCCTCGAAAATAATTAAATATAGTTGATGAATAACCCAGTCCCTCCTGTAGTCGCAAAAAATAATCCTCCTGCAAACGACTGTTAGGTAGCAGATGGGTCAACTTCAAACAAGTAAATAAACCAGTTCCCAATCCCAAATCACAAGCTGTGATAGCTAAGTCAATATCTCCAGCGCTATTAAGCAATTTGCCCTTGCGATCTAGATTCATCCTTCTAGGATCGCTGGCAATAAGATAAACATATTTTTGGGCGACCTCTCTGCGTAGACACATTCCAGCCCCGCAAGGAGTAGTTGCTCGGTAATCAACAAGATTAGACCAAATATCTCTTTCAAGATTATTAATGGCTAAATTTCTCTGATAAGGTTTCGTCCATTTGGGAGGTATGATTTCAAATTCTGCTGAAATTTTTCCTCCCCAAGAACCAATCATTGGATAATCGCGGCTGATTTTTAGGGCAGACTCTAGATAAGTGGGATCTAGAACATTATCATCATCTACCATTACTAAAATTTCAGCTTTTGATTCTTTAATTCCCCTTACTCTTGCAGGAGTAAGCCCTAATTGCTCCTCGCGAATATGTCTAGAGTAGGGATGCCAAGAAAGATCATATTCATTTTTAATAAAAGATTTACTGGCATTGTCAATCAATAAAAGTTCCCAAAGTTGTTTATCAAGAGTTTGATTTTCTAGGGAGTTTAATACTCTTGTTAAATAATCATATCTTGGGTTATGCGTGCAAATAATTACACTTATTAATACTTCCATAATATTAAATGATATTTTTGTAGAAAAATCTAGTTAATAGAACTAAACTGGATTTGATGACCGAGGGTACTAGAGAACTAATTAGAGCCTGCTTAATTTGATTAGACATTCCAATGAAATCATTTTGGATAGCGAGTTGATTAGCATAGCGAAGCGCAGCTTGAGCTAAAAAATTCAATGCCTTTTTTTTGAGTTCCTGCGCAGAATTTTCAGGTAGATATTCCTGCATAATTTCAATTGCCTTTCTAAAATCTTGAATGTTATTTCCAGAGCGAATAGAGTTTGCGGTCAAAGACGATAAGCCTTTGCGGTATAAAGCCAATGGTTCAACCTCATACCATATTGGGTAATTGGCAGCAGCTATACGAACCCACATTTCCCAATC
>CAISPN010000003.1 GCA_903887375.1 uncultured cyanobacterium
AAAACACTTGCAGAAATCATCGATATGGCAAAACAAAGACTCTAAAATAGACATAGGGGTTTGGTGCTGATTATTGCTTTACTTTATTTTCAGCTTATTGGCCGCCCCTTTTTCTGTTATTCCTTATCCCGAACTGAGGTTCTTTACTACAACTTGAGAAAATTGCCAGTAAATTCATCCAGGATATGCGCTCGGTAAGTCCAGAAGGACCTTATCTGCTAATCACTTATTGCGCCGATGCCTATTTAACCTTGGAAATTGCCCAGCAACTTCAACAACAGGGAGACAAAGTGGCCTTTGTGGGTTTAATCGACTCACTTTTTGATTCTAATAAATTAAACTTTACCGACTATTGGCAAAATTTTCAGCGCTTTGGTTTTGACTATATTTTGGAAAAACTTAAAAATAACCTCCGAATATTCCAAGAAAGAACAAAAATAAAACTTGCTAAAATAAAAGCAAATCTATCTACCCAAAAAGATAAAGTCCTCGAAGATTACTTGGCAGATGTTGCCTTCTACAATTCATTTGAACATATTAGAAATACACATCCTTTACAACCTTATCAAAGCAAGGTAACTTTCTTTATCTCAAGTGAGCTATTACCTCTATATTCATCAGATTTACCAGATACAGAAGTGCAGCAAGTACCTGGGTATCATCATGCGTTATTTAACCAGCCATATGTTGAAATTCTTGTAGAGAAATTGCAATCTTCAATTGATAAACTTGATTTGTAAGGAAGATTAAAATTATTATGGTTCCCAAAAGATCTTTAATTGCCTCAACTGCGGGAATCAAACAAGCCAGAAAGGCTTTTTCACAACAAGGCTGGACTCAAGATTCTCTTTCTAATAAGTTAAATATCAAAACTAGACAGCCAGTTTGGAAGTTTTTTTCAGGACAACCAATCGAGCGCCGCATTTTTATTGAAATCTGTCAGTTGTTAGAGCTTGACTGGCAAACCATTACCTCACAAATGTCAGTAAGTGAAATTATTAAAAATATCCGCAAACTTAGACAAAACAGAGTCAATACTCAATGTGAATATTTTTCCTTCTGGTCTTCGAGTATCTATATAGATATTAATATTTCTCTTAAAACTATAGAGCAAAATCACAAATCACTAATTCTAGGTAGCTCTGGTTCTGGCAAGACAATGTTACTTCAAGATTTGGTACTTCTATGTAATCAGGGATTGTTTTTGCCTGATTTTATTCCTATCTATATCTCTCTAAGAAATATTAGATTTGAACAAAATTTCAAAGTCTTGAAATATATTGAAAGAGAATTGTTATCCTTAGATATCAAGCAAGAAAATATTAAAACGCTCTGCAAAAGTGGTGCTTTTTTCCTATTGTTTGATGATCTCGATCAGCTCTCAGAGAAAATTATATTAGAAATCTCTATATTTTCTCAGCAATATCCAGCAAATATTTTAGTTGTTAGCTCTAAAAAACAATATTTCTTAGAGGATTTTACTATTGTACAAATTGCTCCATTGGCTTGGGAGAAAGTCACTAGCTCTCACCTAAAATTTGATATAAACAAAAATAAATATTTAAAAGATTTATTCAATATACCAATATTTTTTAATTTACTCTGTAGTCTCTATAAACAAAATATCAAATTACCTGAAACTAAAATCGAATTTTATCAACAATGTTTAGATATTCTTTTATTTAGATTAGAAAATAATAAATCATTCTGCCTAGCCCAAAAACTAGAAATATTTTCGCAAATATTATCTGCTATTTATGAACAAGAGCAAATACAAGAAATTCTTACAGATAAAATAGAAACAATCTATCAAGAGCTTATATTCACTAATCTCGAACTACAATTACTCAATAAACAGTTCTTTCAAGAAACACTCTAGTAAGTTTCTAATTTCCAGCTTTGATCGCTATTTAAATGTAAAATCTGATTGTGGTATTTTAGCAAATTTGGTCGATGGCCTACACTGATCAGTGTAATTTTACTTTTAATCAATTGACTGTAGAGATAATCTTCCATCTGTTCATCTAAAGCGCTTGTTGCCTCGTCCAAAAAAACATAATCAGGTTCTGCTAAAAATAGACGGGCAAAAGAAAGCCTCTGTTGTTCACCAAGTGAGAGAATCTGTCCTAGATTCTGGTCTATATGATCATGGAGCTCTTCTAATTTGACCCTTTCGAGAACATCCTTGATTCGCTCATCAGAGAGTGATTGATTCTTGTATGGGTAGCTCAGCTCTTGTAAAAGTGAGCCACCAAGAAGATAGGGTTTCTGGGGTAGAAAAAAACAACAGCCATATTGTGGCAATTGTAGTGAACCAGTCCCAGTTTGCCACAACCCAGCTAGTACTCTTAGCAGTGAGCTTTTACCAGCACCGCTTTCTCCCAATATCAAAAGGCTATCATGCTCTGCAAGAGAAAGGCTAAGATCTTTGATAAGCGTACGTTTGTGATCCGGAGTCTCAAGGGTCAGCTGCTTAATTCTAAAGCCACCATTTCTCTTGATATCGAGTGTTCTATGTCCCTGGTATGGTAATTTTAGGTAATCTCTAAGACTATATAGACGCTCACCTGAAGCTGCTATAGAAGTTAGATTGATTACTTGGTTAAAACCAGCAGAAAAACTCTGATAAAGAGTAAAAACATTCTCTCTACTTTGCTGGAGTATTCCTATTTTAAGATCTTTACTAAAAACCCTAGGAGCTAGCACCAACATTGTTATAAAAAAAGGTAATCTGTCGGCTAAATCTTGAAAAGAAGGTTGATAGCCATATTTCCATAGAACAACTTTTTTTTCATTTTCTATGGCTCTATCTAATCGCTGGTCAATTTGCTGTTTTTCTTGCGTTTCTCCTTGATAAAAAGCAATAGACTCAGCGTAATTACCCAATCTAATCAAGCTAAAGCGAAAATCCGCTTCCTTTTTGAGTTGAAGAAAACTTAGTTCTTTTAAGATTTTGCCAAACAAACCATAAGAAACTAAAGTACTAATTAGAGCATAGAGCAATATTCCCAATAATAAACCAGGAGATATTTTTTCTATAGCAATGCTAGCTGCTAACAAACCAGATATACTCCCTAGCAATGTATTTAAGATATTGAGAGAATCATTAGTTAGAGAATCAATATCTTCTTGGATTCTTTGATCTGGATTGTCGATCTTATTTTGCTTATTTTGTATTTTGTAGTAGCCCCTATCGGTCAGATATCTCTCTATATATTCTTGAGAGAGCCATTTGCGCCAAAGATTTTGCAAATATGAACGCAGATAAGTACTAGCATTGCTCATTGCTAAGGCAAGTAACTGACCAGCTAGATAAAAAAGCCCCTGTTTAATAAAGCTCTCTCGATTATGTTCAGTGAGTGTATTGACAATTTCACCACTGATTTGCGCGAGAGTAACCTCAAAAGCAGCGCCAATTGAAGTTAAAGCTAGCACCAACAGCAAAATCAACCAAGCCCAACGACTTGATCCTGATTGCCAATAGGGCTTAATAACCTGCCAGGTTTGCCAGAGTGAGAGCCAAAAATTATTTTTCTTCATTGCTCCGGTGGAATCTGGGCAAATTTATCATGCCATTCAACTAGGGAAGAATTATGACCAACAGTGATGATTGTTCTATCTTTATTAGCAATTGCCCGATAAATCATTCTTGTATTTTCAATATCTAGGGCGCTGGTAGCCTCATCTAAGACAATGAACTTTGCCTGTTTGAGTAAGATTCTAGCAAAAGCCAAACGCTGCTGCTCACCAATTGATAGTACTTTATCCCAATCTAGCTCTTGTGCAAAACCACCAAAGCGCTCTGATAAATCCGCCAAATTTACGGCTGAAAGGGCTGATTCTAATTCTTCGTGGCTAATTTGACCTCTATCTACTTGTGGATAGAGTAGTTGACTAGATAGAGTACCAAAACCCATATAGGGCCTTTGGGGTATAAAGAAAATATCCCGCGGGCGGATAATCTTTCCTTGACCTGAACTCCAAAGTCCAGCTAAAGCCCTAAGCAGTGAACTTTTACCAGCACCACTTTTACCCCTTAAAAGAAGACGCTCGCCTTGATTAACATTAATATTAAAATTTTCAAAAAGGTTTTTTTCGCCTTTTGGCGTAGTCAAGCTCAGATTTTCTATTTGGATCTGGGCTTGGCTATACTCTATACAAATCCTATTTTCACTTGAATTACCAGAATCTTCTATTGCTTGCTGGAGCTCATTTAATCTGAAAAAGGCATTAAAAGTATCACTGAGATCATCAATAATCTGACCGAAGATTGAAAAGAGCAAATAGAGCACAGAGCTATTAAAGACAACAGTAGTTAATGTACCAATTTCTGCGCCAGAGCTCAAAATTTTCCAGCCAGCAAAACCATAAGCTAGAAGACTTACTAAAATATCATTGAGACCAGTAAAACTTCCTAAGTATATATTCTGCCAGCGGATTAATTGATTACGGTTTTGAAATACCCTCTCAAAGAGCTCTTCAATATAGTTCTTCTCTTGAGCTTCACCTTGATAGAAAGCGATAGATTCACTATTTTCTCTAATCTTAACTAGTCCAGTTCTGAAGTTTCCTTCTCTGCGATTTTGCGCATATTTAATCTTGAGCATTGCCCGAAAAAAAACGCGGTAGCTAAACCAGGTCGAGAGGCTACCTAAGAGAATCAAAAGTACAGTCAGTTGGTGAGAAAAGCCCCAGAGGTAACTAGCAGCTACAAAAGAGCGTCCCGAAAAAATAGGAATTAGGGTATTTAATCCCAACAAACCAGAGAGAAATGTTTCTATTTCTTGAGCAATTCGGGCATCGGGATTATCAATAGCTGGCAGATTTTTGATTCGATAATACGCGCGATCTTTGAGATATTGACCAATGATTTGCTTACTCAACCAGCCCCGCCAGCGTACCATTAGCAAATTCAAGCTATAGTAACCAATACCAATAGCTATTGAGGAAACTAAAGAATATTGAGCAAAATTTGAGACTGCATGATAAAAGCGAGGTTGATCCCCTTTGGCTAAAGCTGAGAGCATCTGCCCCAATTGCTCAATAATGATTGGGCCTAGGGCAGATGCCAGCAATAGTAGCAAGTTGCCAATGCTCAGCAAAAGCCAAGCAGTCAATTTTTCCGAAGACTGGAAAAAATACGGATATACTAACTGCCATAGTCTTTGCCAATCAAACCGAAAAAATGAAAAAGACTTCATTGCAAAAGTCGTTGCAAACTATGCTTGGCTTCAGATGCCACCTGCTCAAAAGGATCAAGAGCAAGTTTTTCTAAAGCTGTTTTAGTTTCTAAAGCTTGGAAGTAACCTAGCGCTTGAGCTAAACGGTGGCGGATTTGCCAATCTTCATCCTCGAGAAATTCCAACAATAGGGGTATAGCTCGAGGATCACTTAATTCTCCTAGAGAACTGATAGCTGCAGTTCTATATAGTTCATTAGGTGAGCTCAAGGCATCTTTGAGCAAATCAAAACTTCTGGGATCTCCTAATTCACCCAAAGCTGCCAGAATGCTAAATTGTAACAACCATTCAGAAGATTGCTCATAGGCTCTGAGAAGATCTTCATAAGCATCTTTTAACCTCAGGCCAGCTAAGGCATCTGCAGCAGCAGCTTTGACATCTATCTCCGGATCATTAGCCAGAATATCTCTCAAAATTTCTAAAGATTTTTCCAGATCTGCTTGACCTAGGGAATCCATCTGACTGACTGCGGCATAGCGAACCCTCACATTAGTATCTTTAAGAAGAGGAAAAATCATCTTAAAACTATCTTTAATTGGTAGATCGCGCAGAAAATTTAAGCCAGATAGACGATCTCCATAGTCATTAGAGTCCAAAAGTTGTTGAATATTTCCCAAGTCCATTTTTAAAATTGTGTTTTAATCGATCATTGTGCGTAGAATATCACTCTGGGTGACGATTCCTATCAATTTTCCTCCTTTTTCTTCAATCACTGGCAAACGAGAGAGCTTTTTGTCATGCATCAAAATTGCTGCTTCTTTGACAGTTCTACCAGAAGTAATCGTAATGACCTTATCACTCATAACTTCTCCGACGGTTTTACCAAGGACTTTGTGTACTTCTTTTTCATGTCGGGCAGGATTTTGCAAATAGATCACGCTATCTAAAATCATGATATAAGGTGGTGCTTCTAGGCCACTTTCTTGCCACATGAGATCGCCTTCTGTCAAAATCCCTACTAGCTTTCCTTGCTGATCAACTACTGGCAGGCCACTAATTTTATTTTCTATCAGAAGTTTAATTGCTTCAGAGATGGGAGTATCAGGCTGTACCGTCTTGGGGTCGACGGTCATAATTTTATCTACTGTTTGATTAATCATTACTTTTTTGGTGTACAATTGGACTGTTAGATTTTCTGCTTTATTTTCATTTTAGGCATAGTCCATACTTTCCCTTCACAACTGTTAAGATTCTCTATAGTCTGATCCTTCAGCAGAAAAAACTAGCGTATAAATAAAAGAACTACAACTAAACGTACAATTTATGGCAGCCAACCCTGATAAAGATAAAGCATTAGGACTAGTTATAAATCAAATCGAAAAGAGCTTTGGTAAAGGAGCCATCATGCGTCTAGGAGATGCCACCAGGATGAGGGTAGAAACGATACCCAGTGGCGCTCTAACTCTTGATTTAGCTCTTGGTGGTGGTTTACCAAAAGGCAGAATCATCGAGATTTATGGTCCAGAAAGCTCAGGTAAAACAACCCTTGCTCTTCATTCTTTGGCAGAAGTACAAAAAGCTGGAGGAGTAGCGGCCTTTGTCGATGCTGAACATGCTCTAGATCCTACCTACTCAGCTGCTCTTGGCGTAGATATTAACAATCTACTGGTAGCTCAACCAGATAACGGTGAATCCGCCCTAGAAATAGTAGATCAGCTCGTTCGCTCAGCTACTGTAGATATTATTGTGGTAGATTCAGTAGCTGCATTGGTACCAAGAGCTGAAATAGAAGGAGAGATGGGCGATACTCAAGTTGGTTTACAGGCTCGCCTGATGAGTAAAGCTCTGCGCAAAATTGCAGGAAATATGGGCAAATCTGGCTGTACTGTTATTTTTCTCAATCAGCTCAGACAAAAAATTGGTGTAACCTATGGCAGTCCCGAGGTGACCACTGGAGGAACAGCTCTTAAATTCTACGCCTCAATTCGTCTAGATATTCGTCGGATACAAACTCTCAAAAAAGGAAACGAAGGCGAGTACGGAATCAGAGCCAAAGTTAAAGTAGCTAAAAATAAAGTAGCTCCCCCTTTTAGAATTGCTGAGTTTGATATTATTTTTGGCAAGGGTATTTCTCGTACTGGCTGTATGGTGGATCTAGCTGAACAAACTGGTATCATCACACGCAAAGGAGCTTGGTATAGTTATAACGGTGAAAATATCGCTCAAGGACGTGATAACACTCTAAAATACCTTGAAGATAACCCCACAATTGCCGATTCTATCGAAGGACAACTGCGAGAAAAACTAGAAATGGGAACAGTTGCCTTTGCTACTTCTCTAGCTGATGATGACTTGATTGAAGATCTCAACTAGTTTTTTTTGAGGTCTATGCGATTGTGGGAGCTTGCGAATGTTTTTTTTCTAGAAGGTCTTTTTGGCTTTGGTGGACCTGCTGCTCATCTGTCCATGATGGAAGAAGACACTGTCCGTAAACGTCAATGGCTTACACAAGAGCAGTTTCTAGATACCCTAGCTGCCAGTAATCTTATTCCTGGACCAACTTCTACAGAAATGGCCATTCATATTGGTTATATCTACGCTGGAATTCCAGGATTAATCGTAGCAGGCATTAGTTTTATTCTGCCTGCTTCTTTAGTTACTCTAGGTTTTGCTTGGCTTTATAGCCAAATAGGGACAGTACCAGCTGTTGCCCGTTTGTTTGCTGGTATTGGACCTGTAGTGGTGGTGATCATTGCTGATGCTTGCTGGCGTCTTGCTAAAAAAAGCATCACTAACTTGCAATTAGCTCTCATATTTTTATTAGTAATAGCCTCTGTCCTATTAGGATTATCTGAGATAGCCGCTTTGATTTTAGGAGGCATATTGGCAATAGTTCTCTTGCCAAAAGCCCAAATGCAGTCATTACTAATAGGTATTGCTTTAGTAAATTCAACAAGTAAATTAGTTTTGATTAAGCCCACTTTAATTCAACTGGGCTTATTTTTTTTGAAAATTGGCAGTATTCTCTTTGGTGGTGGATATGTACTATTTGCCTTTTTACAAGAGGGTATGGTTAACCAAAACCATTGGCTCTCGCAACAGCAATTGGTAGATGCTATTGCCATTGGTCAATTTACCCCAGGGCCTATTCTCTCTAGTGCTACTTTTATCGGCTATTTGATTGCGGGTTTACCTGGAGCCTTGGTTGCTACTTTGGCAATTTTTTTACCTTCTTTTGTTTTTGTGTTAATCAGTAATCCTTTGATTGCTAAAATGCGCAAATCTAAGTTAACTTCATTTTTTTTAGATGGCGTTAGGGCCGCATCAATTGCCTTAATTGCAGTTGTAGTTCTACGAATAGGATACAATGCGCTTAGCAATAACTGGGTTAATGTCTTTTTGACCATGTTGTCTGCTATTATGCTCTTTGGCTATCGGGTCAAGACAATGTGGCTGATTGTACTAGCTCTGGTAGCGGGTTATTTCCTTGAGCAACCTTAAACGATAGGTTGTAAAATTTTAAATAAATTATCAAAATTTAAGGTAACTTTTTCAATGCAAGCGGGTAAGCTCATTGTCATTACTGGACCAAGTGGGGTTGGCAAAGGAACCTTAGTAAAAAAACTGCTCTTGACTCATTCAGAACTTTACCTTTCTATTTCTGCCACAACTCGTTCTCCGCGTTCTCATGAAGAACATGGCAAAGACTATTATTTCCTCACTAAAGAAGAGTTTCAGCAGATGATTAAGAACAATAGTCTCCTAGAGTGGGCTCAGTATACTGAAAATTATTACGGCACTCCTAGAATACCGGTAGAAGCGCGACTCAAGCAAGGTCAAAATGTTCTTTTGGAAATTGAGGTCCTTGGAGCAGGACAAATCAAGGCAAATTTTCCCAATAGTTCTACTGTATTTATCTTGCCACCTTCATTAGAAGAACTAGAGCGGCGGTTGCAAGCCAGAGGAACTGAAACTCCAGAAGTAATAGCCTCAAGGATGGAAAAAGCCAGGGAAGAAATAGCCTCTAGTGACTCATTTGATTTCAAGATCTGTAATGAAGATCTGGAAGTCACCGTGGAGGATTTAGAAAAAATTATCTTCCAAAGCTAACTACTTTTAAGTAGGTCTGCTATGGCCTGTTGAGTATTGAGCTCATGCTGGAAACTACTCTGGCGAGTATCGGTTATCAGCCAGTCTAAAGCAGCAGCCTGCATATCTATAGCAGAACCTGTCGAAGATATACAGTAGCGGCCAAATACGAGCTTATCTACTAAACTCACACTAGGTCCTAGGCGAGAATAATCGAAGATAATACTATTGTTGACCGTAGCTCCACTACATATCCAACAATTTGAACCGATCATACTAGGACCAATAATTGTAGAACCATCTTCAATATGAGTCATTCCCCCGATATAGACAGGTCCTTGAATATCGACTTTATCCCAATTGACAGCTACATTTAATCCAGTATAGATACCTGGTCTTACTTCAGTGCCTGGTATCTGTACGTTTTTGATATCTCGATTGAGAATCGCTCTGATGGCTTGCCAGTAATCTGGGACTTTTCCAATATCAACCCACTCAAAATCCATATCGACGGCATAAAAAGGCGCACCTATTTCTACCAGCTTGGGAAAAAGTTCACTACCAATATCATAGACGCGATTAGGCGGAATATAGTCTATCACCTCTGGTTCAAATATATATATGCCAGTATTAATTTTGGTACTTAAAGCTTCTTCAACTGAGGGCTTTTCTTGGAAAGTTTGAATAAGTCCATTTTCATCAGTTACCACTACACCATAACTAGAGACCGATTCTTTGGGGACAGATTTAGTAACTATAGTGGCAATTGAACCTTTTTCCCTGTGCCAACGAACGGCAGCGGTGAGATCTAGGTCAATCAAGGCATCCCCACAGAGAACAATAAAAGTATCATCAAAAAAAGGATTAAAATCCTGAATTTTTCTGATACCAGCAGCCGAACCTATTGCTTCTCCAACTAATTCACCGTCTTTGATAGAACCCTCAAAAGAATAGGCTATTTGCACACCAAATCGCTGACCATCTCTAAAGTAATTTTCTATCTGATCTGCCAAGTGACTTACATTGACGATAATCTCATCAAAACCATGTTCGCGTAGTAGTTCTAGTAAAAACTCCATCACCGGTTTTTGCAAAATGGGAATCAACGGTTTGGGAATTGTATGGGTAATTGGGCGAACCCTTGTCCCTTTGCCGGCCGCCAAAATCATGGCTTTCATTAACTTTTTCCTCAATTGTTAGTTAAATTTCGTCTGACAGTCATCAAGAGTCTCTCTCAACATCCTCGGCATTTTCTTTGATATAAGATTTTACACAAATATATATTTCAATCGGGTATTCTATCATACTGGCATAGAAATCTGAGTCTTTTTTCTGAACTTACATTGTGCCCATGTTCTTGTCAAGGTATAGCTAAAACCGATATCATTGTCAATAAGGCATAATTATTGAGATTAAAGGCTATGTCCTCTTATACCGCATCTTCTCTCAAGGCTGAACTTAATTCTAGAGGATGGCGATTAACCCCTCAGCGCGAAAAAATATTGTTAATTTTCCAAGAACTTCCTAAGGGAAACCATTTAAGCGCAGAAGAACTTCATCAGCTCTTAGAAGAGCAAGCTGAGGTGATTAGTCTTTCTACTATCTACCGTAGTGTCAAGCTGATGACTAAGATGGGAATTCTCAGAGAGTTAGAACTAGCTGAAGGTCACAAACACTATGAGCTCAATCAACCACATCCCCATCACCATCATCACTTGGTCTGTATTCAGTGCAACAGAACCCTTGAATTTAAGAATGATTCAATTCTTAAACATAGCCTCAAGCAATCGGAAAAAGAAGGGTTTCAATTGATAGACTGTCAGCTGACAGTGATGGCAATATGCCCAGAAGCGCTAAGGATGGGCTGGCCCTCAGCTCTACCGAATAACTGGAGCTGCAGAAGAGCTTTGATTTGAGTTTTATAATTTAAATTTTATAGTATATAGAATAGGACTTAGAAAATCCAGCTACATATTCTGTATAGACATGCCCCTGGGGAAACAAACGCTTTAGCCTCGAGAGGGTGATTACCTTTGTTGTTAACATTTGTTGCCATTTGAATACATATCCCTTTTGTTTCCAGCGCTCAATCCATAGATTTTGAAAACTCTGCGGATAAAACCACCAAAAAGGCATATTGCAATGTGCCTCTATAGGAAACCAGATACTGGGGGTTTGGACCCAATATCTAGGCGCCAATCTATGAACTGAATGAGCAAACTTTTCTTCTTGTTCACTAGAGCCTAAATGTTCGATTACACTGTTGCTAAATACAAGATCAAAGTAATGATCTTCAAAGGGGAGTTCTCCAGCGGCATCGGCTTCTATAAACTGATAGTTATGTTTGAGCTGATTGTTTTGTCCAATGAACTCACCTGGAAGATTTAAAAGGGTAATTTCCAAATCAAGATCTAATATTTCCCACATTTCGGGTAATCCACCAAGATCAAGAACTTTCCAGTTATCTTTAGGCTCAATTCTCTCTAAAAAAGCGCTCATTCTCTTTTTGCGCCAGATTTTTTGCATACGATGCTTAATCGTATCAACAATCATTAACTATCGACCTCCAGCTCTAGCCATACGAAAAAGAATACTACCTAACTCAATTTTTTGGGAAAGAGTTCTGTGTGAAAGACAAGAGTTTGCACAATCAGTTGAGCCAAATTTTTGGCAAGCAATATTTTGAGCGCGAATTTGAGCTGCTTTTTCTCCATACCATAAATCACGAGCGCTACTCTCTTTGACATTACCTATAGTTGGGTAAAACCAACACATAAACACTTCCCCATTTGGATTGATATGGTAATCCCTCAGACCAACTCGACAAGGTGAAACTCCATGAAACACTAGATTTTCTCTGAAATGATCTGCCAGTGAATAAATTTTGGCATCAGATGTTTCTATAGGAGCCCCAGCATGTTTCATGCTGATAAGAGTAGATATAACAGTTTCTAAAGTTTCGAGATCTGCTTGTTCTTTAATCCATAATTCTGTTTTTACTTGATCATTAAAAAGACGAACTGGAGAAAAGTCAATAGTTGTGGCTCCTACTTCTCTAGTCCATCGTACTAATTCAGGCAAGTGCTTAAAATTATATTTATGAACAGTGGGTTTGATCCTAATAGGAAACTTGAGTGACAAGCGTTCGCGCTCTTGGCACAATAGAGCTATTCCCTTTTCAATTTTTTCTAATGCGCCCAATCTACCACGCACATAATCATTGATCTCAGGATTGTCGCTATCGGCGGAAATTTCAACATATAGTGGCCTTGCTTGGGCAATTTTTTTGACTGTTTCGGAATCTAAAAATGAACCATTTGTAATCACTCCCCAGTCGATACCGTTAGTATGACAAAAACCCAACAAATCTACAAAACCTTTTTTCAAGAAAGGTTCACCACCAGCAAACTGGATTGAATAAGGACCAATAAACTTTTTTAAACTCAGTAAGGCCTCTTGCCACTGCTCAATACTAATTTCATCACGATAATGCTCCAGACGCCAGAAATCACAATAACGGCATTTGTAGTTGCAACGCTCATTTACAATTCCACGAATAGATATAGGCTTGGTGAAATCTTTTCCAGTATTTAAATAGATAGATTCAGGTACAGTATGTAAGATATGCCGAGTAGCCAAGTTTATTAATTGTTTGAGTTCCATAATTTTATAATTACCAATTTTTGTAGGGAAATTTAGTTAAATTGTAATTGAAATAGCGAGGATCCAATGAGACCTCTTGAGCTATCCATTCTGGCAGTTCAATAATTTGGTTTTCATTTTCTAGTTCAACTTCGGCTATGATTAAACCACTATTATCACCCAGAAATTCATCTACGTCCCAGAGAAGTTCTTTAACTTGAATTTGATAGCGGTTTTTTTGAATTTGGGGCTTTTGACAGAGCTCTTGGAGCATTTGCTGGGCGTCGGCAAGAGGAATTTGGTATTCATATTCAGAACGTGCAATTCCCTGGCTTTTCCCTTTGATTGTCAAAAAACCCTTTTCCCCTACTATCCTAATTCTGATGGTGGTTTGATTGATGGTGTCTATATAGCCTTGCTGATAAAACTGAGGCTTAGCTAAGCCTCGCCAAGAGTCTCCTTTTACCAAAAATTTTCTTTCAATTTCTTTAGGCATTTTAATTATTCTCTTTAAGCTTCATTTTTCCTAACCACTCTAGTAGAGATTCTAGCTGCTTTTGAGGTTTTAGCACTCCCAAACCACGGCAGGTGACTTTTTTAGGGCTATAGACAAAGCGCGTTTGTAGATTTTGGGGTAAATTTTCTTGCAAGAGCTTCCACGCGGGCTCTTCCATCGGTGTTTCTAGAATTACATGACCAGTACTATCTGGCTTGATGCGGGAGAATCCTAGAGATTTAGCAAGCTGCTTGAGCTCTATAATGCCAAAGAGTTGCTCTACAGGACTTGGCAATTTACCATAGCGATCATACCAATCTAGTTGAATTTGTCTGAGCTCCTCAATTGATATAGCGTTGGCAATAGTCTGATAGGCTGCTAGTTTTTGTTGAGGATCTGGGATATAGTCCGTAGGAATAAAGGCAGTCAACTTGAGATCTATTTGCGTATCTTCGACTTGAGGAATTTCTTGGCCTTGGATTTCCTTAAGCGCTTCTTGGAGCATGTCCATATAGAGATCAAAGCCAATAATTTCCATCTGACCTGATTGCTCAGCCCCTAGAATATTACCCACGCCTCTAATTTCCATATCTCTAGTAGCTAAATGATAACCTGAGCCTAGTTGAGCGAATTCCTGAATTGCCCTGAGTCTGGATCTGGCATTCTCACTCAGCTCACCTTTACTGGGATAAAAAAGCCATGCATGTGCTTGAATTCCCGATCTTCCTACTCGTCCCCTCAATTGATAGAGCTGAGCCAAGCCAAAGCGGTGAGAATCCTCAATAATTATTGTATTAACTCTAGGGATATCGAGCCCTGATTCTACAATTGTTGTGCATAGTAACAAGTCAGCTTCACCATTGCTAAAATCGAGCATCGTAGTCTCTAATTCAGAATCTTCTAGTTGCCCATGAGCAATCATAATTCGGATATTGGGTAACATCTCTCTGATTGTGCCGGCAATTTCTTCTATTCCCTCAACCCTAGGAACTATATAAAATACCTGCCCGCCACGATCTAGCTCGTTGCGAATGGCATTTCTAATAGCTTCAGGATTATAGGGCGAAAGATGAGTATTAATCGACCTTCTAGATGGTGGAGCGGTTGTAATTAAACTCATTTCCCTGATTCCACCTAGAGACATATAGAGCGTGCGGGGTATAGGTGTAGCTGTCAGGGTGAGCACATCGATCAAGGTTTTCATCTCTTTAATTTTTTCTTTTTGATTTACTCCAAAGCGCTGCTCTTCATCTATCACCAACAAGCCTAAATCCCTAAATTGGACAAATTTAGAAAGTAGTTGTTGAGTGCCGACTACTATATCTAGCTCTCCACTAGCTAGGCGATGAAGTATATCCCTCTTTTCCGAATTAGTACGAAAACGGTTTAGTAAACCAATTTGAATGGGATAGGCTGCAAAGCGCTCTTGTAGGGTATGGTAATGCTGCTGGGTCAATATGGTAGTAGGAGCAAGTAGGGCTACTTGTTTGTGACCACTGGTGACCATTTTGAAAATTGCCCTGATGGCTACTTCTGTTTTGCCAAATCCCACATCACCACAAACTAGGCGATCCATAGGGCGCTCACTTTCAAGATCTCTTTTGACCTCAGCTATTGCTTTGAGTTGATCAGGCGTAGGGGTATAGCTAAAGGAATCTTCTAGTTCCTGTTGCCAAACACTATCAACTGGACAAGGATAGCCTTCCATCTTTGCTCTTTTGGCGTATATATTGAGAAGATCAACTGCCAGTTTTCTAACTGATTTGCGGACCTTAGCTTTGATATTTTCCCAGTTTTTGCCGGACATTTTATGTAGTTCCGGCGGCTGATTGCCAATCTGGCGATAACGAGTGAGGCTATCAAAGCGATCTGCCGGCACCCTTAAAAGACCATCTGCATATTGTATTACTAAATATTCTCTATGTTCTAAGGTTTCCAAGCCAGAGAACTTACCAATTCCATGATGTTTATGAACTATATAATCGCCAATCTTAAGTTGATTGAGATTTACTTGCTTAGAAGCAGCTCGGCGTCGTTTTCTGATATAGCCTATATTAACTAGAGAACTCTTACCAAAAAACTCACGATCTGTGACTATTACCAAGCGGTAAGGAGGTAAGATAAAACCCTCAAGCTCAGCTAATCCTGAGTATTTGAGAGCAACTGCATTGCCTTGAATTTGGAGCCGCTCTATAGCCGGATAATCTTGATTATTAGCAACGAACTGAGCAGGACAGTCATGTTCTTGCAAGAGAGAAACTGAGCGCGATGGTTGGGCTGAAATTAACCATTTTGTATATTTTTCTAGGCTCATAGTTCCATAGATTTCTCTTTTGCCCCTTAAAATTTCAGCTATCTTGGCAAATTGATGAGGTACTGTAGGCAATGGACGACTGGCAAGATTGAGTCTAGGAATATTATCTAGATTTGTTTTTTCTTCGTTAATCTCAGATAAATACAATACATTGAAATTTGACTGGAGTTGCTTGAGCAGCTCTTCAAAGTCTTGGTGAAGTGCTGGTATTTCATAGCCCAGATTAGACCATTGTTTATCTGCAATTTCCACCCAGCGCTCACTATGAAAGCGGCACTGCTCCAGTTCATCAAAAACCAGCAATGTATTATCTGGTTTTAAATAATCACAAAGTGATGCTATCTGCTCAAAAGCGCAACCTAAAAAGCGGCCAAAACCTTCAGGATAGTTATTTTCTTGTAATTGTTCTGCTTGTTGCTCAGAAAAATATTGGTTGATTTGCTCTTGGCTTAGATGCTTTTTGATTAAGCCAAAAAAATTGACTGGGGTCAAAAGTATTTTTTCTAGTTGATCTAGTGATCTCTGGTTAACCGGATCAAATTCTCTGATTTTTTCTATCTTGTCTCCAAAATACTCCAATCTCACTGGAATTTCGGCCGAAACTGGAAAGACATCTAAGATATCTCCTCGACGGCTCCACTGTCCCTCAGACTCTACTAGAGAAACTGATTGATAACCCATATAGCTGAGTTTTTGTTCCAGTTGGCCCATTTCCAGCTCTTGTGCTAGTTGAAGGCGTAGGCAACAGTCGTAAAAATCAACTGGCGGAGGAAGGTGTCTTTGGAGAGCCTTTTCAGTGGCAATTATGGCCATAGCTTGCTCATCTAGCCCAGAGAGAACCTGCATCTGTCCCCAAATCATCTCAGATTCGAGATTGAGTAAATCATAGGGAGAAGACTGCGATGTTGGGTAAAAATGGACAATTCTGAAGCCCATCATTTCCATCTGTGATGCCCATCGGCCAGCTTCTTCTAAAGTGGCACAGATAATTAAAATATTTTTGTCTTGAGTTTGAGCTAGACTAGATGCTACTATACCTTTGGCTAAACGCGGGATACCACTTAACTCCAGTGCTCCAGATTGCGCCAACTTGCTACGGAGCTCTTGAGTAAGACTTGATCGTCTCAACGTTTTGATTACCGAAGAAAGTACCATATTTATTCTTTTTTATTCTCCTGTTTAAGATGGCAAGAACTACTTTTGATGGTTTTGAGCAATTTAAAATTAAGTACTTTTTTCGATTATTAGGATCCCCAGTACTTTTTTTTATTCTAACTACCCTTAATAGCTTTACCCATCCCTATGCAAATGCCCTTTTAGATAGTAAACAAATTGAAAGACCTGTTTCTAGCGATCTTCCCTCTTTAGTTAAATATAGACAAAAACTCTCTACAAATATCGCCGAGCTCTCAATTGCCAATCTCTTTTCCAATTTTGACCAAGCAATTGAAACAGAAATTAATACCCAACAAGAGCAACTAAAAGATCTCAATTTGCTTATAAAATCAATCACTCTAGCTACTGGCGCGCTTGAACAATTGCAAAACCGCTCCCACTCTCTTGCTCAATGGGGACAAATTGAACAGCAATTGCAAGAGGCAATCAATATTTTGCCTAAAATATCCTTTGCTCCTATTGCTCAAATAGCTCGATCTAGACTCAAAGACTACAAGATATACTATCAACAGACCAAAACAAGGCAAACAAGCGAACTAGACTCACTTGCTTTTTTGAAGCTAGCTGAGCTTACCGCCAAAATTGCTCATCAAAGAGAGGAAAATGCAAAATCTCTGAGCGATTGGGTGATTGTTTGCGCTAGTTGGCATAGCGCCTTAGACTCACTAAAGCAAGTTACCCCAGATACTACTAGTTTTGAGAAGGCAGATCAACTTAGAAAGTCTTATCAAGTCGATCTTTCCGAGGCAAATCTCAAAAAAGATCAACAACAAAAAAACCAATCCTTTTATCAAAAAGCTATATTCCAAGCTAGCAAAGCTCAATTCTATCAACAAAAGCAAGATTGGATTCAAGCTAGCCAGAGCTGGCATTATGCTATCAATAATCTAGAGCAGATTACTGGCAATAGCTCTCTGGATATTCAAACGAATATGAGCAATTACCTTGTTTATTTAAATGTAGCCAAGAAAAAAGCTCAATTTCAACAAGAATTTGATAATCTCTGTCAAGGAAATATTTGCAGCTATAACAGCCACAGTCAGGGAATTGATATATTTTTGGATGAAGGCTATATAACTAAGATTAGAGAGCTTTCAGAAGCAAGCGAAGGTGATCCCAAAAAACAATCAGAAATTTTAAACCATCTCTCTGCGCTTGAGACTAGATTAAAATACCTGAGTTTCGAGATGCACCAGAGTATAAAAGTATATTTGGGTAAGAATAAAAAAATATTGGCCGCTATCTACAATTGATTAATAATCAGAATCATCATGCTCGTTTTGGTCTAATTTAGGGCGATCACTGACTATTGTATTTTCTTGCTCTTGTTCGTCTTCTATGGGCTGATAATCAACATAGGCCGCAGGGGGATCATCGCCATATTCATTAGAATACGGTCTGGGTTTTCTAGAAGTCTTTTGAGGTTTATCTTCACCCTCAGGTCGACGGCGGGGCTTTTTAGGTTCTTCATCAGCCCAATCTCTCTCTTGTTCATCCCAAGACTGTGATTTTGGCTGTTCAGTAGGCCTTTTTCTAGTTGGAGCCGGACGGTCTGATTCTTCCGAATAACGACTATAGCGCGGCTGTGATGAATTTGGCTTGGTTGTGCGGCGCGTTCTTCTCGGTTCGTCGGTCTCATAACTAGTACCCCGCAAACGCCTTTTGTTACTATAAGAAGATTCTTCTTCCTCATCTTCAGGTTCGATTTGGTCAAGCTCAGCTTCTGTATAAACCCTTGTGCGGCTGACTCGTCTTTCATCATCAGCAAAAGGAGAATTTCTTTTAGCTTGCTCTGTAGTGGCTTTACGCAACCTGATGGTCTCTACAGCAAAAAAGATAGTAGTTCCAGTTAAAAGAAATTGACCAAATTGAAGGATAGGATCTAATCTCCAGCCCTGAAACAATAAGATAAAACCACAGAGCAAACCCACTGCAGCGAAAAATATATCATGATCTCTTGATAGTTCGGGCCGGACCGAACGCATAAAGTAAAGTCCGGCACCAGCTACTGCCAAGAAAATGCCAAGTATGCTTGCTGAATTCAGCCCAAAATTTACCATTTCTTCTCTCCATTCTCTGTCATATTATACCCGCCCTCGCAACTTAACGCGGAATTGAAGCAATCAAGGATTTAGTATAATCCTGCTTGGGACTAGTAAGGATTTCTCGGGCAGTGCCACTTTCTACAAATTTTCCCTTGTTCATCACTATAATCCGGTCACTCATAAATCTGACTACACTCAAATCATGCGAAATAAAGATATAAGTCAGATCCCAATCTCTTTGTAGTTCTTTGAGCAAATTGAGAACCTCAGCCTGAACCGATACATCAAGGGCAGATACTGATTCATCGCAGACGATAAATTGGGGATTGAGGGCTAAGGCTCTAGCTATACAAACTCTCTGTCTCTGTCCCCCTGAGAGTTCATGTGGATAACGATTTTGCCAGTTGGGATCTAATCCTACTCTCTCTAAGAGATATTCTACTTTCTGCCTATTTCCTTTCATTTTAGCTTGGTGAATCAACAGAGGCTCTAGAATAGCCTGACCAATACTCAAACGTGGATTAAGGGAATTGTAGGGGTTTTGAAATACTATCTGCATATGGCTGCGAATAGAGCGCATTTTTTCTGAGGAAAATTCTGAAATTTTGTAGCCTAGGAAGTAAATTTCCCCTGCACTAATGGGGATTAATCTCATAATTGCTCTAGCTAAAGTGGATTTACCACAACCTGATTCACCCACTAAACCGAGAGTTTCTCCTTTTTTTACCTCAAAACTAACATCATCTACAGCCTTGAAAATCTTCGATTGTAAGAATCCTTTTTTGCGGTATTCGACCTGAAGATTTTTAACAATCAATATTGCTTCTCTCTGTTGTAAATCAATTAATCGCTCAAATTCTTCTTGGGCGCTGATAATCTTTTGTGGGGGAGGAGATTTCTGAATAATTTGACCATTGCTGCTTTTAACTGTCATAAAATCAGCCACAGTTGAAAGTTTTTCTGGCTGAATGTCTAATCTTGGACGACAGGAAATAAGTCCTTTGGTGTAGGGATGTTTGGGCTGGGTGAGAATCTGGTCTTTGGTTCCTTGTTCGACGATCTTACCTTGGTACATCACCATGATCGAATCAGCAACCCGATTAATTACTCCTAAATCATGGGAAATAAAGAGCATAGACATTCCTCTTTGAACGGATATGCTCTTGAGTAAATCCAGTATCCCTGCTTGGACTGTTACATCTAAAGCCGTAGTAGGCTCATCAGCAATCAAAAGTGCCGGTTGACAGGAAATGGCCATGGCAATCATGACTCTTTGTAACTGTCCGCCAGATAATTCATGCGGGTAGCGCTTTAAGATTGCTTCTTTGTTGTATTTGAGATATTCTTTAGCTGAAATTTGTTTAGTATTATTTTCTAAATATTCGGCTTCTAATTGCTCATCACTAGGTAGCAATTTTACTTCCTGTAAAAGAGCAATCGCTTGATTGGTAGATTGATCAGGCGTGACAGACTGATGTAATTTGATTGCTTCAATTATTTGATAGCCAATGGTATAAACTGGGTTAAGCGCGCTCATTGGCTCTTGAAAGATCATGGCAATCTTACGACCTCTTAGACTGCGCATTTGCTCTTCTGGCAGTCCCAATAGCTCAAATTTGGTTCCCCCATCTATCTCGTTAAAGTAAATCAATCCACTTGTAATTTCACCTGGCTTGGGAATCAGACGCAATATGGCAGCTGAGGTTACCGATTTACCTGAACCAGATTCTCCAACTATCCCTAAAGTAGTACCACGCTCTAGACTAAAGCTGATATGATTTATCGCCAATTTACTCTCTCGGTGAGCAGGGAATTGAACGGTTAAATCTTGTACATCTAGAATCAGATTGGACATTACTTTATAATAAGGGTGATTTTTAAGATTCTAACTAGTTTTGTTGCAATGATCTACCTTGATTCAGCCTTGATCGATGAAGCTCAGCAAGCTATGCAATTTGGTTGGGTTAAAGGTATCACAACCAATCCAACTTTGTTAGCCAAAAGCCCTCTCTCTCCAGAGGAAACCCTGGCTAAACTGCGCTCAATTACTACAGGTGAACTTTATTATCAAGTACTCAGTAGTGAATTTGAAGATATGGTCTCTGAAGGGTATAGGGCTTATGAAATCATAGGCAATCAAACGGTTTTGAAAATACCAGCAACTCCAGTTGGCTTTAAGGCAGTAGCCAGATTATCCCGAGAGATTCCCTGTTCAGTGACTGCTATCTATAGCTCCTATCAATGCGCTGTAGCAGCAGAAGCAGGAGCTCGCTATGCGATAGCCTATGTTAACAGAGCTACTCGCTTGTTAGGTGATGGCCTTGCTTTAGTTAGAGATATGTCCAAGATTTTGCATCGCTCGGATACTCAAATTCTAGCGGCTAGTCTCAAATCTGCTCAAGAAGCAGCAGATGCTCTGCAAGCTGGAGCGGATCATCTCACTTTACCTTTAAATATTTTGCAATCTATGACTGAACATCCCCTCTCGCAAACTACAGTAGAGCAGTTTAATCAAAATGGTTTGGGAATATCTTTAAAAGAGAATTAGATATCCCCGCTAACTACCTCTAGATATTCTCGATCATTTCCTCCAAAGGAAAGCGGACTTTTGCTAAAGAGGCATTTTTATCATCTTCAGCGCGATAACCAGTAGGACATACCAAGACTGAGTGATAACCTTTGGCTGTTAAACCGAGTATTTCATCATATTTAGCAGGATTAAAACCTTCCATCGGACAGGTATCAACACCCAAAATGGCTGCAGTAGTCATAAACTGACCTAAAGCAATATAAACTTGCTTACTAGTCCATTGTTTGATATCAAGATTGGGATTGCTTAAAAATCCTTTGATCGTTTTAGAAAACCCTTCCAGTTGCTCAATACTAGTCCCTCTAATTTGCGCAATGGATTGAATGTAGTGATCTACTTCAGCTTCACCTATTTCCAGTTTTATAGCTAGTACTAGAAGATGAGAAGCATCAGCTACTTGCTTTTGTCCCCAAGAATGCTCTACTAATTGTTCTTTTAACTGTTGATTATTGATTACAAAAAATTTCCAAGGTTGCAGTCCAAAAGAAGATGGAGCTAATACCAAAGACTCTAGCAAGGTATGCCAAAGGGGATCGGAAATTTTTTTGCTTGGATCAAACTTTTTAGTTGCATAACGCCAACGCAACTGTTCCAGAACCTGTTCGCTTGAAATTACAGTGTTTGTCATGATCTATCATTTAGAGATTTTCTTTCAATCATAGCAACGGATAACACACCAAAAACAGTGTGGACAGTCTCACTTTTACTCCCAAGTTGTTCATGACAATATGGAATTATCAACAAAGAGGCATATTTATAAGCTATGAAATTCCTAATCAAGTATCTATTCCAATGGTTTACCCGCAAGTCCACCAATCCTAAATATCGTTGGCTGTTGATCCTAGGTGGTCTTTTCTATATGCTCAGCCCATTTGATCTTTCGCCTGATATTTTTCCTGTAGTTGGTTGGCTTGATGATGCCATGGTCATGAGTATGTTAGTTAGCGAATTGACCAATATGCTCACTATAAGGGAAAATCAAATGAACCTTGACATCGATCCAGCCGATGTGACAATAGATGTCAAAGCTACAACTGTTTAATCAAATGAAGCCTAACCTATTCTTAGGCTGATCATCAATGTTTTTGGGTTGGCCGGCTATAAAGCGAATATCACATTAAGGAGGCTCCCCTTGGAGATTTCTAAGGATCAAAAAATAATTAATTATTTCCTTGAAGAAGCCTTAGAACATTTGGAAACCTTAGAAAAAGGTATTTTGAAACTTGCCGAAGATCCAGAAGTTGTGCAAGAAATGTTCAGAGCAGCCCATTCAATTAAAGGTGGAGCTGGAATGCTCGGCTTTAGTGATATTCAAAAAATGGCACATAGGTTAGAAGATCTCTTTAAGATACTACAAGAGAAAAAAAATACTCCAGACAGTAAATTAGAAAGGCTTTTACTTTTGGCTTATGATAATTTAAAAAATCTACTTTTGACAATTAACCAAGAACAATCAGAAATTCTCAGACAATCTGAGGCAATCTTTTTAGAACTTGGATCTTATCTGCAAAAAAACAATCTCTGGGAATAGTTGCTCATATCAGAGAACTTTTGCTAGAAATGCTAGAAATTTTTAAACAAAAAGCAGATTCCCAAAATCGCTATCAACTAAAATTACTATGTGATGAATTGCAAGATTCTCTAACAGGAATATCAAATTGGAGCTATCTACTAGAAACTGCTAAAAAAGCGATTGCTAACCCCAGCTATGACTATAGTATTTTGGCTCCAGTTGTGATGACAAATCTCAAAAGAGCATATGATTTAATAAATTTAGAAAAAGCAGATGAAATTATTGTCAGTCAAGGGCTTTTGGATTTGACTAATCAATCTTCAGTTTTTGTTTTAGTTCCCCTAGAGCCCAGAGCAATTGCTAGTACCTTAGTAAGTCTTTTAAATTCAGAACAAATAAATCAGTTGTCCCAAATTCTGGCTCAGGTTAAATGAATAGTAAGAAGATAGGTATAGTTGGACTGGGTTTGATTGGAGGTTCTCTAGGACTAGATCTCTACCAAAAGGGCCATTACATCGTCGGAATTAGCCGCTCTCAAGAAACCTGTGATAGAGCAATGGAGCGCAAAGTCTGTCATCAAGCAAGTCCCGATTTTAAGCTTTTAAATGATGTGGATTTGATTTTTTTATGTACACCAATAGGCTCAATAGTCCCAACTCTAGAAACCATATCTTCTGAGCTATCGCCTTCTACTATTGTGACTGATGTAGCCTCAGTTAAAGGGGAGATAGTGCAAAAATGTAGTGAAATTTGGCCCAATTTCATCGGCGGTCATCCTATGGCTGGAACAGCCTTTGTAGGAATTGAGGCAGCTCAATACAATTTATTTAAAAATGCGCCCTATGTTCTAACTCCTATTGAAAATACGCCAAGCCAATCTCTAGAGTGTTTAAAAAAGATAATCGCTCAATTAGGATCTATACCCTACATCACCAATCCAGAAGAACATGATTGCGCTGTTGCTTGGATTTCTCATTTGCCGGTAATAGTTGGGGCTACTCTTTTAGAATCAATCGATAGTAAAGCTCCATCAAATATTCTTGAGCTTGCCCAAAAACTAGCTAGTACAGGATTTAAAGATACAACTAGAGTAGGTGGTGGCAATCCAGAATTAGGCTTGATGATGGCTCAGTATAACCGTGAGGCAATTTTAGATTCACTAATTAAATATCAGCAAGTATTGCAAGAGATTACTGATTTAATTAGGCAGCAGAAATGGAATGCACTTGAGGATATCTTGCGCAAAAGCCAAGCTAGTCGTCCTTATTTTTTAAAAGATTAAAAATCCTCATAAGTTGAGGAGCCAGTCTTTGATCATTAAAACGCTCGATTGCTGTAGCTCTAGCATTTGAACCTAAATAGGTGCGTTTTTGGGGATCTTCAACTAGTCCCAAAATAGTCTCTGCCAAAGATAGGGTATCTTTAGGAGCAACACCAATAGCATCATAGCCATCTTTAAATAGTTCTGCCGCGCCACCAGCTTGAGAGACAATCACCGGCTTACCACAAGCCATAGCCTCAGCAATCACTAGACCAAATGGCTCTGGTTGTGTACTGGCATGAACTACAATATCTAGCCAATTATAGATTTGTGACACATCTTCTTGGAATCCGAGAAAATCAACCCATTGAGTTATTTTTAATTGCTCAGCTTTCTGCTGTAATTGCTCTTTGGAAAATTGAGAACCCTTGGTCTTGTAGATAGGCTCGCCTACTATATAGAAATGGGCATTGATATCCTTTTGTAGCTTAAGAATTTCGGCAATTGCTTCTAAAAAAATATCCTGCCCTTTCCAAAGAGCAAAAGTAGCAACCAAGCCTACTCTTACTGGGGTATGATTTTGAGTTTCTCGAGGAGAAAAAACATCTATATCTAGAGAGTTATAAACTACCTCAATCGGTACGTTCTTCAAAATAGGCTGGGCATCTTGCGCTACAGCTTTGGAAATAGCAATTGCCTTAGATACTTTTTTGCTAGCCCATTTTAAGACCTTGGCCATCAGAGGTCTAGTACTATAAAAATCATGCAGATGCCAAATAATTGGAATATTTTTATTGCCTAGAGCTAGTAACAGATGGGTCTTGATTCCATTGGAATAGATCAAATCGGGACTAATTGAGTTGATTAGTTGATTAAAGCTGCGCAAATAGCCCACAAAAGCAGCTAGAGCAGGTAATAATTTTGCCAAAAGAACCACAGTGGAAGTTAGCTTGTTTTGTCCTTTTAAAGCGCTATCTCCTAGTTGATTGAGCTGCTCAGGTAGCGGCAAGACTTTAACTACTACCCCTAAGGCTTTTGCTTTTTGAACCAAAGGTCCATCAGTGCAGACAATCAAATAAAGTTCAAGATTGGGGTTTGCAGTAATTAGGGCTTTGCAGGTAGTAAGAAGTACTTTTTCACCTCCACCTACTACAGCGACTGGGTTGACAAACAGAATCCTCATAAAAGCACTATATTTAGTATTGATAGTATTGACGCAGGAGGGAGTAAGCCGGATGTTGAGGCTCAAAGGTTAAAACTTGCCCATCGCTTACTATCGTCTCAAAGGGCACAATCTCCACCACAGAATTACTATAGCCAATCATTTCTAGTTTATTGATTAGAGCAAGATCCCAAACTATCTCTTGATAGTTTATTTTATTTGCTTGCAGACAAGAGAGGAGATAATTGCGGGCAATGCCGGGTAAAACATCCCCATCCAATGGTGGAGTATAAAAAGTGCCATTACAATAACCCCAAAGATTTCCGCTAGAGGTTTCTAACCATTGCCCTAATCTGTTAATTAGAATTGCTTCTCTATATCCTTGGGATTTAGCTAGCCATGGACCTAAATAATTTCCGGTTTTATGATCACCAAGGGCTCTTTGGTATATTTGATCTTTAGCTACAAAGCCTTTGATACCTTTTTGTTGGATTATATCGAGATCTAAGGGTAAATTACGACCCGTAATTAAGCTTTGACCCTCTGGAAAGATTGTCAGCCGCAAAATTGGATAATTTTGTCCTAAGATTTGCGCTCCCTTTTTTAGATCACTCCAATCAGGCTCACTCCAACCAAATACTTTTATAGATGAGTTGATTCTTGAGCAATGGGCAGGCCATTGGGTCAGAGGGTGATTTAAAGACCCTTGATAAAGCCTCATGGTCGAAAAAACCGTGGCACCATAGAGTAAAGAAGGACTCGTGATAGATATATTTATACTATTATTTTCGTGCAGTATTCCATCATACCAAAACATAGACAAGAAAATTTTAAGGGAACGCTATACCTATATACTCGAATATGAGGGAAAAATAAAAAACTTAAGCATTATTTTTTTACTTGACTAAAATTTTCATCCAATGATTGAATTTGATCGTAAAGTCTAGGCAACAGTGAGGTTTTTTTATGAAAAGAGTACTGGGAATCATTCTAGGTGGTGGAGCCGGAACAAGACTTTACCCTTTGACTAAGTTACGTGCTAAACCGGCAGTACCCCTAGCCGGGAAATATCGACTGATTGATATACCTGTCAGTAATTGTATTAATTCGGAAATTCTCAAAATATATGTACTAACACAGTTTAATTCTGCTTCCTTAAATCGCCATCTTAGTAGAACCTATAATTTCTCCGGTTTTAGTGATGGTTTTGTAGAGGTTTTGGCAGCTCAGCAAACTCCCGAAAACCCCAATTGGTTCCAGGGAACTGCTGATGCGGTTCGCCGTTATCTTTGGTCTATCAAGGAATGGGATGTAGATGAATATGTCATCCTCTCAGGAGATCATCTTTATCGTATGGACTATAGCCTATTTGTCGAAAGACATAGAGAAACCAATGCTGATATCACGCTTTCTGTAGTTCCCGCTGATGAAGAAAAGGCTTCAGCCTTCGGCTTGATGAAGATCAACGAGCAAGGTAGAGTAGTAGACTTTATGGAAAAACCCAAGGGAGATGACCTTAAAAAGATGAGGGTTGATACCACCATCCTTGGACTGTCACCCGAAGAGGCTCAAAAAAGTCCTTATATAGCCTCTATGGGTATATATGTATTTACCAAGGAAGTCTTAATTCATCTTTTGGAATCCAACCTGGAGCAAACTGACTTTGGTAAGGAGATTATTCCCTCTGCGGCCAAAGATTACAATGTGCAGGCCTACCTTTTCAAAGACTATTGGGAAGATATTGGAACAATCAAGGCCTTCTATGATGCCAATATGGCTCTAACCAAGCAGCCTCAGCCTCCTTTTAGTTTTTATGACGAAAAGGCACCCATCTATACTCGTTCTCGCTATTTGCCGCCCACTAAATTGCTAGATTGTATTGTAACTGAATCGATGATCTCCGAAGGTTGTATTATCAAAAACTGTCGTATATCCCATTCAGTCTTAGGGATTCGCACCCGTATTGAATCAGATTGTCTCATTGAAGATAGTTTGATCATGGGTTGCGACTATTATGAACCTTTTGCTGAAAGGACTGCCATTTTGGAAGAGAAAAAGATCCCAATTGGTATTGGTTCTGGCACAACAATCAGAAGAGCAATTATAGATAAGAACGCACGTATAGGCAAAAATGTCTCTTTAGTCAATAAAGACAGAGTAGAGGAAGCCAACCGTGAAGAAGATGGATTCTATATTCGCAACGGTATTATTGTAGTTCTAAAGAATGCCTGTATTGCTGACGGTACATTGATCTAAAAATGAACAGACTCAAAACAAACAAGCCTAGTTGGTTTGTCCGCAGCGATCTTGACGGTTTTTTTGGACTGGCATTGGATAATCTAATACAGATTTTAGTGATTGTCAGTCTAACTCAAGGGGTTCTACAATTTCCCTCTGAGATCGTTTACGGACGAGTCCTACCTGGTGCTGCTTTGAGTCTGATGCTTGGCAATTTTTACTACAGTTGGCAGGCTTATTGTCTAGCTCAACAAGAAGGCAGAGATGATCTAACTGCCCTGCCGTATGGCATAAGCACAGTGACCATCTTTGCCTATATCTTTTTGGTGATGTTGCCAGTGCGCCTAGATGCCCTATCTAAAGGAGTATCTAGCGAACAAGCCGCAGAGCTTGCTTGGCAAGCAGGAATAGTAGCTAGTTTAGGCTCTGGTTTTTTAGGATTGATTGGCTCTTGGTTTGCCAATCACCTCAGACAATTCACCCCAAGAGCTGCTCTTTTGTCTACCTTGGCAGGGATAGCCTTGACTTTTGTGACAATGGGCTTTGTGCTTCGTACCTACGCTCATCCCTTGGTTGGGATTGTACCTTTTGGCGTAATTTTGCTCACTTATTTTGGTGGCTTTAAATTCACCCTACCTGGGACTAGAATAATTATCCCTGGAGGTTTTGTAGCAGTCATCTTGGGTGTTATTTTAGCTTGGACTACTGGGTTAGCTCATTGGGATAGTAAACAATTTCAACAGGCAATTGAACCAGTAGGTTTTCACATGCCTACTCTCTCAATAACTCAGATCTGGTCAAGTGGGGAAATATTTTGGAATTATCTGAGTATTATTCTGCCGATGACACTGTTTAATCTAGTCGGCAGTTTGCAAAATCTCGAAAGTGCCGATGCGGCAGGAGACAATTATCCTACGGTTTCCTCCCTGGCAGTAGATGGAATCGGTAGCATCGTAGCTGGACTGTTTGGTTCTTGTTTTCCGACCACTCTCTATATAGGACATCCAGGCTGGAAAGCTATGGGAGCAAGAGTTGGCTATTCTTGGCTCACTGGTCTAGTCATGGGTGTGCTCTGTTTGACTGGAGCAGTTGGAATTTTAAACTACCTGATCCCTATCGATTGTGGTATGTCAATAGTACTTTGGATTGGAATTGTCATAGTGAGCCAGAGTTTTACAGCAACCAAAAGTGAACATGCTCCTGCTGTAGTAGTAGGAATGTTGCCAGGCATCGCTGCCTGGGGCGCCCTGATTATCAAAAATGCTCTTCATGTAGCAGGTTTAGGAACCCCAGAGCGTCCGTTTAGTCCAAATCTAATAGCACCTTTTGAAAAATTAGATACTTACATTGAGGGCGCCTTTGCTCTAGAGCAGGGAGTTATTTTTTCGGCAATGATTCTTGCTGCGATGACTGTCTACATCATTGAGCAAAAATTTAGCATAGCTGCCATCTGGGCTTTGGTAGCTGCTATTTTATCTTGGATAGGTCTATTGCATAGTTATCAATGGACTAGCGCTGATACTGTCATTCATTTAGGCTGGGGCTCTGGCGCTCAATGGGCTATTGGCTATAGTCTTTTAGCCTTGCTTTTACTCTATGCCCAGTGGCAATCCAAAGCAAATTAGGTCTAAACACTAGGAAAAAATACTTGACTCTCAAGCACAAAAGTCCGACAATTATAGATGGTAGATTAGCAGCAGTCTACATTTGGGCTTGCAAAGACCAAAAGTTTTAGTATAGACCGTAGTAAAACGGAAAAGAATGATAAAAAGCGAAAACAAACAATTGGCCAAACTTATAATGATTGGTCATTGTGATTTTGAGCCCGGAGATCTTATGATTTTCGGGCCTTAGCTACGTTCAAATCTATAACAACCCAAATTTAAATTTTGATTCACTGAATAATATAGGAGTCTTTCTTTTATGTCTGTCCGTCTATATGTGGGTAACTTACCAAAAGAATCTGTTGAGCGTCAATCATTACAGGATCTCTTTGTTGATTTGGCTGAGGTGATCACCATCAAAATCATTAAAGATCGCAAGACCAACAAATGCAGAGGTTTTGCCTTTGTTACAGTACCTACAGATGAAATTGCCGATCAATTTATTGAAAAATATAATGGTCTGGAATTTATCGATGGCACCTTAAAAATTGAAAAAGCACTACCAAGAGTTAAAGGTAAGGGCAAAGAAGAAGAAGAAGGTCTTGTTACTGAAGAGCTTGAAAATACTGAGCAAACTGAAGATTCAGCTAAAGCAGAAGTCACCAAGCCTAGCCCAGCTACTGGAGAGCGTAAAAAAAGCAATAAAAAACAACGTCCACCAAGAGGCCAGCAAAAACAAAGCGAAGGCGCCAAGTCCTACAGTTCTGATGATGGCAGTATCCAACCAGATCCCCGTTGGGCTTCTGAACTAGCTAAACTCAAAGACATGCTCTCTACTCAAACTGCAAATACCTAATCATTGTTTTTATTTAAGGGAGATGCATAGATGAGTGATGTAGTTCAGTTAATGAAGCAGGAAGTCGGCAAGGCTGCTGCTCTCAAGGTTCAGTCAAACTCAGTTGTGGGCTTGGGTACAGGTTCAACCACTGCCTTTGCCATAGAGTATATAGGTAAAAGATTAGCTGCCGGTGAAATTACTAATATAGTTGGTGTTCCGACCTCTTTCCAGGCAGAAGTACTTGCCAAAAAATATGGCATACCTCTAACTACCTTAGATGCGGTAGATCATATCGATTTAGCTATTGATGGGGCAGATGAAGTAGATCCCCAGAAAAACTTAATCAAAGGTGGCGGGGCTGCTCATACCAGAGAAAAAGTCGTTGACTCTTTAGCAAAAGTATTCATCGTGGTAGTCGATGGCAATAAACTAGTTGATAAATTGGGTTCTACCTTTTTATTACCTGTAGAGGTGATCCCTATGGCAGTTGCACCAGTGATGAGACAATTGGCCGCCCTTGGTGGCAAACCAGAGCTGCGTATGGGTATTAAAAAAGCTGGACCTGTAGTCACAGATCAAGGAAACCTTGTAATTGATGTCAAATTTGACTCAATCGATCAACCTGCTGAATTGGAAAAGACCATCAACAATATTCCCGGTGTTCTTGAAAATGGACTTTTTGTGGGAGTGACAGATCTTGTCTTAGTTGGAGAAATAAAAGATGGAGCTCCAGTAGTTAGAGAATTCTAAGATACACCACCCCTCACAATCTTTGAGGGGTTTAAGTTTTCCAGAAAAATTGCCAACGAGTCCAAAGACTAGTCCAAAGAGCCACAATCAAGGTATAAATTATGCCCTTAAATAAACCAGCTAAAGCGTTGCCATGAATCCATTGAGCAATGGGCTCTTCCCAATGATTTAATGAGAGAATTGGCCATAAAAGATTGCCAAAGCTGACATAGGCTAACATAGGATTTTTACCATTGCTGATCAATATAGATAAATAGGAACCTAAATTGAGTAGATTGATGGCAACTAAAAAAATCATCAATAGAAAAATAGCCAAAGCCATAGTCACAAAATAATAACTAAAGGTAGCTGAATCTTTTTTGATACCACCTTGAAGTGGCTCAAAGGACAATCCTACTATGAGACAATAGATAGCCCAACCATAGAGACGATTTAGTAATATCTCTGTTGAATTGCCTGGATCTTTGAGCAAGAAAAAACAAGGCACTATCAGTAATAGGATTAATATACTCATCAGCCCAAATTGCCTAGTATAGAGACCGTATAAAACAGAAAGTATTAAAGATAGCAAAGATGCAATTAAGATTATCAAATTAGATCTTTTCCATTTAGCTTTTGATTGGCTATTATTTTGAGAAAGCCAGTCTCCTACAATTGTTGCTGGAAGTGCAATAAATAAATATTTTAAATAGTCAAAATTAAATAGCCAAGGCAGTGGCAAATCTCTTAAAAATCCTGTATTCCATCCTCCATCATTAAAAGAAATAATCAAAGCAGATAGAGGAAGTAAAATCAACAGACGAATCTCTGGATTTTTTCTAGTAAATAGCCAAATTAAAGAAGTAAAAAATACAAGATTAGCTAAGACTAAAAGGATAATATCACTGCGGTAGAGAGAAAAAGCAGGATATTTATGATCTTCTAAAAACTTAAGCCTGCTCAGTAGAAAAATACCACCACTCCAGCCCAAAATATTTACTAAATATTGCAACTTTTTTGAAAAATACTTAGGTAGTTGTACATACATTAAAAAAAGAAGGACATAGCCCAACAGTGCTACTCGCCATGTGTAATCTCCTGGCTGTGGATTAATTACTAAAGGACGAAAATGCTGAGTGATAATAGCAAAAGAGAGCAGCAAAAAACTTCTTTTACTAATTTCTCCAACTATTTTGAATAAACTTTGGTTTTTTGCCAAACGACGAGAAAGAGCAAGAGGAATGGCGCAGCCCAGGGCAAAAATAAAGCAGGGAAAGACCAGATCAACCCAAGAGATACCGGCTAGATTGGGATTAAAATGATAAGTTGGAGGCGGTTCTTGAGCATGGTACATCCAGCCAGGTAAACTACCATCAAAAGGAATAGTACCTGAAAAAATCATTCCTAATATTGCGATTCCTCTTAGGGCATCTAGAGCTTCGATGCGGTTTATCTTATTTTCTTGGGCGATCAAAACCAGCTACCTCTAGCTTGAGCCTGTAATTTATGTAGAGAAGTTTCACGATTGACAGTAAAGCGAGAAAGACGATATTTATCCTTATCATGCAGAGGATGTAGAGCGTGGCTATTGTAAAGATAGCTAGATTGGTAATATTTAGCAGTCAGTTTGGCAACTTCATCATTGGTCGCACCAAAAGGATAGGCAAAATGATTAGCTACCTCTTTACCATTATCAAGATCTCCCACACAGGCTTTGAGATCTTTTTGGGCACGAGAAAGCTCACTTTGCGCTCTCAACAGAGAGATTTGGGTTAAATTCTCGTGGTTTTGTCCATGTGATTGAAGGTCATAATAGCCTTGGCTGTAGCCTTGGCGAAGATCTTCGCAAGTAGCATGATTATAGTTACCTTCTTTGCCCATAAAACCAGGATTAATGAAGAAGACTATTTTAATCTTCTTGCCGTAGCGTTGTTCTATTTCAGGTAATATTTCCATCAGATTGTTATGAGCACTCTTATAGCCATCATCAAAACTCAACATAATTGGTCTGTCTTGATAGTGTTCTGGTGGAATAGCTTTGCGCTGGGGGCTCAAAAAATAATCATAAAGCTCTTGACTAGATAAAAACCAATACTTTCTTTGGGCTAAATCCTCAAGAAATAGTTTGAGTTGCTCTTTGGAATAATCAAAGTTTCTGATATTGGCAGAAGGAGTATTTTGATCATAAACTCCATGAAAACCAAATACAGGTACTTCTAAGCTAAAGGTCTTAAAGATAAACCAGAAAAACAGCAATCCTACAAAAAAATCTATAACTAGCTTGAGACGAGGTGAGATTGAGAATAAATTAAACATTGCTCTTGAATTTATTTCAGAGAAGGCGCTCTGTTGTTGTTAGGGTAAACTACTAGTATTTGCATCAAAGGACATGTTCTTTTCTGCTTGGTTTGAGCATGAACTTGATAGACCATATTTTGCTCAGTATCTAGAGCTGTAAGCCAACCACTTCGAGGATGATAGACCCCAGTCTCTATTGCTATCCAACCCATCCCACCTACAATCTGACCAGATCTGACCTTGGGAAAGGTAAAGGTAATTGTATGTCCAGTGACAATGAGCTTATCTGGAAAATAAGGTTCAGATATATTATGAAATGCTTCCCTAATCCAACAGCACTCCTTCTCAGTCTGTTGTTCAAGCCTTAAATTAGGATCAAGACCTGCATGAACTAGGAAAATATCCCCTAAATCAAGGTAAATAGGCAAGCTGCCCATCCACTCTAGATGTTCTGGGGGTATCTTGTCATTGTAGCTCATCATAGTAGTATAACCACCAGCATACATCCAGTTCTGAAAGAGATCGGGAATTATCCTACCGCTGCCGATGGCATCAAGCAACATTTGTTCGTGGTTTCCCCTTAGACATTGATAGTTGTTTTCTATGACCAAACGAACTACTTGCGCACTATGAGGACCCCTATCTATCAAATCTCCGAGAAAATAGACCTCATCTCCTTCAACAGGGCTAATAAAATCTAATAAATAAGACAGGGCTTCATAATGTCCATGTACATCGCCAATGACAATTTTTCGTTTAGGCATAGTTTAAATATAAGTATTGTTTTTTTTACTTCTTTTTGATTAGCCAATTGCGCTGAAAAAAACGACTCAAACTAGATCCTTCCAATGGTAAGTAAGTGGGTCTTCCATGTGGACAGGTTCGGGGGTTTTGAGTTAACATCCACTGTTGCAAGAGCGTCTGCATTTGCTCTAGAGAAAGTGCCGTTCCATTGCGTATTGCGCTGCGACAAGCTACCGCCACCTGGGCAGCATCTAAATCTCCTCCTAAACTCAATTCTAATAAAGATTTATGCAAGTCTTGCTTTAAAATCTGGGGTATAGTCCGCACAGCCCAAAGAGCCTGGCCAAATTGCTCGATCATTAGACCGATGTTTTGCAATTGTTTGACTTGTCCTAGAGTGAGATCTTTTAAAATAATTGGCTGATCTAGTTCTTGAAGTTGCCAATTTTCTTTGATTTGTTCATAGAGCACCCTCTCATGAGCAACATGCTGCTCAACTAACCAAATTCCATCTGCATGTTCAGCAACAATATAGGTGTTATGTACCTGGGCTACTGCTTTCAACTTGATAGTAGTTTGACTAGATGGAGAATCTAATTGGTAATTACCTGAATTTTCAGCTAGTTTAATCATCTGTCTTACTGGAACGGGATCTATTAGATCTTTTTGAGTAAGACAGAGGGCTTTTTTTAAGCTATCATTCAGACAATTTTGCCAGAATTCAATACCATTAAGATATATTTGTCCTTTGGCAGGATGGCGATTCCAATCAATTTCGCCAAAGGGAATCTGACAATGAACAAAACAAAGTGGAAAACGATCTTTAGGCAAGGTTCGGCTAAAAAAGTCCATGATAACCTCTTGCAAAGCAGGGATATCGACTATGCGACCATTGATTGCCACTTTTATCCAATCTGCCTTAGACCGGTGGCAACGATCCGGCAAGCCAATAGTTAGGTCGATATTGCCCGTAAGATTATCAGGCGTGACTATATTTTGGCTAAATTGTTGTAAATCTCCTGGTTTAATTGATTTAATGATCTGAGTGATGATACCGCTAGAGTGATTAGCACAGCTAAGATTGAACCAAATTTTTTGATCTTGCCAAAATTGCCAAGTGACATGGGGATGAGTTAAAGCAAGATTACAAGTAATATCGTTAATTGCTTTTAACTGTTGTTTTATATTGGACAAGAGAGCTTTTTGACGCAGGGGATATCTGGCAAAAATGTTCTTGACAGTAATTTGAGTGCCAGGTGCCATAGCCACAACTTCCTGGGCTGCGAGTTCTCCTTGGTGATCATATTTGACTTTTAAACCAGTACCATCTCTAAGGCGGCTACTGATTTCCAGTTCTGCTATTTGAGCCAGGCTTTGGAGAGCTTCTCCGCGAAAGCCTAAAGTTTTAATTTGCCATATATCTTGGGCTTGATGAATCTTACTGGTACTATGGGCTCTGGCACATTCAAGGAGATCTTCTGCGCTCATCCCCCGACCATTGTCAACCACCCTAAATTGCCAATTTAGGCAATCGAGATATATTGAGATTCTAGTAGCATCGGCATCTAGGGAATTTTCTACTAATTCTCTGATAATGGCAGATGTAGAATCAATTACTTCTCCAGCTGCTATCAAAGAGATCACTTCACTAGGAAGTGTTAGAATTTTTGCTGCGCTCATTAATTTTAGTGAAGGAAGTGACGCACGCCAGTAAAAAGCATGACTATGCCTAGTTCATTGGCGGCTTTGATTGATTCATTATCGCGCAGAGATCCTCCAGGTTGAACAATGGCTCTGATTCCTGCTTGGGCTGCTAAACGAACAGAATCATCAAAGGGAAAGAAACCATCACTAGCTAGTACTGCTCCTTGAGCCTTCTCTTTGGCTTGCTCTAGAGCTATAGATACAGAGCCGACTCTGTTCATTTGCCCAGCGCCAACTCCTATGGTAGTGAGCTCTTTAGTAATAACAATAGCGTTGGATTTAACGTGTTTGGCGACTTTCCAAGCAAATAAGAGCTCTTGTAATTGTTCATCGCTTGGCTGATTTGTGGTGACAACTTGCCACTTATGAGGATCACTGACAATATCATCTACGCCTTGGAGTAAAAAACCACCAGCAATCATCTTGAGATTATCACTGCAGCCTGAAACTAAATCTTCTAATAGTAAAACTCGCAGATTGTTTTTACTAGCTAAAATCTCTTTAGCCGCATCACTACAGTTGGGAGCCACAATACATTCCAGGAAAGTCTTACTAAAGGCTACAGCGGAGTCTTCATCTATGGCTTGATTGAGAGCGACTATACCACCAAAAGCTGAGATGGGATCAGCATTAAAAGCCTTGAGATAGGCTTGAGATATGTTTTCACCTAGGGCAACTCCACATGGATTAGTATGTTTTAAAATTGCTGCTGCAGGTTGATTACTGGGAAATTCTATAATCAAACGTCTAGCTGCTTCTAGATCTACTAAATTGTTATAGCTTAACTCTTTGCCCTGAAGTTGTTTGGCCGCTGTCCAACCGGTAGGAATATTACCAGTGCGATACCAATTAGCTTGTTGATGTGGGTTTTCACCATAGCGAAGCGTTTGAACCAATTGTCCAGAAACTTGCCAATTTTCGGTTGATTTTTCGGCAAAATAATTGGCAATTGCCCAATCATAGGCTTGAGTTTTCTTAAAAGTGGCAAGAGCCATAGCATGTCGAAATTCAACAGTTGGCTCACCGCGGCTGATTTGTTCTAGATATGGCTGATAGTAGATAGGATCACATAAAACAGTCAGATGTTCAAAGTTTTTAGCGCCAGCCCTCAACATTGCAGGCCCGCCTATATCAATTTGCTCAATAGCTTCAGATAGGCTAATGCCAGCTTTAGTAATAGTTTGCTCAAAAGGGTAGAGATTAACTACAATTAGATCAAAAGCAGGGATATTTTGCTCTTGCATCTCTTTAATATCTTCAGGTCGATTTTTTCTTCCTAAAATACCGCCGTGGATACGCGGATGAAGAGTTTTAACCCGTCCACCTAAAATTTCTGGCGCTTTGGTGTATTCACTGACATAGGTAACTGGGATTGCTGATTCTTTTAAACTTTTGGCTGTTCCACCACTGCTAATAATTTCAAAACCAAAGTTCTCTACCAGTTGCCTGGCTAAGTCTAATATTCCAGTTTTATCAGAAACACTCAAAAGTGCTAGACGTGCCATTAGCTTTTAGGCTCCTTGTTAAAAATTTTATTATTGACCTTTAAAAACATCTTACCCTTAATTGGTAGGGCTATTTAAAATAGCAAGATAAAAGGATTTTTTAAAATCTAGAGAGAGAAACTTGGCTGATTGATTTTGCCAAGCTTGCCAATGTTGTAAATTGTTTTTCTGCAAAATATCAGATAGAGTTGGTGTTGTTTTTTTGGAATCTTGCTGCCAAGTCTGTTTTAAAAATTCTCTCAATACAATATTGTCTTGAATATCACCCAAGATAGTTTGTACTTGAGTAACTTCTTGTAAATAATATTGATACCCTTGACTGGCTTCTTGCTCGAATAGCTCTAGATTATAGCGAAGTTTTTTAGCTTGTTTGCGCAGAGCATGGAGGGATAGCTCATATTGCTCTGATTTTTGGCAAGAAGCTGGAAAATACCAAGTAGGATAGAGAAAAAAATTACTAATTTGAGGTAGCAAGATATCTGGCAGTACAAAATTAATGTCAACTTGATCTATCTGAGTATAGCTAGGATCATCTAGCCATTTTTTTAGCTCTTGTTTTAATTGAATATATAAATTATCTGAGAAGAGTGTTTTTACCTTTTTATAGCAGTATTGGCGATCTTGTTTGAGTGATTTGAATACTGGATCTAGATGTTTAATTTCCTGATTGGGAATTTGATCAACTAGGGATTCTATCATTTCGCTCATTACATCTAGATCTCTGAGCTCTCCTAAGATTCGGGAAATTTTACCAACTCTTGCAGCGCTGACTTTTTTTGGCAATTGCAGCACCAGTCCAAAACAATCTATAGCACTTCTGAGCCTGCGCATACCGACACGCATCTGGTGGACTTGCTCAATGTCTTGATTCGCTAGAACTCCATTTTCATGTTTGACAATTTTATTGAAGTGCTTACTTATTGCATGATACGCCCATTGAGAGAGAGTATTCATTGTTTTGATTAATACATAAATATAGTTTTTATTCTAACATTTGGAATTTACCTACAATACTGCTGCCACATCGCTAGATAGGCCGATTCCATATGTTTGCTGAAGAGTTGAGCATTCCAAAGGGGCGAATTTTGACGATTTTTAAATAATTTCCAATGCACCGTGGCTCTTAATTGCTCATTTTGGCCAAATCTAACACCCCACTCTATATACTCTTGGTGGGTATAGGCAATTCCTTCACTGATACCAGCATTGAGCATAAAGCTGTAACTATTGCGCGCAGCAAATTGTTTTCCTACTAAAGTTACCAGGGGTATCCCCAGCCAAAGCGCTTCAAGGGTAGTTGTTGCTCCATTGTAGGGGTAAGTATCGAGAATTACATCGGCTAAAGAAAGATTAGCTCTATGCATTTCTTCAGAGGGACTAGCACCCAAAAAGTGTAATCTTTCAGCAGCAATATCTTCTTGCTGGGCTAGTTTAACAAAAAGCTCTTTGATAATTGCAACATCAGCTAAACCCTTTATTAGAAGAAAACTATTAGGAACTTGTTTTAATATTTGAAGCTGGATTCTAATAATATCTGGATGCCGCTTCATCCCCGTTTGAGAGGTGAAATAGACTAGAGCATCTTGGGGAATATTGAGCTGCGCTCTTGAAATATTCGCCGATGCTATTTCAAAACCATCTACCGCTATGTAGGTTTGCGGCAAGAACCATAGTTGCTCTTGGTAATATTGCTGAGCGTTTTGTTCCACTACGTAGGGATCGACAATGAAGTAATCGATATTGGGTATACCCGTTGCATCTAAGCCTAACCAGGTTGCTTGAATAGGCGCGCTTTTAAGGGCCATTACAGCGCAGCTCACAGGCCTAGTTAAACTATCTAGGTCGATGAGGATATCAACTTGATCTTGCTGAATTTGCTGGGCGATTAAAAGTGGTTCGCTAGGTAAATTGTAATATTTATCCACATTTTGCTTAAACCAAAATTCAGTAATATCATCTTCATTTTGTTCAATTACGTATAGATAGATAAAATAATTTTCTCTGTTGTGATACTTAAAAAGCCAGCGCGAAAGCCAGCCAACTGAATTTCTACCCAATGTGCTAGAAAGATAGCCTATCGTAGGGTATTTTTTCTGTTTTCTTTGCTGCGTAATAGGATACCTAGTAAAACCTAGCAATCTATTTATATGCTTTTCAAAATAGAGAGATATTTTATTTTGTAGATTACGATTTATTTGAGGGTAATCTTGAATATAGGGAAGTTTTGTAACCAAGCTGACAAACATTTCTTGCACCAGAGGCTCATTTAGATCTAACTCTTGGTTGAGCAAGTTGCTAAGATCTTTTATATATAGCTCATTCATTTTCTCCATATTTGACCAATCCCCGAGCTTAAGCATTAGATCAAGTAAACGATAATTGGCATAAAGTTTTGCTAATTTAGTTTGAGCTTTTTGCTCAAGTAACTTAATAAATTTAAAGGCATTGTCATAGTCATAATTTAACCAATAGAATTCAGATAAATTACTGATTATATAAAGATCATCTGGTCTAATTTTTAGAATACTTTCACAGATTGCAATAGCTAGTTTACTATTATTGTATTGATTTGCTATTGTCAAAATTGATGAAGAAATTTCATCTAAAAGTTTTGGATCATTTTGTAAAACAGTCAAGTTAGATTCTAGGATTTGATTAATCTGAGCTAAATTTAAATCCTCAACTGTCAACTGCTCTAATTCAAGTCTTACCAAAAGTTCACTAATATTAGATGACCAGTCCATACACTAAATCTTGGTTTGAATTGTTTAAGAAACTGCTAAACTTAAATAAAAAAGTATCATCTCATATAGCCTCATGATCACAAAATGCAAATCATCAGACAATATCAAATAGATGTATTATTCCATATTACCAAACTGAGTAATCTCAAGCGTATTCTCGAATATGGTTTACTTTGCCATAAAAAGGCACATAACAAAATTAATAGACATATCTTTGACTTGTCGGTCTCGGATATCTCAGATCAAGATGTTCAAAAAATCAGAAAAGATAAACTTCTCAATCAAAAATCACTGCATGAGTATGTATGTCTTTACTTAAATCCGAAAAACCCCATGCTTCTCAAAAGAAAACAATGGCAACAGGAGCTAATCATTCTTGGTATTGATTCTGAGCTGTTGACCGCTGAAGGAGTATATTTTTCTAATGGCAACGCTGCGGCCTATAATACAGAATTTTATAATGATCTAGAATGCCTTGCTCTAATCGATTGGCATATTTTGCGCAGTGAGCAAAGCTGGGCTGAACATCCTGATGGCAAAAGAATCAAATGCGCTGAGGTATTAGTTCCTTTTACAGTATCGCCAGAGAAGATAAAACAAATATTCTGCTATAATACTAAACAAGTTCAAATCATTGAGCAAATCCTCCAGGAGCTTGATGATGAAAAACTTATCTCCTTGGAAGTAAATAAGAATTTGTTCTTTTAGCCTTCATTAGTATGGTTGAATATAGCCAAAGTAATGTTTTTGATGTCTCGGCCCAGACTATGGTCAACACTGTAAATTGTTTTGGGGTCATGGGCGCTGGTTTAGCTTTAGAATTCAAAGCTCGCTATCCCAAAATGTACGAAGAATACGCGAGGCTATGTAGAAAACAAGAGGTGAAAGTTGGTCATCTCTGTCTCCATCAAGTAGATGAAAAAGACAAGATTATTAATTTTCCAACCAAGAAACATTGGAAATATCCTTCAAAAATAGAATGGATAGAAACAGGTCTACAATATTTTTTAGATAATTACCAAAAATGGGAAATTGAATCAGTTGCCTTTCCCAAGTTGGGCTGTGATCTTGGGGGCTTAGATTGGTCAGATGTCGACAAACTTATGAACTTTTACCTCTCACAAATTGAGGATATTAAAGTCATTATTTGTCTAGATGAAGCTGAAGATCAAGGAATAGTAGCAAAGATGCTTGAAATGATCAACGATCCCCAATGCTGGCAAGATCAAATCAAACCTAATTATCATCAAAAGCTGCAACAATCTTTACCAATTAAGCGATTTAAAGATTTACAGCGATATTTTAAATCAAATGATTATATAAATATATTTAATAAATTACATGAATTAGCATCTGAGGAAAAAATTTCTCTTAGTCCTAGCCAGGCAAGGCTAATGATAGTTAATATACTTCAAGAGCTAGATATTTCAAATGAAAAGATGGTTGAGCTAACCTGGGGTGATATTGTATTTGATGATCTTTGGTATTGTATTAAATTTCAAGAAGATAATCCTGTACATATTCCCTCAGAAAAATGGAGCATATTGAGACAAATTAAGGGTAATTCCAAAGAATCTAGCTTTTTGCTACATGATCTCAAAGATCCTCAAAAACCAATCAAAATTTCTACTTTAAAAAAATTGCTTGCACACTCTACTGCCTGATTCATACCAAACAGTAGAGCGCATTGATATTAGACTACTTGTCTTCTAACATGGCGAGAAGGAATCCAGCCACCATCTTTTAACTGAGTCCAGTCATTATCATGATTACCAGAGAGTAATACACTTTGTCCATGATCTAGATGGCCAATCACCATAGATGAAGAGTTGGGTTGTGCATGAATATCGACTCTATTGCCATCGGTTTCAACTAAGCCATGGTACTCTCTAACATCCAAATCAGTATCATAACTAGCTGCAACAGGACGTTCTTTTTTGCCCAAAAATAGGAAGGGGATAGCTAGTAAAGGAAGCAGGAGCAACCATTTCCAGGGGAACCCTTTATGCTCTTCAGTTTTGGTTTCTACAACTGGGCTAGGTGTAGTAGCAGTAGCAACTTTATCTTCACCGATAGCAGCTCCGGCAGTCTTGCTATATCCACAAGTCAATTTGGCAGGATGTCCATCCTTGCTGAGGGTAAGAACAACATTGGCTCCATCTGTACCTTTAGGAGTGATCGAAACTATGTTCTCAACTTTGAATCCCTTATCAACAGCAGACTTTTTACAAGCTTCTTTGGCTGTGTTAGTTAATTCAGCAGATAGGGTCTGAGCATGGGCTACTTGGCTCAAGGAAAGAGCGCTGCCTAGTAGTAGGGGAAAGACCAGTAATGTTTTATTTTTCATCTTTTTAATTCAATTAGTCAAATCAGAAACTTTCATCTTAAAATATACATTCAAATGTAATAAATTGCATTATTTTAAGAAATTAGTTAATCTATATAGTCTTTATTTCTCAGGCAAGTGATCTAGAAATACTCGAAGCTTATTTGTACTAATTAAGCCTAGCATTATTTTTGGGGACATATCTGTACTCATCTGCTAATTCTTTTAGAAAAGATATTTGAGCCTCTCTAAGATCTACATCAGGGTTAGCACTCAAAATGAGTTGCATAGCTTCTTGATAAGAGGAACCTGACTGAATTAAATAAGCTGCCAACATTGTTCCTGTCCGCCGTCTTCCGCTGGTGCAATGAATAGCTACTGCCTTTGCTAGATTATTTTGCTCTTCAATAAAATCTCTTAGTTCTCTAATTTGTTCTGGAGTTGGGGCACTGCCTCCCTTGGTAGGAGACCAGAGATGAGAAAGACCTATCTGCTTATATAAATCTATATTTGAGGGATCGTCCATTACAGAGACAATAGCCCCAATTCCCATATTTTGTAGCTCAGGTATTTCTTCTGCTAAAGGTTTACGGACTCCTGCTAATTTATTGGGAATTACCCACCAGAGATTATCGGAAATTGACTGAATTGTATTTAGGGGTGAGTCTGTCATAACTTCTCCTTAAAAAAAGATTCAACTAATTTAGTGACTCTCTCTCTAATCTCTTCTCGGACTCTAGGAAAGATTTCTGGTTGTTCAGCAGGGTCATCTAGTTGCCAATCTTCAAATATATCTCTAGTTACCCATTCAGGGGGTAAATTTACGCCACAACCACAGAGGGAGATAACGACATCAAAATCTTCTGGATTGAAATCTTTTAGGGCTTTAGAGGTTTGTCTACTAATATCAATTCCAATTTCCTTCATAGTAGCAATGGCTTCTGGGCGCACGGAACTTGCTTCTAGTCCAGAACTTGTTACCTCAATAACTCCATCCCCTAAGTGCTTGGCAAAACCTTCTGCCATTTGAGAACGGGCAGAATTCTTTTTACAGACAAACATGATACGCTTCATAGTTAAAATTCTCCAAAGTTATAATGTCCTTGATTAAGGCGTTGTGAAATATCGTTTTTCAAACCAAAATGCCACATTGACCAAGCCAATTAAAGCTGGTACTTCTATCAATGGACCAATCACTGCGGCAAATGCGGCACCAGAGTTAATGCCAAATACAGATACAGCTACAGCAATTGCCAATTCAAAGTTATTTCCCGCTGCTGTAAAGGCAACACTGGCAGCTTTAGAGTAGTCTGCTTTTATTCTCCACGCCATGTAAAAGCTGCTAAAAAACATGATTATAAAATAGATAATCAAAGGAATCGCTATACGGACTACATCAAAAGGGATCTGGACAATTAATTTTCCCTTAAGACTGAACATAACAACGATTGTAAAGAGTAAAGCTATCAGAGTTATAGGACTAATTTTAGGGACAAATTCTTGATGATACCAAATTCTGCCTTTGGCTTTAACTAGAAAAAACCTTGTAAGATAGCCAGCAATAAAAGGAATACCCAAATAGATAAAGACACTTTTGGCAATTTCAGCAATGCTCACATCTACCACAGTACTCTTTAGTCCAAATAGAGGAGGCAAAACTGTAATAAAAAACCAAGCAAAGGGACTATAGAAAATAACCTGAAAGATACTATTAAAGGCAACTAGTCCAGCGGTATATTCAGTATTACCTCTAGCTAAATCGCTCCAGACAACGACCATAGCAATACAACGAGCTAAGCCAATTAAGATTAGTCCTATCATGTATGATGGGTAGTCGCGCAATAAGGTAATTGCCAGGAGAAACATGACAACCGGACCAATAACCCAATTTTGCAGCAAGGAAATTCCTAGTATCTTGCTGTTGCTAAAAACATCTCCTAATTCTTCATAGCGCACTTTAGCTAAAGGTGGATACATCATCAAAATCAAGCCAATTGCTATTGGAATATTAGTTGTCCCTATCTGAAACTGGTTAATTATCTCATCAATAGCTGGGAAAAAGTAGCCAATAGCTACCCCAATGACCATTGCCAGAAAAATCCACAAAGTCAGGAAACGATCTAAAAATGAGAGCCTATTTAGTGCATTTGTGACCATACAAGTATTGATAGTATTTAATTACTAATATTTCATTAGAGTTAGAAGTTGCTTGTTTATACAGAATATCTTATTTGTGCATTAAATCAAAAAAAATTGATGGATTAAGTTTTATCTTCACAGACACGAGGAGGAAGAATCGGGCTGCAACGCCGGAATTGGGCTAAATACTCTTCTAAAACAATTAATTGAGCTAAGTTAAGCCTATAGTAAGCCCAGCGTCCTTCTTGTGTAGATTGGACTATCTGAGCTTCTTTTAGGACTTTAAGGTGAAATGAGAGCTTGGATTGATTTATTTTAAGTGCCTCGCTGAGATCACAAACACAAAGCTCTTGAGAGCGCAGCAACTCTAAAACCTGAAGTCGGATAGGATCTGATAGAGCATGAAAACTAGAATCAAGATTTGTTGATGAGGTAAGAGCAGTTGATTTCATCAAGATTTATTGAAATGTTATTCTATGCTAACTATATCAGGGACAAGTCTGAGATGACTATTGACTTACAACCCGCGAAATCTTCTGTTCAACAGTAGTTAAAATTTCATATTGAGAATTGCTGTTTTCTGGGTATTCTTTGCAAACGCTAGCACCTAATGGGTTAGGATTATTGAGAGACTTAAATATATTCTCGAAGCGAACTAAAATATCAAGGCATGTTTATGAGTGAAGAAAAGAAAAGTAGTGACAAGACACTAGATGCTATGCGCCATTTCTCTGAACAATATGCTAAGCGTACTGGCACTTTCTTTTGTAGTGATTTGTCTGTAACTGCTGTTGTAATAGAAGGACTAGCTAAACATAAAGAACAATTAGGCGCTCCCTTATGTCCCTGTCGACACTATGAAGATAAAGAGGCGGAAGTCAAGGCAACCTTTTGGAACTGTCCTTGTGTACCAATGCGCGAACGGAAAGAATGCCATTGTATGCTCTTTGTGACAGAGGATAACCCATTTGTTGGAGAGGAACAACACATTACTCTAGACTACATTAAAGAAGTATCAGAGAATATCCGAAAGTCCTAAGACTAGAGGCAAAATTGGTATTACCGAACATATTCTGGCAAGGAATTGAGCAATTCAATCAACGCCAGTTCTATTATTGTCATGACACATTAGAGTCTATCTGGCTAGAATCGTCAGAACCTGATAAGACTTTCTATCAAAGCATCTTACAGATTGCTGTTGGCTGTTACCATCTAGAAAGATCAAACTGGAAAGGAGCTGTTACTCTATTGGGTGAAGGGATCAAAAAATTAAGAGATTATCAACCTTCCTATGAAGGGGTTGAGGTATGTGAGCTTTTGGACAGTAGTTTTCTACTACTTAAGGAGATTCAACGAATCAAGCCAGAAGATTTAGCTAAGCATTATCCAATTCTGGCAAGCCATATACCAACAATCGGGAAAATTTAGATTAATATTCTAGACATACAAGAATGAAAAAATACTATTTTACTATCGGAGGTTGGCTGGTTCTGCTAGGAGGGCTAATGAGCTCATCAGTTATGGCTCAAACAGCGCAGAGTAATAGTCCACTTACTGTAAGGTCTGATGTCCAAGAAGCCAATTCCCAGACTGGGGTAGTGACTGCCAGGGGAAACGTTCAAATTTATTATCCAGCTCGAAAGTTGCAAGCCACAGCAAATCAAGCTCAATACTTTAGTAAAGAGCGCCGTTTAGTTCTCACAGGCAATGTCTATGCTCTCCAGGAAGGAAATAGTATGAGGGCAGAGAGTATGACCTATTTAATTGATGAGGGGAAGTTTGTCGCAACGCCACACAATAGTCAACAGGTAGAATCAATTTATCTTGTAAAAGATAATGATGAAAATGCAAGACAGACCAAAAACCCTAAATGACACTTGTTCTAGAGAATATTCATAAATCATATGGCAAAAGAAAAATTGTAAATAGGGTCAACCTCAGAATAGATCCTGGGGAGATAGTTGGCCTATTAGGACCTAACGGTGCTGGTAAAACTACAACTTTTTATATAGCTACAGGATTGATCAAACCAAACGAAGGGACAGTATGGCTTAACCGTCAAGATGTAACCCAAGTTCCACTTCATCAGCGTTCTCGACTAGGTTTGGGATATCTAACTCAACAGGCCAGTATTTTTCGACACCTTACTGTCAGAGAGAATATTGAGCTGGCACTTGAACAGACAAATGTTCCACTGCGTCTGAGAAAAATCCGCTTAAATCAGTTAATAGAAGAATTTCGCCTAGAAAGATTTGCTCAAACTAAAGGTTCTCAAGTTTCAGGTGGGGAAAGAAGAAGAACAGAACTAGCTAGAGCTCTGGCGGTAGGATTAGAGGGACCTCAATTTCTCTTGTTAGATGAACCTTTTGCAGGAGTTGATCCTATTGCAGTAGCCGAAATACAGAATCTGATAGCTCAACTAAAAGATGAGAGAAAAATGGGGATTTTAATCACAGATCACAATGTCAGAGAGACTCTAGCCATCACTAGCCGCTCTTATATTATGCGTGAAGGACAGATTTTGGCCTCTGGCAATTCCTCAGAGCTTTACAGTAATAGCCTAGTAAGGCAATATTATCTAGGCGAGAGATTTCAATTATAGTCACCATGAATAACAAAGAAGGAAATTGGTACGCTGCAATACCTGGGTTTACTATCATGGATCGCTACATAACTGTTGAGTTGTTGTTGCCGTTCCTCTTTGGCATGGGGCTATTTACCTCTTTGGCGCTCTCTATTGGTACGGTTTTTGACTTAGTTAGAAGAGTCACCGAATCAGGTTTGCCGATGTTAATAGCTTTGCAGATATTAGTCTTAAAACTTCCAGGCTTTATAGTTTTGGCATTTCCTATGTCAATGTTATTGGCAGCTTTGATGGCCTATAGTCGTCTTGCCAGTGATAGTGAATTGATTGCCCTGCAGAGCATTGGAGTCCAGATTTATAGAATGGTTGTTCCGGGTCTTATTTTGAGTCTGCTGGTCACAGGGATCACCTTTTTGGTCAGCGATTGGGTAGCACCAGCAGCCAATTACCAAGCTACCGTATCTTTAGAAAAAGCTGTAAATCAAGATAATCCTAACTTTACTGAGAGAAATATTATCTATCCTGAATATGGTAAGGTCCATCACCCTGATGGCAACGAGGAAACTTATCTCAGTAGGTTATTCTATGCGGATCAATTTGATGGAAAAAAAATGCAGGGATTGACAATTCTTGATCTCTCTCAAAAGGGAGTAAACCAGATTGTGACAGCGGAATCTGCCACTTGGAATATTGCCGATAATCGCTGGGACTTTTACAATGGAACTATTTATCTGATTGCTCCGGACGGTTCATATCAAAATATTGTTCACTTTGCCCATCAGCAGCTCGAATTACCCCGCAATCCCATAGACTTTAGTTCTCGAGGAAAAGACTACGGCGAAATGAGTATAAAAGAAGCAAAGGATTACCTCAAAATAGTAAAACTCAGTGGCAATGAAAAAAAAATTCGCAAATTAGAAGTACGCATCCAAGAGAAAATCGCTCTTCCTTTTATATGCCTAGTTTTTGGTTTGATAGGAATGGGATTAGGACTGAGACCCAAAAACAACAATAGAGCAACTAGTTTTGGTATATGTGTAGGACTAATTTTTGCTCACTATCTAGCTTCATTTTTGACTAGTTCTATGGGCATATGGGGTATTTTACCCCCTGTAATTGCAGCTTGGCTCCCCAATATATTAGGACTAGTAGCTGGAACTTTACTATTAATTCAGTCTTCTCGTCTGAGTTAGATTTGGTAATGAGATAAAAGAGTATTATGAACAAAAAGATTGTCGACAACTCAGAAATTTCATTTAATCATCAAACTAAAACTAAAGACCGTTTACTCGGTGTTGATCTATTTAGAGCTATTGCAGCCTATGGTGTAGTGCTAATACATGGTCTTGGAAGAATAGAACGCTCAGAGCTTACTATAAACATAGTTGTGAGCTTTTTTGATATGTTCTCCGTGCCATTTTTTTTAACAGCTGCCTTTTTTTTTAGTCGAAATTCACTATTATCAAATGATATTAAAAAATTTATTGTTAATCGTTTTGAAAGAATTATGTTACCATATTTTGCCTGGAGTTGTGTCTATGTTTTGGCTCGCTTTGGGGGGTATTTAATAGGCGATAGGTCTTCTTTTGAAAAATTGATATCAGATCCAATGCGTTTGGTTTTCTTTGGTGGGGCTTCAGTGCAACTCTACTTTTTGCCTATGCTATTTATTGGTACTCTCGTGGCACTGCCATTGACTAGACTAATAGGAAAACTCAACAACAATATAATATTAATAATTTTACTTTTTTTACTGAGCTTTTTTAATGCCGAAACGATAGCCTATACAGCTCGTAGCTTGATTCTTCCTGAGGCAATTATTATCAAAGATCTAGTATATATTTCATCTTCTGATCATCCATTAATTTACAATATTGTTAGATTGATTTTGATGAATGTAAGATTTATATTTAAATGCTTGCCATATATCGCATTTAGTTTATTATTTCAATCCAAATATTTTAATGATATTTTTTCTAAGCTAATTAATTTCTTGCAGAAAAAAAGATATGAGAAAATAATGCCATATTTACTTTTTTTGTTCATTATTGCACCTTTTATTTTGCCGATATTAACTAATAAAATAAGGATATCGTTTATATATTATCTATCCATACCATACCTATTTTTTTTCTATGCTATATATATCTCGCCTATAATTTGCCAAAAAAAATATCTAAGCTTTCTTATAAATAAATTGAGTTACCTTAGTTTTGGAATTTATCTATCTCATGCATTAATAACTCAGAGTTTTGTTCCAATCGCCATCAAGTTATATCCCAATATTATTAATACTCGTCTGTCCCTTGGAATGTCTCTAATATTTGCTTTAATTATATTTCTACTAAGTGCTGCATTAACATATCTTTTGACTCTAAATAAAAAACTAGCTAGGGTTTTTCTTGGTCTGTAGAAAGATACTCAGTTGATATTTTTTATTGCTGCAGGTAATTCCTCGGGATTAAGAATTAAAAAATCTGGCTGGTATTGTTGTAGTATTTTCGGTGAGTTAAAGCCCCAGCCTACTGCAATTACTTTAATTTTGCTCTTTTTAGCTGAGTTGATATCTCTAGTTTCATCACCAATATACACTACCTCAGATGGCTTTACATTCTCTGCTTGAACTACTTTATTGATAATGCGGTGCTTGCCAAATAAAGTTGAACCAGAATAGATAAAATCAAAGTATTCACTGAGATCATTATTATCCAGAAAGGCTACCACATTATCTTTTAGGTTAGAACTAACAATTCCTAGAAAATATCCAGATTCTTTTAATTCTTTCAAACAGTCGGGAATACCTTGGATAGGTTTTAAAGATTGAACGTGTTTGCCAAGCTCTTGCATGAAGCGTCTCAAGAGAAAAGGAATTTTCAAAGGGGATACACCAGAGCGCAAGATCACATCTCTCGAACTTAGGTTTTTTAGCTCTTCGAGATCATCTGGGGTGATGGAACGATAATGAAATTCTTCGGCCATTTGATTGGCAATCTTGAGGGACATTTGATGAGTATCAGCTATGGTTCCATCAAAATCAAAAAGGATAATTTTAATTGTCATTGTTAATTTGACAAGTTAATTTGACAACATATTAATTTAATTAATAGCATGACTGACTATGATTTAAGATTAGCACGGGCATTGCGTCTTATCATAGTTGCTTTGATTCTTCTTAAAGCAGAACCTTGGGTTTGCTTTTGCCACTGCTCATCAGAAATAGTAGCTAGATCGCTTAGCCTTGGAGAGAGATTTTCTGGATAAGGATTAAACCCATCGATATCTGTCACTTTGGCAAAACGTTGATTCCAAGGACAAACATCCTGACAAATGTCACAACCTGCAACCCATTGCTCTAACTTTGCTGAGATTGTAGATGGAAGTTGGTCTTCTCTATTTTCTATTGTATGATAAGCAATACATTTAGAGCTATCTATTACATAAGGCTCTACTATCGCAGAAGTCGGACAAGAATCAATGCATCTAGTACATGTTCCACAATGATTATTAACAGGCAGATCACCTGTCAGGGAAATGTTGATCAGTACTTCACTGAGAAATACCCAACTGCCATACTCTCTGGTAATTAAATTACTATTTTTAGCAATCCAGCCAAGACCAGCTCTTTGGGCCCAGGCTTTCTCTTGCAGCGGACTGGTATCTACACAAAAACGCGTTTTAATATTTTGATCTTGCGCTTCAAGCCAAAGTGAGAACTGTTTTAATTTATTGCGTATTATTTTATGATAGTCAGCGCCCCAACCATAGCGCGAAATCTTACCAAAGTTGGGGTCTTGGCAATGCTGATGTTCTGTATAGTAATTTATAGCTAGGACAATCACCGAAGCAACATCAGGCATATATTGTCTTATGTTACGTCTATGTTCGTTTTCCATCCAAGCAAGATTAGCATGATAACCAAGTGAGAGCCATTTTTCCAAATTGACCTGTGCGCCATCTTGGTAGTCTTTCTTGGCATCAGCTATACCTACTTTATGAAATCCCAATTCGAGCGCCTTTTGTTTGACTTGGCTACTGGTGAGCACCTATTCATTATCAGATTTAACAGGTTGATTATTTAGGTCTATTTTGGGTACTATGCTGGGTCTTTCGGCATTCTCCCAACCACTGGGCTTACTGGAATTGTACCAAGCGATTGAACCAATTGTTACAGCTGCAACAAATCCGACTACATAAACAGCCACAAAATAACTAGGAAATTTGTTGGCAACGGCTAAGAGCTCTGTTGGGAATAACATAATATTCTATTTATCTAAACTAATTTTTATTTATCTTAACAGAGAGCTGCCCTGTAGCAGTTGTTTTAGCTGGAGGGGGATTTTTGAAGCCTTGATCCATAATTTTGGAAATTTCTTGGATCATAGTTTTGCCTGCTACGTCATTGTAGGGTCTCTCCACAAATGCAACAGCTATGTAACGTTTGCCATTAGGCATATTGACAATACCGGCATCTCCCAAAATGGTACCAATATCGCCGGTTTTATGGGCAATCTCACTATTATCAGCAAGTCCCTGTGGTAAAAGAGTTCTAATCTTGGTTTCACTGAGAATTTTGATGATTCTATCGCGCGATTTGATAGAGAGCAAATCTCCTTCATTAATACGATAAAGAAGTCTACCAAGATCTCTAGCTGTCGTTTTATTAGTTCCTTTAAGATCTGGCAGGGGCGATTTCAAATAAGTTGAGGACATTGCCCAGCTATTTATCCTTCTGTTTAAAACATCTTGGCCACCTAGTCTTTTGATCAGCATGTTTGTAGCTGTATTGTCGCTGATCACTATCATCTTAGTTGCAGTTTCTAAGGCAGTGAATTTTGTATTTGGCTTTTGGTACTGCATATCGCCAGAACCTCCAGCTATATCAGCTTGATCCATAGTTAAATTTTCATCAAGGCGGATTTTGCCAGAATCGACGTCTTGAAAGAAAGCGTACAGAACAAATGTCTTGATGGTGCTGGCGGCAGATATTGCCTTCGTACTATCAATATCTACGTAATTGCCATTATCAAGATCTAAAAATAAAGCATATGGTTTTAATTTTGGTGAGGCCTTAGCTAAAAGCAGAATTCGATCACGCAAAGGAAGAAGTTCTTGCTTGAGTGGTAATTGCTTTTGATCGCCATTAGATGCTTGGGGATCAAGGCTAACTGATTTATTCTGAGATAAAACTTCGCTTTTAACCGTTTCTTTTGTAACTTCTGCTGAAGAAATTAAAGGAATATTTATCGGTTTAAAAGTTGTCAGTATGGTTGAAGCAATGGCACTTAAACTAGCACTTAAAATGCCAATTCTTATTAGCCAAATAGTGAATAGAAATGGTGAAAAAGACGACTTAATTTGTCGAATTTTGGCTGGCTTGATTAGAGAAAAAGTACGAGGAGCCATAGATTTACAACAGATAACTTACTGAAAAACTAAAACAACGATTATTGAGACTTGTCTAATTAGATTTTTGTTGCACATACCAATCAATTTGTCTTAAAATTCCCCGAAGTGATGTTACTTCCTCATTAGTCAGTTGAATTTTATTAAACAGACGACGTAATTTTTCCATCCTTACAGTAGCTGTGTGGGGATATAGATAGCCAATTTTCAAAAGAGTTGATTCTAATTGTTGATAATATCCTTCGATAAAATCTATAGAAGCTAGATTAGCTAAATCATAATTTGAGCAAGTTTGTTGAACATTGGCTAAATTATAAAGCTCATAAGCGCAGATTCCTACAGCTTGAGCGAGGTTGAGTGAGGGATAATCAGGATTAGAGGCTATAGAGACAAAGCGCTGAGCGCAGTTTAATTCAATATTAGAAAGTCCACGATCTTCTGGTCCAAAAATTAAAGCCGTTTCCATATTATCTTCTAGTAACCAGGATAAGCCCTCGCGAGGTGAATAGAATTCAGTTGGCGTACTTCTGGTTCTAGCTGTAGTAGCAATTGCTCTTTGTGCACCTTCAAGAGCGCTTGGCAGATCTGGTAGAATCTTTGCATTATTTAGGACATCTTGGGCATGCACTGCCATTTTGAGGGACTCTGGCTCAGTATGATCACAGCGTGGATTAACTAGATAAAGTCGAGTCAATCCCATATTTTTCATAACTCGGGCGATGGAACCAACATTGCGAGGCCCTGCAGGTTGTACTAAAATTAGGCGAATATTATTGAGGAGATGGTTTGGGAAGGACATTGGGAGAGATAAAAGGACTAGGAGCAACAGAAGGAAGGGCTTCTCTTTTTAGCACATCGTTGGCAGTTGTAACAGCATCTTGAAAACCAAATGACCAAATTGTAGCTGCAGCCTGTAAGCGGCTTACTACTTTTTTAGGTTGGAGTAAGACTGTATAACCAAAGGCACGACGCAAATTAGAGGCTTCGCCATTTTGATAATCCACATAGAGTGGACGCCATGCCTTAGAGTCAATTAAATTGGCATCACTAAATCCCCAACTGCTCTTGAGTGTTTCCAAGCTTGCCAGAGGAAAAGGCTTGCGATAGTCTAAAGGTACTTTCCAAAGAATCAAACTTTCTCTAGTTAGGGGAGTATCAGGGCTTAGTAGCAGCGCGCTATTATCACGCGTGAGGGTTGAGGGGAGAATACCAGCTTCAGCTAAGCCTTGGATCAAGGGATAGTCAGGATCGTTATTGGGTAAATCTTTAAAAAGAGGAATACCATCAGCAGCAGCTGGCTTTATTTGTAAGCTAGGTTGATTACTATATATCCTATTGTTGGCCTTAACTAGCCAGCGCAGGTATTCCCGGCGAGTTATTGGCGCATTTAGATCGATACCAGGTTCAATGATTCCCAAATTGGTCAGATCATCAATATAACCTTGGGTTGCTGCAGGGACTTTAGGAGTGCTTACTACAGTAGTTTGTGTTGGTCTAGGTGTCAGATCAATCAATGGAGAAGAACTTGTTAAGGGAGTTGGTATTGTTTTGTTTTGCAAGCTGGGATCGGCAGTCAGACGAGATTCCAATAGACGATCTCCACTACATGAGCTCAGAAAAAATACTAAAAGTATATAGATTTTAGGTAAGTGATCTTTCATTTGGCACTGAAGCTAGCAAACAATCTGGTAATTTTTTTCCATAGGTATCCTTTAATTCCCTTAAAATACTGCTCAAAACGATAGTTAAAAAGAATAACTAGTATTTCTTGAGTAGATAAGTATTTAAGTGAATTTACTCCTTGATCTATTCTAGCGTCACTGTATTGTAGATAGACTTTGCGAGAGAGTTGCTCTGACTTTACCCAGCTAGAGCGGTAAATATTGAGCATCTGCTTTTGATAATCAGCAAAATCTGTAATCTGACCTGCGAGGTAGCGCTCAATTGCTAAAGAGGCTATCTGCGCTCCATCCATAGCATGCCTAATTCCTTCGCCACCAAGATAATTAACAGTAGAGACAGCATCACCTATGGCAATAATATTATCTCGATAGTAACAGTCTCTTAAACCCAAGGAATATTCAATAATTGAACCATGGGTTTCTAGCAGATGATAATCGATAGTCCCAATATGATCTCTAATAATTTGATCAATATAGTATCTGAGCGATTCAGTTTTTTCTACTATATGATGTGGTTCATCTATTTGGGCTATCCCAACTTTTAATTGAAAATTATCCATAGGAAAAATCCAGCCATAGCCTTTAGGACTCCAATGATGCCCAAGAAAAAAAACAAGATTTTCAGCATAAGGCTCATATATCTGGGATGAAACTTGAATTAAGTACTCTATACCAATTGCTTTAGAAAATGTAGGTCTTTTATTTTTATTAGGATAGAGAACTGAGCGGCTATAACCGGTAGCATCAACTATCACCTTGGCTTTGATCTGTGTAATTTCTCCTTTTTTGGCTCTGAGAAAAACAATATTACCCTGACTTTGGTAGCAGCGATAGCCTAAATATACTTCTCCTCCTTGCTCTTTAACTTGCTGAGCTAAAAATGCTCTCAATTTTGCAAAATCAAAGACTACTCCTAAAGCCTCACTAGAATGCCATGATCTTGTGATTTTACTGGTTATAATTTCTAGCTTACGCCAAGGAGTGGCTACGACCTCTGTTGGTAGATCAAATTTGGCTAAGGTTTCTAACGGGGTAGCCGCGCTGGAAAAGTTATTCTGCTCAAAGCTTTCGTTTTGCTCTACTAAAAGCACGCTATAGCCTTTGCTGCTTAATTTTCTGGCACATTGCCCCCCGGCAGGGCCAGCTCCAACAACGACTACATCAAATTCTCTCATCTTCTTAAAGTCAAAAGCTCAGAAGGCTTGAAGGATCCTTTTTCTGTAATGATTGCAGTAATTAGTTCGCAACTGGTAACATCAAAAGCTGGATTATAAAAGTCAACTCCAGTACTAGGGCAGATCAAGGTTTCACCTACATGAGAGATTTCTGAGCTATGGCGCTGTTCAATTGGGATTTGTTCACCTGTAGCTAGGCTAAAGTCTATAGTTGATAGCGGAGCTGCTACATAAAATGGAACATTGTGCATTTTTGATATCACCGCTAGACCATAGGTTCCTATTTTGTTAGCTGTATCTCCATTGGCGGCGATTCTATCTGCTCCTACAACTACCGCATCAATCATTCCCAATTTCATGCAATGCGCGGACATATTATCGCTGATTAATGTCACAGGAATACCCTCTTGAGCACATTCCCAAGTTGTTAATTTTGCTCCTTGCAGTCTGGGTCTGGTTTCATCGGCAATTACTCTGTCTAACCTGCCTGCTGACCAAGCCGCTCTTATGACTCCCAAGGCTGTCCCATAACCAGCAGTAGCTAGGGCGCCGGCGTTACAATGGGTCAAAATAGTCAGTTTCTTTTTTGTTTGGGGCAAGATTGCCAGACCTTCTTTACCTATTGCTAAACATGTTTCTAGATCTTCTTGATGGATTGTTTGGGCTTCTTGAAGTAGCCGCCTTTTAATTGTTTCTACATCGCCAGCAGTCTCATTTGCAACTTTCATCACGCGCTCAATGGCCCAAAAAAGATTAACTGCAGTTGGCCGAGTTTCTCCCAACATTTCGGCAATACTTCCCAACTCTTGCAAAAAAAGTTCCCTATTTTCTATAGCAATATCTCTTGCTCCTAAATAAATACCGTAAGCTGCTGATACCCCAATTGCCGGGGCACCTCTAACTACCATAGTTTTAATCGCCTGGGCCATTTCGGAAGCTGATTTGATGGGCTTAAGAGTAAATTGATTGGGTAAGAGTGTTTGGTCAACTAAGTAGACCAAATCATCTTGCCAAATGATGGGATTAACTTGGGAAGATATTGTCATATTTTTACTTTTTTCAATAATTTTAAACTGTTTCAGGTTTGGATTTTTTCCAAATCCACCAAGCAGCTAGGCAAAGTGTGCAGTTGCCCAGTAGGGTAGTAGCTGCTTGAACTGTGACTAGCCAATTGAGACTTTCATCATTGTCAAAAAAATGCCAAGTGCAGGCGCACATTGCGCTAATTAGAGCAGGCAACATACCATAAGAAAGGGCATACCATGCGGATTTACCAGTTCTTTGGGCATAGGTCCAAACTAGACTAATTGCAGCAATCCATTCTAAAACACTAGAGATATGGATTACCCAGGTAGGTAGTGAAAGTGCGTGCATTATTTGGCTTTCTGGCTATTTTCTAACCACTCCATCACCTTTAACCCAAGTATTGTATTATTAAATCGATCAATTTCTCTTATTCCAGTCGGACTAGTTACATTGACCTCTGTCAAATAGCCGCCAATAACATCAATACCTACAAAATAAAGCCCATCTGAGCGCAATCTTGCACTTAAAGCTGAACAAATTTCATAGTCTCGTTCGGTGATATCTACTTTAGCAACTCTGCCGCCTACTGCCATATTGCCTCGAAATTCTCCACCAGTTGGAATACGATTGATAGCTCCAATGGGCTCGCCATTAAGCATTATAATCCGTTTGTCACCTTCTACTGCAGCAGGTATATAAGTTTGTACCATTACAGGTTCTTTATTTTGTTTGGTGCTAATTTCAACTAAAGAGTTGATATTGCGATCCCCTTCGGCAAGATAGAGAATACCTTCACCGGCTTTGCCATGGAGTGGTTTTAAGATTGCCTGCCCATGAGCTTTGACAAAATCACTGATAATTGAGCGATCTTGGCTAACAATAGTTTCGGGCATTAATGAGGGAAATTGTAAAGTATACATTTTCTCATTGGCATTGCGTAATCCTTCTGGACTATTGAGAACCTTAGTTTTGCTAGGATCTACCAAGTCTAAAATATAAGTAGCATAGAGATATCCCGAATCTACTGGTGGATCTTTGCGCATCCAGATAGCATCCATCTCTTCTAGTGGTAACCATTGTGGCTCTCCTAATTCGTACCATTGCTCAGCTATTACATATTTTTGATCTAATAACTTGACGGGCACCAGAGTGACTGGAGTTAGAAGAGCATGAGCTTTACCTTGAAGTACTGTTAATTGTTCTATTTGAGTGAATAAAACTTCATGACCTCTCAATTGAGCAGATTCCATCAGTGCCACACTTGTGTCATGTCCAGGATCTAATAGCTCTATTGGATCTATGATGAATGCTAGTTTCACGGATTCTGCGCCCCACTATAATTGAGTTAAACTGTTAAAAGATGATCTAATTGGCCTTGTGCTTCTAACGCGTGGATGTCATCACAGCCGCCAATATGCTGGTCATCTATAAAAATTTGGGGCACACTACGACGACCGTTTGCTCTGATTGACATTGCATCTCTAGCTTGAGAATCTCCATCAATAACGTATTCAGTGTATTTTACTGATTTTTTATCTAGAAGAGCTTTAGCTCTGATACAGTAAGGACAAGTGCTCCATGTGTATATCTCAACTTTTTTGCCAGCCATTGAAATTGAACCATATCTGTGATTAGTTATATTAATTTTACCGGATTAGGAAAAGATGAAAAAAATTATCGTAACAACCCTTACTTTATTGGGTTTTGTTCAATATACTCAAGTTCTTAAAGCTGAAAATTTAACTCAATTAACCGAACTGCTCTCTTCTAATAATTGTATTGGCTGTGATCTCAATAATGCAGGTTTAGTTGGGGCAAATCTCAGCCGAGCTCGTCTCAATAGGGCCAATCTGAGCAATGCCAATCTCAGTGGAGCCAATTTAAGTAAAGCAGATCTCAGTGGTAGTAATCTCTCTGGCGCTTCACTCAACGGGGCCAATCTCATAGGGGCAAACTTAACAGGGGCAATTTTAACTGGAACTGATCTTCGCTCCAGCTATCTTACCGGTTCAACTATCTCTGCCATACAGTTGCAAAGCGCTTATATCCAAGGAGCTGTAGGTATTCCTCAATCTGCTGGAACCAAAGATCTTTTCTATAGTTGGGGAATGATGGAGATGAATAAGGGCAATTATAAAGGGGCAACAGACTATTACAATAAATCTCTAGTGTTAGATCCTTCTATGGCAAAATCTCATTTGGGAAAAGCTTTTTGCCAAATGAGACTTGGGGATTATCTAGGGGCGGTCTCAGAAGCCAAGATTGCAGGTAGAATCTTTGAGGAGCAGAAAAATACCGCCGGAGTTGAATCTTCCCAAGATTTGATTAAAAGTATTGAGATTGCCAGTAAACCTGCTGAAGTTAAGCCGCCTGAGCCTAATTTTTTGGATTTTGTAGGAAATCTTGCTGTTTTTGCTTTACAGTTTGTTCGTTTTTGAGCTGAGGCTATTTATGTTCTCACGTCAGTCTTCTTTTCGTAGCATCCTGCTCTCCAGGTTATTATTAGTTAGTTTACCAATTTTACTAATCGGCATATATGTAACTTACCTCAAGGCATATTCAGCTTTCTTGAATTCAGCAAGATCTACTTTGACAGGAAAAGCTATAAGAAAGGCTGACAATATTAAAGAATCTATTTATTATTTGAAAAGTAATTTGCTCTCTGCAAGTTCAAGTTATATCTTTCAAGAACCAACTAAACCAAAATCAATTTATCAAGAATTTATCAATGAATTAACTAAGGAATTAAATAGAGAATCAGTAGGTGATATTTATTGCTTTAAACTTACTCAATTTTCCAATAATCAGATTATTGCAAATAACTGTCATTCAGATATTATATTTTCGCAGAAAAATCATTGGGTCTCTACTTCAAAAAGAAAATATAATATATCTTTGAGCAATGTTCATATCAGCACAATTAGTCTGAATCAGAAATATCCTAATCAGCTCTATTTAAATTTTGCGACCCCGATTTATGATTCTAAGGGTAATATTAAATTCATTCTAAATCTAGTAGCAGCTATTTCAGAATCTAAAAATAGCCAGCCTATATCTGAATTAGATTATTCGGCTATTATCAACGAAAAAGGAATCATTCTTGCTTATCCTGATCAAAACAAAATTGGTAACAGTATATATTTTGGTAACTATGAGCAACGTATGGCAATTCTTTTAAATAATGCTATACAAGGACAGAAGAATTTTATTCATTTAATCTCTAATGAAAAAAAAGGTAAAGAATTGATTGCTGGCTATAGCTCGATACCAAGTCCTATCACTGGAGAAGAAAATAAGAAATGGGTGGTTTTAGCACTTTCTCCTCTATCCAATGTGATTGAACCTTTAAAGGAAATTCAAGCAACTTTGTTTTATATGGTCTTTACCCTTGTTATTGCTAGTGTTTTGGCAATGCTCTACATGGCATATGAATTGGCTAGTCCCATAGAGCAAATCAGAGACTATGCCCTTAGTCAAAATAATCTCAATTCTCGGGAAGAACTTCCCAAAGATGTGGGAATCAAGGAATTTGACCAATTAGCTGTTGCTATCGAGGAGATGTTGAACCGTTTGCAAAAATGGGGAGAGGAGATCAAATCTGCTTGGCAGGAGGCAAAACAAGCCAATGAAATGAGAAATGAGTTTCTGACTACTATATCCCATGAGTTGAGAACTCCTCTTAACGGTATTATTAACTCAATCAGAGTTGTCAAAGACGGTCTTTGTAACAATATTGAAGAAGAGCGAGAATTTCTTGAGCAGGCTGAACTTGGTACTATTCACCTTTCCAAGATTATCAATGATATTTTAAATATCGGCAAAATTGAGGCCGGAAAAATGAATGTGTTCCTTGAGCCAGTTGATTTACAAAAAAGCCTTACTGAAGTTATCAATCTACAAAAAGCTGCAATTCAACAAAAAGGTCTATATCTAAATGAGCCTTGTTGGGAATCCAAAGTGACTGTAAATGCTGATCCTGATAAACTAAAACAAGTATTTATTAATCTTATCAATAATGCCATCAAATTTACTGATAGAGGGGGAATAAATATAAGCTTCGATATTGATCAAGAAAACAATTCTGTTATAGTAAAATTTCAAGATACTGGAATAGGAATTGAATCTAAAGACCAATCAAAGCTTTTTCGCCCTTTTGTGATGGTCGATGGTAGTACTACTCGCAAGTTTGGCGGTACTGGTTTAGGTTTGGCTATTTGCTACAATTTGATGCAATTGATGGGCGGCAAGATTTCTCTTTTTAGCTCTGGCGCTATGAAAGGGACTACTCTTGTAGTTTCCTTACCACTTCTTAAAGTCACTCCCTTAGAGCTAAATCATCTAGATATATAAAATGACCCCAACTTATTCCCAAGTTTCAGTATTTATCTTTAAAAAGGCGTCTCTTGCCGCTGCTTGCTGGGATGCTTTTTTAGATTGTCCTTTACCTTTTCCCAAAATCTCCCCATTTAACCAGACTTGGGCTTGAAATCTTTCTGGATCCCCTTGTTGTGAACTGAGTTCTTCAACTCTATACTCTGGCAAACGTTTATAGTTTAATTGGGACCATTCTTGTAGCGCATCTTTATAATTTTCTAAAGCTGGATCTTTTAAAATCTCTCTGCTTTTATCTTTTAATAATGTATCTAACCAGGGACGAATTAAGCTCATATTATTAGTACTTAGATAAAGAGCTCCTAGGATAGCTTCAAACATCTCAGCTAAGCGTGATGATCTACCACTGCTATCTTTAGCGCTTTGTCCTGACATCAGGAGAAATTGTTCCAAACCAAGAGCATCTGCCCATTGAGCTAGGGTTTTATCGCTGACTAATACTGAGCGAATTGCAGTAAATTGACCAACATTGGTCAGGGGATACTCTTCTAGTAACAATTCTGCGGAAATCAAACGAACTACAGCATCACCCAAGAACTCCAGTTGTTGGTAATTCTCAATTGGGGAATAACTTGGATGTGTCAAGGCTAAATCAAGCAAATCCCACTTGATGGATTTGTCATCTTCTAAACCTAGTCTTTGTAAGACGCTCTTTAGTTGTTTTCTTCTTACTGGATCGTTATTATTCATAGAGACTGAGAATTTAATGCAGCAATTCTACAATATTTCACTAATTATTTACAAACTATATTTTAACATCCTTTTTTATTTATATATGCTATATATAATATATAAAATAGCACGTATAGCATATATAGTTTTTATGAAAGAAATTTACCAGCCAACCGTTCCAATCAGTGTCCGAGTTAACCCCAGTGAGTGGGAAGAGTTTAAAAAGCTTTGTCGCAGAGAGGGAATCACTAGCGCAACTGCGGGAATCAATATTTTGATATTGGCCGCGCTTAAAAAAATAGTTTCTTTGAACGAACTTGAATCTCTCAATAAAGAAACAACAACCCCCCGAAGTGAGCAAAATCAACCGTCATCTATGCTCAAAGCCCTAGAAGAATTAAATCAAAAGGTAAAAGCCCTAGAAGAATTAAATCAAAATAATAGGCTCGATAATATAGCCGAAGATCTAATTCGAGTTAATCAAAAGCTTAGGCTTTGCAGTATTAGACAAAAGGGAAAAAGATTCTACCTGAGAGCTACATTGCCTTTAAAACAGGGAACAGGCAGAAAAAGCCAAGAGATTCGAACAGGAGCTATTGCCAATAAAGAGGGATTAAGCATTGCTCAATCAAAGGCTAAAAAGCTTGAATCTGACTTGAGCTTAAGTAAGTTCCAATGGTCTGATTGGCTTTGAAAATAATAAGATAATATAGTATTATTGCTTTAGTTACGGAAAGACCTATTATCGTAACTAAAACTTATGTATGCTAACAATAACTGATTTTTCTAAACCTCAAAACCCTTATCCACAGGATGTTCTAGGGATTCTTCTCTCTGAGCGCCGCTCGAAAAATACCCAAAGGGCCTACCTAGGAGATCTGAGGATATTTTTCAGCTTTATCGCTGCTGATGAACCTCTAACAGCTAGTTTAGTAGCTCGTTTTTTGCAACTTAAGCGTGAGCAGGCTGTGATTTTGGTCTTGCGCTTTAAAGCCCATTGCCTGGAAAACAACTTAGCCGAAGCAACCCTCAATCGCCGATTAGCTGCTATTAGGGCCTTAGTGAGTATGGGTCAAACAGTGGGAGCTTGCAGCTATAACCTAGATGATATTAAAGGAGAGAAAGTCCAATCCTATAGAGATACTACAGGGGTGGAAGTATCAACCTTTACTCAATGTTTGGCCAAATGTGATCTCAATACTCCTAAAGGAAAAAGAGATTACGCCCTATTGCATTTACTCTGGTCTAATGGATTAAGAAGAGGTGAAGTTGCTAGCTTAAAAATAAACGATCTAGACCTAGACTCAAAACGCTTGAGAATTTACGGTAAGGGATTGGGAACTCAAGCTCTATGGATAGATCTCTCTCAAGCAACAACCTCGGCAATAGAGCGTTGGCTTCTAACGAGAGAACTCCTTACAGAGCAATCACCCATATTTAGTAGCCTTCATGCAGGTTATAAAGATTATCCTTTGACTACTACTGGAATATATAAGATCGTTGAGCAGTATTTTAAATTAGTCACTAGCAAGCACATCTCGCCCCATAGAATCAGACATAGTGCCATAACTGCTGCTCTGGATCTTTACAATGGAGATGTGAGGAAGGTTCAAAAATTCTCCAGACATAAGAGCATCGAAACCCTAATGATTTACGATGACAACCGACAAAATTCACAAAAACAAATCAGCAAATCTCTTAGCGATCTATTAGGATAATGTATGAATCACCTTATAGAGTCGTTGCCATAGGCGCATCGGCCGGAGGTATTAATGCAATATCAAAAGTTTTAGCTTCCTTGGGTAGTAATTTTCCTGTAGGTATAGTTGTAGTTCAACATTTACCAAGGCAATACCCATCTTATTTAGCTCAAATATTTGGGCGCATTACGACAATGACAGTTAAAGAGGCAGCAGATGGTGATCTAATTAGCGCTGGATTGGTATTAATTGCACCACCAGATTATCATGTACTGGTTAATTCTAAAGGCGTGATTTCCTTAAGCCAAACAGCCAAGGTTAACTATGTCAGACCTTCTGTAGATGTTCTATTTGAATCAATAGCCCAAAGCTATCAACAAAAAGCTATTGCCGTAATTCTCTCAGGTACAGGAATCGATGGCAGATCTGGCGTCGGGGCTATTGCTGTCAATGGAGGTAAGGTAATAGTGCAAAATCCACAAAGCTCTCAGTATAAAGGGATGCCTGAAGCAGCAGTTAGTACTACAATAGCGGATTACATTGTGCCATTAGAGCTCATAGGTCCTACTTTAGAGGCTTTAGTATCCCCATGAACCAGAATCAATC
>CAISPN010000004.1 GCA_903887375.1 uncultured cyanobacterium
ATAAGGCCTTTAATTCTAAAAGAAATTAATCTAGAGAGCTGTGTGGTCTTAGATGGGCATTTAGAATACTACGCCGCTGTCAGAGCCAGAGAAAAAGATCCACGCAAAGCTGAAATGGTCAATGCTTTTGTCATCAAACCCAAAGATGAAGAGGCTATCAAAAAACAGATTACACTTTTATCGGGCAATCAAATTGTACAATCAGCAGTTCAAACCAACAGTTCTGATGGTAATTGGATTAGCAGCTTTGAAACTAGGCTACAGCAAAATCTGCAAGAGCAATTTCAAAAAAATCTAGATTTTGAATCTCGCTTAGTTCAACTTGAGCAAAAATTGAGTACTAAGAAAAAAGATCTTTTAAACTTTATCAACAATGCCAAAAAACAAGAACTAATTGAAGAATTATCTCTTCATCAGATACAATCTAACAAGATTGAAGCACTTTATCAGGCCCGGCAGCAGAAAGAATCCAAAAAATTTGTTAGTTTTCAAGAAATTGCCAATCTCAAGATTGGCCTGGCAGATAAAACAATTGTTAAGCTGCTTGATTCTTGGTCGCGAATATATGGCAGTATTGATTGATCGATGCAAGATCAACAATTAAAAGAACTCGCCCTCTTTTAGAAATGATAGAACAATTCAGAAGGCTTCCAACTTGGTTACGTTTGAGCTTATATTTCCCTCTGGCATTTATCAATGGATGGTTGTTATTTCTTTTAATTGGTTATTTGGAGCCTCTGATCAGTGTTCTGGTGACATCAGCTCTGCTAGCTTTTTTGTTAGATTTTCCTATTGGATTTTTAGAAAAAAAAGGCCTAGGTAGGGCTTTGTCTATTTTTATTGTCTTGTTTTTGTCTCTGATTACGATTTTTATATTATCGACTACAGTATTTCCTTTACTTATCAATCAGTTAAATGATTTGATTAATACTATTCCTCATTGGTTGCATTCTGGCACTCAGCATGTCGAAGATCTCAAAAAATGGGCCATAACTCAAAAATATTCTAACGAGATCAAAGAGCTTTTCTTGCAAATTGTTCAAAAACTATCCACTTTTGTACAAACCTTGAGTAGTCAGATCCTCAATCTGCTCCTTGGGGCTATTAACAGTTTGATTAATATATTTTTAGTTACTATCTTGACTGTGTTTTTAGTACTAAATGGTCAAAAGATCTGGGATGGCATCTTTAGTTGGGTACCAAGGCCCTGGAATAGCAAAATGCAAGTATTGATCAAACAGACCTTTCGGACTTATTTTGCGACCCAATGTATACTAGCAGGTATTTTAAGTATTGCCCAAACTATAGCTCTAGTTGCCCTGGGAGTTCCCTATTCTCTGCTATTTGGAATTTGTATTGGTATATCCATGCTAATTCCTTTTGCTAGCTTCGTCACAATTATCTTGATTAGCATCCTGGTTAGCCTCAATAGTTTAATTTTGGGTATAAAGGTTTTGCTTGTCACTCTTATAGTAGGTCAAATAAACGATCAAATTATCTCACCACGCTTGATGGGCAATATGACTGGATTAAATCCTGTTTGGCTGATTGTTGCTTTATTTCTAGGAGGAAAATTTGGAGGAGTTCTCGGTTTAATCATTGCTGTTCCTCTAGCAAGTATTTTCAAAAATACTGTAGAAGAAATAAGAAATTCCAACAATAATAATTATCTATCTAATTCATTGGAGAAGGACTAGGGCTATTAGGTAAAGGTATCGGTGTAATACTAGGCTCTGGAGTAACTTGGGGTGATTCTGATGGTTTGACAGTGGGAGTAAATGAAGGGATAGGTTCAACTGGTTTTAATGCTGGTGTTAATGTAGGAGAAGCAATTGGCTCAGTAGCTGGATTTAATACTGGGGTAAATGTTGGTAGGGGCTTATTAACTGGAGTAGGTGAAGTCTCTATACGAATAACTGCAGGAGGATTGGTGGTGGTGGTGGGCCTTTTAATATTGTAATAGGCAACAAGAGCGCCACTAGCTGCGCTAATTAGCGCGGCCAATGAAGCGACTATACTTGTCCAATGTTGGGCTTGATTATCTTTCTTTGGTGGCTCCATTGAAGCTAGTCTTGGGTAGTAGAAGATTTCTGTAAAATCAGTTGACCTGCCAAAAGTATTAGACCCACTGCAGAAACAGCAAAAAGGCCAGTAGCTAAACTACTCATCCCAACTACCAAGGTTCTAACAGCAGTAGCTAGTTGAATAGCCCACTGCTGAGTAACAGTGATTGGCTTTTGTGCAAAACTTTGAGCAATCGATTGGGTCAATTGATATAACAAAAAGGCAAGGAAGCCAGAAATTAAAGAACCAACCAGACAACGCAGAGGGGTTACTTTAGAGTTGGTTTCTGGTTGGTTTGTCATGAGTCTTTCCTAAAATCAAGAAGATATCTAGCTTTATTATCGCTGTTGAGCTCGCAGTTTCTTCAAGAATTCTGGAAGAACAACTCCATCATTGTCATTTTTTATTGGTGCTGATGGTTGTGTAACTTTTTTACCCAAGGCTAAGGGTGAATTTGGCTTTTCTGGAGTGGGGGTAAAACCAGTAGCAATTACAGTTACCCTAATTTCACCCTGCATTTTTTCATCTATGACCGCACCAAAAATTATATTAGCATCACGATCTACTATTTCATATATAGTATCAGCGGCAGTAGTGACTTCAGCAAGGCTGAGATCATGACCGCCTGTAATGTTGATCACTACTCCTTTGGCACCTTCTATGCTCGATTCCAACAAAGGAGAGGATATAGCAGCAGTTGCAGCTTCTTTTGCTCTGGATTTGCCAGTAGCAACTCCTATACCCATCAAGGCAGAGCCGGCATCAGCCATTACTGTTCTAATATCGGCAAAGTCGACATTGACTAGACCTGGAATAGTAATAATGTCAGAAATACCTTGTACACCTTGGCGGAGAACCTCATCAGCCATCCTAAAAGATTCTTTAATAGGAGTATCTGGCAAAATAACTGAAAGCAGTTTATTGTTCGGAATGACAATCAATGTATCTACAGAGGCTTTCAAGCTCTCTATGCCATCGTCAGACTGTTGCATTCTTCTACGTCCTTCAAAGGTGAAAGGACGGGTCACAACCCCAACTGTCAAACATCCCTTTTCTTTGGCTATCTCTGCAACAATTGGTGCTGCGCCTGTTCCTGTTCCACCACCCATTCCAGAGGTGATGAAAACCAAATCTGTATCTTCAATTGCCTTAGCGATTGCTTCACGTGATTCTTCAGCGGCTTTTTGTCCAATAGATGGATTACCACCGGCGCCTAGTCCTCTAGTTAATTTTTCACCTATCTGTAGCCTGTTAGGAGCTTTGGAATGATTCAGAGTCTGGGCATCAGTATTGATAGTCCAAAACTCTACTCCTACTACTTCGCCTTCTACCATCCTATCAACTGCATTGCAGCCGCCGCCGCCAACGCCGATTACTTTGATTCTTGCAATATTACTAGGCACGATTCCCAATTTATCTACCTCTTCTGTTAAATGGGAGGCAATGACTGCCTCTGGATTAGACTGGCCGTAATCATCTAAATTTACCATTTCAGTATTTTTTATGCTGTAACCATCAAAATTTACCATTTCAGTACTTTTTATAATGTTTACTCTATTTTGCTCTCTAAACTATTTATCGGCGAACGTTATTGCTCAAAAATGTGCAAATAGAACAATCCCACAATAACAGTTTATATATTATTACTTAATTATGTCTTTATTTGTCTGAAGTGACACAGATTCTTAGGTGATCATTTGTCCGTCATCCCAAATACCTCTATTGTTTTTTCTCTTGGGGCTTGTCTTGCTCTTTGGTCTCAGGTATTACCTGGACAGTTGGTTTTTGTGGGTTACTCAAATCTATATAGGAAATTCGCTCTACCGGTAGTCGACTAGCGAGATTCTTCATCTTATTGAGCAATAGAATCTTCTGGGGAAAATCTTTCTCGTTGTAGGTTCCACAATGAACAGATCCTAGTTCTGTATTCAGGATCAAGTTACTAGGACTGCTCCAATCTATAGAATGGATTTTGACCAAAGAATTAGGTAACTGCTTATAAAGCTTACTCCAGTCTGAACGATGATTGTCATTGAATCCTACAACATTCAAGGTTAAACCCTGTCCAATATTGCTATCTTTGGGATAAAAATTCCGATTGATCCAAATTCCCTTGTCATCTAAGAAGCCTTGCCCTTTAGAGGTGTTGGCAATTGCTACGGGCTGTCTTTCTTTGACGTTTACTGTAAGTCTAGCTGGGAGAATCTCTCTGGTGATTTTTGCCATCTCTAATGGAGGCTCATCCTGTAGATGTTTTGAAAGTTGTCCAATAGGCAAGGCCCATATTTTCTGAGGATATTTTATTGGCAACCATGAGCGCACCTCTTCTTTGGAGAGCTTCTGGTTACCCTCTACCTCTATCTCTTCGGAATTGCGTAGCATCCAAGCAGGAGAGCTTACAAAGTAAGAAACGCCAACTGCTAAAGAAGAAAGAAATAGAAAACGCCAAAAAAGTAACAAGAGCCTGCCATTTCTTTGATTTCTTTTCTCTTGTCTTTTGTTGTTTATTTCTGTGCGAGATAGAGAAGAATCAGTCATTTTTTTCAGATAAAGCAAGATAGCAAGTTATTGTCCCACCTTCGACTATTCTATGTCAATTTTTTCAAAAGAGTGCAGCAATTCTCAATAAGAAGCTTGACCATTAGCATCAACTACAGACCAAGTCTATGAACTACTACTTTACTACTCAAAAAGTTAAAGTGCATATAAACTATATATTTGATCTCAAAAAGTGTGTGAGAATTCAGACAGTATTAAAATATTGCTTATAATCAAAGTATGTGAGCAAATCTAAATCAATGAGTAAACCAGTAACCATTGAAGATATTTACGAACTCTTTAGAGCTTCTCAAGCAGAAGCAGATCGCAAATTTGCAGCGTCCAAAGAAGAAGATGAACGTCGCAAAGCTGAAGATGAACGACGCAAAGCTGAAGATGAGCGACGTAAAGCTGAAGATGAGCGACGTAAACAAGAAGCAGATCGCACTATGGAAGAGCTCAAGCAGGGTATTGCCAAGCTTGAAAAAACAGTAGAAAGAACAAGCAAAGCAGTAGATAGTCTCACTACCAGATGGGGTCGTTTTGTTGAAGAATTAGTAGAACCGGCAGTTATCAAACTATTCCAAGCAAAAGGCATTGATGTTAAAGAAGTTTACCCAAGAGCAAGATCCAAAAGATATGCTACACCAATGGAAATTGATATCCTGGCAGTCGATGAAACTGAATTAGTAATAGTTGAATGCAAATCCAGATTATCAAAAGATGATGTAGATGAATTTTTAGAAAAATTACCTCAATTTAAATTAGCATTTCCGCATTTTCAAAACTTTAAAGCCTATGGGGCAGTTGCTGGTATTGAAATAAACGAAGGAATAGATCGCTACGCTTATAAAAAAGGATTATTTGTGATTAAACCAAGCGGAGATACTGTAGCTATTATTAATGACGATAGCTTTAAAGCAGCGACTTGGTAAAGATTGAAAGTCCCTCTCCCCTTGTGGGATACAAGATTTAGGGAGAGGGGTCAGAGGTATCTAAGCCCTCTTTTTTTTTAATTTTCTCAGTCCTATAAACAAGGGAACACCCAAAAGGAATCCCTGCTCAGGGGAGAATTCAAAAGGTACAACTCGAGTGTAGGTTGGAAGAGCATAAGTCCAAACATTCAATTTAGTATCATTAAAAGTTAACAAAGAAGCATAACTGAAATTAGCATAATTCAAAAAAAGTGCATTAGGACTATTGGACGACGCGAAAGTAGAAGAACTAGCTACAATATTTCCATTAGAAACATCAAAACTGTTCTTGCTTAGAGGTCCCCAACCCAGCAGGATAAGTGAGCAACTGTATTTCTGTTGCTTGTTGACCATTAGCATTATCTTGCAGCCCTCTAATGATCCCAGTAACAGTACCATTTACATTGCTATACGTATTAGAAAATTCAAAGTAAAAATCTAGGGCATGAGCTGGAACAGAGATAGCTAAACTGCCAAGTAAAGCTGCAAAAACGGACAGATTTTTTTGTACATAAGTATTGCTTTTTTTGAATCATATCTGACATAAGTGCCAGAATTTTTACCAAGATAACACAGGTTACAATATTAGACTAGATCTTTTTTTACTAGAACTATATCTTCATCTTTTGAAAGAGTAAAACCTAATTTTTGGCACAGTGTTTGCATCGCTAAATTATTCTGTAATATTTCACCATTTAGTGAGTTGAGTCCTTCTTGTTTGGCTATTACAAGAAGATTAGAGAGCATTTTGTGGCCTATTCCTTTACCTTGATACTGATCACCAACTAAAAGAGCAAATTTTCCCTCTGGTTTGCTCAAATTGGCAATAGCCCAAATATCACCTTGATTGGATAGAGCTACTAAAGAAATCTCGCGATCATAGTCAATAAAACAAATGCGCGCTAATCTCTGATGAGATATCATTTTTTGCCGTTTGATCAAGTGAAAATAGCGAAAATAAAAACTTTCACTAGAGATATTTTGGTAAAACTTGATCACAGATGGTTCATCTTCTGGTCTGATTGGCCTGAGGATAATCTCACTGCCATCAGCTAATTGCCAAGATTCTATGTATTGATCCAGATAAGCTCTGATAGATAATGGCGCTCTATTTTCACATAGAACTATGCGCGCATCTAGAACCAAAAATTCACTATCTAAAGCCAATAGAGGATTGATATCAATTTCGGCTATAGCAGATTGTTCTACAACTAATTGACTAAAGCGCACTAGCAATAGTTCTAGTTGATTGAGATCTATTTTTTGCAGAGCTCTAGATATCTTTGTTTTTTCAATCATTCTTCTAGCAAGCGTGCTATTAAGTGGTGGTAATCCCAGAGCTGTATCTTGGAGAATTTCTACCATAGTTCCCCCACTACCAAAGAGCAAAACTGGGCCAAACTGACTATCAATGCTGCTACCTAAAATCAGTTCAAAGCCTCTTTGAAGTTGCATTGGCTCTATGCTCACTCCTTGAAAATCTGCACTATCTACTGCCTGTTCAATATCCCTATAGGCCTTAATTACTTGTTCAGCATTGCTCAAATTAAGTTTTACTCCACCAACAGCGCTTTTGTGAGAAATAGTATAAGAGTTGAGCTTGAGAACTACTGGATAAACCATAGCTTGAGCAATCTCTACTGCCCGATTGGGACTATCAGCCAGCTCAGTTGAAATCACAGCAAAACCATAGGCTTTTAAAATCTCCTTAGATTCCCATTCAGTTAGTAAGCTTCTGCCAGCAGATTGGGCCGAGCTGATAATTTGCTGGATTGCTCTATGATCTATTTGCTTAAAATTCCCAGCATTGGGAGTCTCATAGAGAAGATTTAAATTGGCGCTATATTGCCACATCAGGTTAAACAAGCGCGCTGCGATATCAGGATAGGGCGCAGTATAGATATTAGCCCTATTAAGAATATCTTCACCACTAGCAATAGCCTTTCCACCCATCCAGCAGCACAACAATGGTTTTGCTGGGAAATTTTTAGTAAGTTGGACTATCTCTTGGGCGCAGCGGGTAGGATCGCTCATATCTTGGGGAGTGAGAATCACCAAAATCCCATCAGTATTAGGATCTTGGGCGATAATTTCTATGGCTTGACAGTAGCGCTCGGCCGTGGCGTCTCCCAAAATATCAATCGGATTAGCTTTACTCCAATATGCTGGCAGAACTTGATTTAATCTTTCTAAGGATTTGGAACTTAGCAAAGAGAGCTCACCGCCACCTGCAATCAGCGCGTCAGTAGCTAGCACACCAGGACCTCCAGCATTGGTGATGATGCTCAACCTGCGGCCAGAAGGTTTAGGTTGCTTAGCCAGCAGTTCAGCCATATTGAATAGCTCTTCGATAGAATCCACCCTCAAAACACCACAGCGAGCAAAGGCGGCATCTAAAACTTGATCACTACCACTGAGGCTACCTGTGTGAGAAGCAGCAGCTTTAGCAGCAGCCTGGGTGCGTCCCGCCTTGATCACTATGATGGGTTTAGTTAAAGCTACCTCTCTAGCAGCCGAAAGAAAAGAGCGCGCATCAACAATAGACTCCATATAGATGATAATGCTGCCAGTTTGAGGATCATCGCCTAAATAGTAAATTAAATCAGCCCAGCCTATATCGAGCATTGAGCCTAAAGATACAAAAGCGCTAAATCCCCAATTTTGCGTAAAGCTCCAATCTAAAATCGCACTACAAAGAGCGCCGCTTTGACTCAAAAAAGCCACCTTACCAGTCTTGGCCATACCGCTAGCAAAGGTTGCATTGAAATTTGTAGCTGGACTCATAATCCCCAGACAATTAGGGCCTATAATCCTCATTTGGGCTGTGCGGGCAACTTGCAATATTTGCTCTTCTAGAGCAAGGCCAGATTTTCCAGTTTCTTTAAAGCCAGCAGAGACAATTAAAACCCCTTTGACCCCGAAGTCTGCGCATTGTCTTACTATATCTAGAACAGTATGAGCCGGGGTAGCAATCACCGCTAGTTCAATTTTTTCTGCAATCTCTTGGATATTTTTATAGCTCTTAATTCCTAACACATTTTCATGTTTTGGATTGACTGGGTAGACAGTCCCACCAAAAGGATGAGAGATCAAGTTCCAAAGTAAAGTTCGCCCAAGCGAACCAGGACGATCACTAGCGCCAATAAGCGCTACGGTTTTGGGGGCAAAAAATACATCTAAAGAATTCATAAACTAACAGATTCTGGGCATTTGTTCACCACTAAGTAGAGCCAAGATGCGTGATTGCCCAAAGTTATTCTCTAAAGTTACCAAAGCTCTTGCTCTAGAGCTGACCTGGCCAATACAACTAGCATATCCTCCTAGAGAGCGCAAAATCTCTATAGTTTTGTCAACATCTTGCTCTTTAACAAAGGCTACAAATCTACCTTCATTGGCTACATAGAGTGGATCTAAACCAAGGAGTTCACAAGCGCCTCTAACTTCTTGGGAAACTGGAATCTGAGATTCTCTCAAATTTATTTGAATATTAGCAGATTGGGCAATTTCATTAAGAGCGCTAGCTAGTCCGCCGCGGGTGAGATCTCTCATAGCGTGAATCTCGATGCCATTTTGTAGCAAAGTTTGTACTATCTTATTCAAAGGAGCAAGATCGCTAGAAATTTGCGGCTCAAAATTGAGATCTTCTCTGGCAGAGAGTACAGCTAAGCCATGGCGACCTAGATCCCCATTGAGAATGATCCTATCGCCAACTTCTATCATAGAAGGGGCAATAATAGCCTGGCTTGATAGGCAACCAATACCAGTAGTATTGATGAAAATGCCATGGCCCCTGCCACGATCGACAACTTTTGTATCACCAGTGACGATCTTCACTCCAGCTGTTAAAGCAGCTTGTTGCATAGAATGAACAATTCTTTGCAGTATATTGATCTCCAATCCTTCTTCTAAGATAAAAGCTGCGCTCAGATAAAGTGGTTGGGCCCCCATCATAGCTAGATCATTGACTGTGCCATAGACCGCTAGAGAACCAATATCTCCTCCGGCAAAAAAGAGAGGATCTACTACATAACAATCGGTGGTAAAGGCTATATTCTCACTTCCTATTGTCAATAGGGCGGCATCTTGCTGAGCATTTTGACCCATAGCAAAACAGCTAGCAAATAAATTCTGGATCAAATGCTGCATGAGCCTACCACCGCCACCATGAGCTAGTAAGATCTTTTCATTACTGTTCATAGCTTATATTTTAATGGAGGTTAGCGGACTCGAACCGCTGACATCCTGCTTGCAAAGCAGGCGCTCTACCAACTGAGCTAAACCCCCTCGATTGCCCTAGCTTTGGTATTATACACATATATAACTAAGATAATCAAGTTTTTTCTTTGGCATGTCTGAAATTCTCATAGCAAGCTTTTATAAATTTGCACACCTTGATGATTTAGTAAAGTTACAGGAATCTCTGCTTGCTTGCTGTAAAAAAGAGGCTATCTTTGGCACCATATTGCTAGCACCAGAAGGAATTAATGGAACTATTGCTGGTTTATCTGGCAATATAGAGAGAGTTTTTGAGTTTTTACGAGCTGAATTTGGTTTAAGTGATCTGCAATATAAGAGCTCATGGAACTCCAAAATGCCTTTTAAAAGATTGAAAGTAAGGATCAAACGCGAAATAGTTACTTTCGGACTAGAAAAAGCAGATCCTCTAGAGCAAGTTGGGACCTATGTCAGTGCCAAGGACTGGAATAATCTGATTAAAGATCCTCAAGTGGTGCTCATTGATACGCGCAATCACTATGAAGTAGAGATAGGTACTTTTCAAGGAGCCCTTGATCCTCATACAGAATCTTTTGGCGAATTTGCTGAATATGTACGCCAAAACCTAGATCCGCAAAAACATAAGAAAATTGCCATGTTCTGCACTGGTGGGATTCGCTGTGAAAAAGCCACCTCATTCATGCTCAAAGAGGGATTTGAGCAGGTATATCATCTCCAAGGAGGAATATTGGAGTATTTGCGGCAAGTTAAAGCCCAAGAAAGCCTTTGGCAAGGAGAATGTTTCGTCTTTGATGATAGAGTTGCTCTGAAAATAGGCTTAGAACAAGGAACTACCAAGATGTGCTTTGGCTGCGGTCTTCCTATTGCCTCAATAGAGCAGGATTGTCCAAACTGCCGCTCAAAGCTTCAAAGCGATAGTCAGCCCATCGGAAATAGAGATGCTACTTAGAAACACTCGATTATCCTGATGTAGTTTTTCATTAAAAAGACGAATAGCCTTGGTTCGGTTATCTTGAATATTTTGATCGATTACTTGGCCGCTCCAGAGAATATTATCAATTAAGATCAAACCACCAGTTCTTACTAACTCAAGACATTTTTGATAGTAGTTATAGTAATTAGCCTTGTCAGCATCTATAAAAGCAAAATCAAAAGAGCCAGATTCTCCCTGGGCAATTAAATAATCTAAGCTCTCTAGGGCTGGAGCAATGCGCAGATCGATCTTATGATCTACCCCTGCTTGCTGCCAGTAACGCTTGGCAATTGCTGTAAATTCTGGGCTGACATCCAAGGCAATCAATTTCCCCTCATCTGGTAAAGCTAAAGCTGCCACTAAGCTGCTATAACCAGTAAAAACTCCAATTTCTAGGATTTTTTTTGCTCCGATAAGTTTCAATAACAATGCCATAAATTGACCCTGTTCTGGCGCTATCTGCATTTCAGCTAGCGGGTGAGCGGCCGTCTCTTGCCTCAATCTGGTGAGTAAATTATTTTCTTTTAAGGAAATTGAAAGCAGATATTCGTAAAGCTCATCATCTAATTTGAGAAATTTATGGGACATAATTTTCAGCATCAAGGTTATTTCAATTTTAAAGCGGTGTTGGTAGAGTTCCCTTTTGCCAATACAAAAAACATGTTAAAATTTATTTAAATACTTTTGGTAAATTTAACCATAATTCACGGGAGTCGTACATCTAGGTGTTGAGAGCAATCTTAGAAAAAGAAGTACCCAATTATAGAACGCAAGATCTTGTTAAAGCCATTCAAGATCTCAAAAAAGAATTAAATGCAGTGATTTTGGCACATTACTATCAAGATCCAGATATACAAGAAGTTGCAGATTATTTGGGTGATTCTTTGGGGCTATCGCAGCAAGCACAAGCCACTACAGCAGATGTCATAGTCTTTGCGGGGGTTCATTTTATGGCAGAAACCGCTAAAATTCTCAATCCCAGCAAATTGGTTCTTCTGCCGGATTTAGAAGCTGGTTGCTCACTGGCTCAGGGCTGCCCTAGCGATGAATTTGCCAAATTCAAAGCTACCTACAGTGATCATCTAGTGATTTCCTATATCAACTGCAGCGCAGAAATTAAAGCGATGAGCGATATAATCTGCACTAGCTCTAATGCCGTTAAAATAGTTCAGCAAATACCCAAAGAGCAGCCCATAATCTTTGCTCCAGATCGCAATCTGGGGCGTTATGTTATGAAAATGACCGGCAGACAGTTAAGACTATGGGATGGCAGCTGCATAGTACATGAAACCTTTTCTGAGCGCAAGCTGATCGAATTGAGATTAGAATATCCTCAAGCCGAGGTGATTGCTCATCCTGAATGTGAAGAAGTGATTTTAAAATATGCTAATTTTATAGGCTCAACAAGCGCACTTTTAAAATATACCCAACAGAGCACAAGTCAAGCTTTCATTGTTGCTACAGAATCAGGAATTCTCCACCAAATGCAGAAATTATCTCCAGATAAGCAGTTTATTGCCTCACCGCCAATAGATGATAATTGTGCCTGCAATGAATGCCCCTATATGAGGTTAAACACTCTAGAGAAGATCTATTTAGCCATGAAAAACAAACAGCCCGAACTAAAGCTACCAGAAAATATTCGAGAATTGGCCTATAAACCAATAGAAAGAATGCTCTCTATGTCCTAAATGCCAATTACATACTTTCGCCATTGGTGCTCCAAATCGCTTTTAGTATGTTTCACAAGTTCAAAATAAAGACTACTATGCGGCTTGCGTGGCTGACTGAGCATGGTCATTCCAGCTTCCCTAGGGGTGCGATTTCCCTTGTTAACATTACAGCGCACGCATGCTGCTATTAAATTTTCCCAAGAATCTGCCCCACCGCGCGATTTAGGCACAACATGATCTAGAGTCAGATCATCTCCTCTATGACTGCAATATTGACAGGTATGGCGATCTCTTTCTAGGACATTGCGCCGAGTCAAGGGAATTTCTTTATAGGGAACTTGAACATAATGGCGCAGCCTGATTACAGTAGGTAAAGGAAAACCTGCATAGAGTAGTTGACCATTGTGCTCAAGTTGTTCAGCTTTACCCTTGAGCAGTAATACTACCGCTCTGCGCCAACTTGTAATATTGAGAGGTTCGTAGGAGGCATTGAGAACTAGAACCTTAGCCATAGAGATCGCTAATCTGGATCATTTTAATCAAGATGGTAACATATCTAAACCAACTTGAATTTAATCACCAATGGTATATTGATTAAATATTTTAGATTGGCAGTGATTTTTCATAATGACTTCACCACAAACCGATATCAAGACTTTAGCTCGTTGGATGGCAGCAGATTTCAGCAATCAAGCCCAAGCTTTTGAAAATCCCCCCTTTTTTGCTCATATCAGAGTCTGTATGAGACCTTTATCAGACTCTATTTTTTCGGGAGTCAACCTCTTTCTAGAGCAAGCTTATGATTTTATGCTAACTGAGCCCTATCGCCTCAGAGTTTTGAAACTTTTAGTGGTTGAAGATTCTATTGAGATCGAAAACTATAAAGTCAAAGATGAAAAAAGTTTCTACGGGGCTTCACGCAATCTGGATTTACTCAGAGCCCTAAGCCCAGATCATCTCGAAAAAATGAACGGCTGTGACATGGATGTTAAATGGACTGGCTATAGCTACCAAGGGTCCATTAAACCTGGCAGAAACTGTATGGTAACACGAAAGGACAAGTTGACCTATCTAGATAGTACCTTTGAAGTTACTCCAGAACACTTTACCAGTCTAGATCGAGGTAGAGATCCCGAGACTGATGAAATGGTCTGGGGTTCAGCAGCAGGAGCATTTTTCTTTTTACCTGGCACTAGATATGACCAGGAAGTTCAGTAATTTGTAGGGTTCTTGCTGTAATTTTAGATCGGTAATCTAACAAGCTAAATTCTAGACATACTTAATTAAGAAAGTGATAATTAGAATATAGTTTGGAGAGAAAAAGAGATTATGTTTAACATGTTCAGACCACTCAATGTTTTCTATAATTGGTATCGCAACGCGTTACGTCATCCTAAAAGCCGCTGGTGGGTTCTTGGTGCTACTGTTTTGTGGTTAGTAAATCCTCTCAATGCTATTCCAATTGTTGGAGAAATTGATGATGCCATTGTCTTAGGAATAGTGGTTACTGAGGTATCTCAAATAGTTTTGGAAAATATCAAAAACAAAAAATCCATTCAAGAGAATTCCATCGTTTAGTTAGAATTTCAAAAAATCTAAAAAGCTTCTTAATTAATTTCGTTAAGAAGCTTTTTTATATTTGATATTTATTGGATTTTAGTAAGCGCCATTGTTATGGGGTAGAATGACAACAACAACCGTCTTTAAGATAATCCAAATATCTGTAAACCAGTTGTAAGAATTGGCATAATACACATCTATCTTAACTCTTTTAGGATAGGGAATGTCGTTACGGCCTGATACCTGCCAAAGTCCGGTAATACCAGGTCTGACAGTCAGAACCCTATCTATACTGGCACCATATCTTTCTAGCTCATCAGGTACTAGTGGTCTTGGACCCACTACACTCATATCGCCCATCAGAACATTCCAAAACTGGGGAAACTCATCTAAACTGGTTAGACGGAGAAACTTACCAACTTTAGTTATTCTAGGATCTTGGCGCAGTTTCGCATTACTCTCAAACTCTTGGCGAAGTTGAGGACTACTGGCCATCAAAGTATCCAAGATTTGATCTGCGTTGATCACCATAGTTCTAAACTTGATGCAGTTAAAGCGATTAAAATCCTTGCCTACCCTTTCTTGGACATAGAATACAGGTCCAGGCGAGGTTATGGCGACTGCAATGGTCAAAATCAAATAAACAGGCGAGCATAAAATCAAAACGACTAAGGAAAAGATAATATCAAAAACACGCTTGATTAGCGCGCGATTGAGTATCCCCGCCGCCGAAAACTTCCTACGTCGCCTAGAAGAGGCAACTGGAGAAAAACCTCGTCGTATCAAGGTATATATTACCTTGGCCGAGTTAAGTTGGCTATTGGCAGTCATTTTACTCCTTCACATCCACACACCACACACACTTCTCGATCATAAAACTAGATGAGCCTTATTAGGCAAACTTTAGACAAAAAAGGCCACTTTTTCAACTGGCTCGAGAGGACCAGTTAGCAAAAGAGCTTTCCAAAAAACTCAAAAAACGGGATCTAAAGACTTCTGGACTAAAACGAGTTGCCTGTAAATAACAACTCTCTGCATTAAAATGATGCTGCAATTCTAAAAAAGTTTCCACACTCTGGGCTAAGGATTTGGAGTTCTGTTCAAGAAAAAACAAACCAGTAGCATTTTTCTGGGATTTTTTAAAATCAATGACAGTCTCTCTAGCTCCTCCTTTGCCATAAGCTATAACTGGCGTACCACAAGCTTGAGCTTCTACTAAAGCTATACCAAAGTCTTCACAAGCTGCATAGACAAAAGCCTTAGCTTTTCTCATGTACTCCTCAACCACTTCATTAGATTGTGCTCCTTTGAAAGTGATATTGGCTTTGGCTTTTTGTTTTAGATCAGACAATTCAGGCCCGTCTCCAATAATAACTAATGGATAACCCAATTGGTTAAAACTCTCCACAATTAGTCCAATTTGCTTATAGCTTACCAAACGAGAAACAGTGAGAAAAAAGTCTTCTTTTTCTTTTTGGCAGGTAAAACGCTCTATTGCAACCGGTGGATAGATTACTTCTGCCTCGCGCCTATAGCAACGCCAAATCCTGCTAGCTGTATGCCGAGAGTTGGCGATGAAATAGTCAACACGATTAGCTGAAATAACATCCCACTGCCTCAAGCTATGAAGCAGATAGCGGGTGTAGATGCCTGCTATTCCTCTTCCAGCTCTACTGCGCTGTAAATAGTCATAGGTCAAATCCCAGGCATAGCGCATTGGAGTATGACAATAGCTGATATGCATTTGACCAGGACTAGTGAGAATTCCTTTGGCTACTGCATGAGAAGAAGAGATAATTACTTCATAGTCTCTAAGATCTAATTGTTCAATAGCCAAGGGAAAAAATGGCAGATATTTTTGGATATGGCTAGAGGCAAAAGGAAAATTCTGTAAAAAAGTAGTTCCTATTTGACGACCATAGAGATAACTATCAGGGTTGATTGATTCAAAATCAATCAAGGCATAAAGATCTGCTTCTATATGCTTTAGTATTTCTCTAACTACTAACTCTGAACCACCAGTAGCTTTTGGTGTTAACCATTCATGAACTAGAGCACAATGCATGTGCTAACTAAGAGCAGAATCAGCAAAACCCATTTCACTGTCTTTTTTAGAACCCAAAAGCTCCAACCTATCTACATTGATTACGGGTGAAAAGCGCTTTGATCCTGTGGTTTTATCAGACCAGCTTTCGATATTCAAACTGCCGGTAATACCGATTTGGCTGCCTTTACGAACGTAGTTTTTAACTATTTCAGCAGTTTTATCCCAAAATTTTAAATTAAACCAATCTGGCTCATCATCTTTAGAGCGACGATTAACCGCCAAAGTCAGGGTACAGAGAACTTTTCCAGATTCAAAGTATTTGATTTCAGGATCTCTGCCGGCTCTTCCAATTAAGTTAACAACATTAAGACTCATCGTTATCTCCCCATAAAGTACTAACGTGCTCTATTATAGATGATTTTTTAGTCAATTGTAAAATGATTAAATAAATAATAGATCACTAAACTAGACTTTCAGATAAAAAGATAGTAGGATCCACAGCAATTACAGTGGCGAAGGAGGAATAGTCGAAGTGGGTTTTTGGAGTCGTTTTTCACTCTCAAGGGACATGGGGATTGATTTGGGCACAGCCAATACTTTGGTCTGTGTTTTAGGTAGAGGTATTGTTCTGGAAGAGCCCTCTGTGGTTGCTATAGATCGCGAAAGAAAAGTACCTTTAGCTTTTGGGGAGGAAGCCAAAAAGATGATCGGCAGAACCTCTGGCAATATCATAGCCGTCAGACCCCTTAAAGATGGTGTGATCGCTGATTTTGAGAGCGCTCGACTCATGCTAGAAGAGTTCATCCGCCGCGCGCAAGATCGCCGTGGGGCTAGTCCTCGCATGGTCATTGGGGTACCTACTGGGATAACTGAGGTTGAACGTCGTGCTGTTAAAAATGCAGCAAGAGAAGCTGGGGCAAGAGAAATCGGCTTGATTGACGAGCCGGTTGCGGCGGCTTTAGGCGCAGGATTACCCGTGATGGAAGCAACTGGCAATCTGGTGGTAGATATAGGTGGTGGTACCACAGAGGTAGCGGTTATGAGTCTTCAGGGCAATGTTTTGAGTGAATCAGTAAGGGTAGCTGGCGATGAACTCAATGAAGCAATCATCCAATATATAAAGAAAGTACATAATTTGATAATTGGTGAGCGTACTGCTGAAAATATCAAGATTAACCTCGGTTCAGCCTATCCAACTAACCAAGAAGAACCAATGATGGATATTCGGGGTCTTCATTTAATATCGGGGCTACCTCGTACTATCACTATCAAGGCTGGAGAAGTTAGAGAAAGCATGGCAGATCCTCTCTCTATCATTGTGGATGCTGTTAAGCGCACATTGGAAAAAACTCCACCTGAGCTAGCTGCCGATATCATCGATCGCGGAATTATGTTAGCTGGAGGCGGGGCTCTGCTGCGCCGCTTGGATACTTTAATAGCTCACGAGACAGGGATTATCACCCATGTGGCAGACGATCCTTTGCGGTGCGTAGTTAGAGGGACTGAGGAAGTTCTCAAAAGCCCTAAAATGCTTGAACGTATTTTAGATAAAGACTTTAAATAATAAAGAATTACCGGACTATGCTTTCGCCTACTCGCCGAAAATTAACAAATTTCACCACCAGAGTAATTTTTTCTCTCGGTGTAGTAGGGTTAGTTTGGTTGTTTGTCAATCTACAAAAAACGATCATCTTAGAGATCTTTGCTTTTTTAAAAACTCCACTTACTCAAACTTCACAAAGAGAAAATAGCCTCTTAACAAACATTAAAATACAACAATTAGAAGCAGAAATTGCTGAAGTTAATAAACAAAATCAACAATTAAAATCTCTTTTAAAGTATTCCCAAGAAAAACCACAACAACAAATTTTGGCTCCTGTAATTGCCCGTAGTCCAGATCAATGGTGGGATCAGATTATTTTAGGGCGCGGTCAAACTTCAGGTATAAAAGTTGGAGATACTGTTAGCGGCCTTGGAGGTTTGGTCGGTAGAGTTATTGAGGTAACGCCAAATACAGCTAAGGTTCTGCTAATCAGCAATCCAACTAGTACCCTTGGTGCTATTATCACCCGCAATCGTTCTATGGGCATTGTCAAAGGCAAAGGCAATCAAGAGATGGTGATGCAGTTTTTTGAGAAAGTCCCTGGAGTCAAGGTAGGAGATGCTGTGATGAGCTCTTCAGTTTCTCAACTGTTTCCTACTGGTTATCTAGTTGGATATGTCCGCTCAATTCAATCATCTCAAGGTCCAGCCCCAGAGGCAATTATTCAAATGAGTCCTGCTATAAAAACTTTAGAATGGGTTCTGGTTTACTCTTTTATACCTGCTAAATCATCTTGAGGTACCTTGTTTCCCAACAAGTGAGCAATATTTTGGTCAGCATTGGCTCGCTTTTGCTGTGTTTTCTTTTGACCCTAGCACGCTTACCGGGAATGGAGATATTGCTAGTGGCTCCGAATTGGTTGGTGATTTGGCTAGTTACTTGGAGCCTAAGCCATACAAGAGCTCAATCTTTAGTTGCCGCAGTTTCAATCTCTCTTGTATTAGATGCTCTAAGTTCTAGCTATCCTACTCATTTGCTTGGCATGGTGATCGTGGCTTATTTTAATAGTGATTCTAGAAGAAAAAATAATCTAGTCTCTTTTAATTCAATTATTTTAGTGGTTTTGAAGGTCTTTTTCTGGATTCTAGTAGTTGAAGCAATCATGGCTTTACAGTATCTACCTTTTAATATTGATTTTATTAATGAGCTTTGGCTACGCTATCAAAGAATTGGCTTATCTTCAGCTGTTTTAAGTAGCCTATGGACTCCTGTTATTTACTGGCCTTTAAGTAGATGGTGGCTCTATCAAAGTAGAAAGAAGTAGGACTATGATGCAAAAATGAAAAAAGAACTTACCATATAATATATTCTATTGTAATTTTATTGGTTGTAATTTGACAACCATGCTTTTTATCACTATTACCTAGAGCCTTATGACCACGGATTCAAATTGTCTCGTAATATGTTAAGTTTGTACATTAAATGAAAGGTTTTGGTTGAATGCATTGTAACTCTCTAATGAACCATTTTTTACCTTTTTTATACTTAGCCATTACAGTTTATGAAACTTAAATCACTTATTGTAGTAATCATCTTATGGTTAATTGTTATTAATACAGGTAGTATGGGCACCCCTGATACGGAGTTTAGATTAAGATCGGCTCATGCTCTTTGGACAGGGATAGAAGAAACAAACTCTAAACTTCCGCCTTTATCTTCTGCAGAGGCAGTAAAAAACTATTTTCGTTTAGATGCAGGAGTGACAGGTATAGATGGAAGACGTTACTCCCCCTACGAACCAGGTCAATCTTTCTTAGTGTTGCCTGGGGATTTCTTGGCTACTAAACTTAATCAGGTGCTTCCTTTTATTCACCAAGATAAATTCAGTAGTTTAGTTGTAAGTTATTTGATTTTTATCCCTATAAATTTAGCAGTGGTTTTAGCGAGTTTCTGGTTAATTTGCCTTTTAGGTTTTGATCGAAAAGTGGCTAAATTATCAGTACTAATTTGGTTTTTGGGAACAACAGTTTTATTTTACTCTCAAGTCCACCATGAAAATAACCAACTTTTGTTATTTACACTGCTTGGATATGCTTGCGCCTTAGCCTATATTCAAAAAAGGCGGTTTGTTTTTGCAAGTTTAAGCGGCTTATTTTTAGGATTAGATGTTTTAATACGAACGACGAGCATTATTCATGTTTTTACAGTATTTTTATTTTTCTCGATTTGTTGGCTTGGCCCAAATAAAAGTTTTTCAGGAGCGGTCAAAAGTTTTGGCTTCTGGATTTTGGGCTTTCTTCCACCAACTTTGTTTGGAAGATGGTGGGATTATCGCCGCTTTGGGAGCTACTTGCTAACTGCATCAACTGCTGGATCTCGTGAACTTCAAAATAATCATTTTTTGATGGATAAATATCCTAATTTCCCATTTTCAAATCCGCCTTCGGTTGGGATTTGGGGTGTTTTATTTTCCCCTTGTAAAAGTATTTTTATTTACGATCCTTTACTATTGCCAAGTTTTATTTTATTGTTTTGGAGTTGGAAACGACTTAACTTTTATACTCAAGTTTACATATTGACCAATCTGTTAAATTTAGGAATTCATATTGTTTTTACTAGTCGTTTGATATTCTGGCACGGTGATATGAGTTGGGCAGCTAGATATCATGTAACTTCTGTTCATTTGCTGCTCATTCCCCTAATCCCTTTATTTATCCAATATCTTCTGGCTTTAAAAGGATTAAAGGCATGGATCATTAAAGCAATTGTTGTTTTTGCAATTTTCGTTCAGCTTTGCAGTGTCGTCCTAATTAATGATTTAGAGGGAATGCAGGTTCTCATAAGTGAGCATCAAATTATTAGCTTTTGGAAAAGTGATAAATTATCTAATCAATTTCGCCTTGGACAAAGAATGATCAATATTATCTGCTTAGTTGAACCCAATTTTTCAAATACCTGTATTAATTCCCCAAAAAATCTTGATATTCAAAATCTTGGAATTGCAGGAAAAGATTTTACTAAGAATCACAATGGATTGGTATTTACCCCGTTTACCCTTATTAAAAGTATGAGTGATAGGCCTTTTATAAAATTTTTATCTCCTTTTATAATCGGGTTATGGATATTTTTATTGCTGCTGGCTATCTTAAAAACTATTGAGTTTTACAAGTCTGTTTTGAGAGAATAATATAACTAGTTAATCCGCAACTTAGCGGATGAGAATTAAATTATAGGTATATTATTTTATTTCATAAGCCCTAATTTCTTCATCTCTTCTAGAGAAGACTGATAAACATTGGTGTTGATCTTTTGTTCCATGACCCAGTCGACAAACTTTTTAACACCTTCTTGAAAACTCCATAGAGGCTGGAAGCCAATTATTTTTTTTGCAGCATCTAGTGATGCAAAGTTGTGTCTAATATCGCCAAGCCTATAATTCCCAGTTATCTTAATGTCAATTGACTTATCATAAAACTTATAAAGCGCCTGAGCTACCTGAACAACTGTTACAGGTTTTCCTGTTCCGACATTCAAAACATTTTGGCTTACGGAATCACTTTCCAAGGACAAGACTATTGCTTCAATTGCATCGTTGATATAAACAAAATCTCGACTCTCAAGCCCATCTTCAAAAATATTGATACTTTCCCCATTAAGAATTGCAGTTGAGAAGATAGAAAGAATACCTGTATAGGGATTTTTAAGGGACTGCCCTGGTCCGAAAACATTTTGGAAACGTAAGGCTACTGATTGAATAGCTAATTTACTACAGATACATAAAACCATTTGTTCTTGGTTTAATTTAGTAATTGCATAAATGGAACTAGGATTAAATGGCGAATCTTCTTCTGTTGCCAGAGGAACTACATTCGTGCTACATATCGGGCATTTTGCATGGAAATCCCCTTTGGATAAGTCCAAATCTAGTCGACTTTTAGGAAAAACTACGTTGTGAATTGGGCATTGATTTTTACCCTCTCCATAAATAGATCTAGATGAGGCAACTATTATTTTTTGTACTTTGTGTTTACTATTAACAAGATAATCAAGAAGAATAGCAGTTCCTCTAGAATTAATATCAACATATTTTTCTATTTGATACATTGATTGTCCAGTGCCAGTTTCTGCTGCCAAGTGAACTACTGCATCTTGGTTATTCAAAGCTTTTGCCATATCTAATTTATTACATACATCGCCTTTAATAAATTTGACATTCTCACCAAGCTTTTGTTTGATTTCCGCATCCCCTAGATTGGTTCCATGGATTTGAGAGGAAAGATTATCTAAAACGGTTACATCCCAACCTAGATTACTAAGTTTTTTGTTCAAGTGGCTACCTATGAAACCAGCACCACCTGTTATAAGTATTCTTTTATTCATATTTCCTCTTATTAACAATTAAAATAATCATCTTCCTAACCCCATTTTAAATCTTGCATAAAACCTTTCCCATATACGTGAATCACGTAAATATCGATGCCATCCGAAAGGTCCTAATGAAAAAAATGATAATATTAGTTTTAGATAATTTATTTTATTTTTGTGCAAAATCCCTGCCAAAGCTGTATTCACATCTATAGAAAAACGAGCAATTTTTTTTGTTGAAGTTTTTGTTTTTTTATCTATATTCCACAAATTTAAATTTTTTTCTAGAACGCGATCTAATTGCTCTTGATAATCTTGACTTCGTTTAGTTCTGACAACAGTTTGGGATACTTGATGAAGTCTATATTCAGAAAGAGGTTTAGGATAATACATAATATTTCCAAAGGCTGAAATTTTTAACCATAAATCCCAATCAGCTGGATATAAAAAGGTTGTATCTAACCCACCAACTTCTAAAACAATTTCCCTTTTAACCATGTGTCCAGGCATAGATATAAAGTTTTGTATGAGTAATCTTTCCATCATATAATCAGCATCAATTAAAGCTGGATAGTCGGGCAAGGGACAACGCCATAATAATAATTGTTCCCCCTTGGAATCAATGAACCAAGATGGATGTAGAAAAAAATTTGTATTAGGATGTTTTGTGCTTAAATCTTTAAGAATGTTTAATCTATCTGGTAACCAGATATCATCTTGATGCAAAATACAAATATAATCGCCTTTTGCCTCATTTAGGGCTTGGTTGGTATTAGCTGGCCAATTGCCTAAATCTGAAGGTGGTAAGAGTTTTATAGAAAGTCGATTGGTATAAGATTCTATAATTGATCTTGTTGAATCAGTAGATCGATCATCGACAATAATACATTCAATTTCAGGATCATTCTGGATTACAATAGAATCCAAAGTTAACCCCAGATAAGCTTCACCATTGTAAGTAGGAATAAGTACCGAAAGCCAGGGTTGTATCATAATTTCAAAATTATTTTATGCCTGAACAAGAAAAGTAATATTGTTTGACCATGGAGCAATTCTAGTTTCTGCTTTAATTGAATTGTTGCCAAATACCATTTTCAATAATTCTCTAAATTCGTTATTTGTTCTATGTTGAACCCGATCGCCAGTGATATATCTATCTGCCAAGTAATTTAATAAATGGATAGGTGTTTTAGTATATTCCCAGTCCTTGAGAACCAAATATCCCCCCGGTTTTATAGCTTTTTTTGCTTCACTCAAAAATTCAATATGATTGTTTCGAGGAATATGGTGAATTACATCGCAGAGGATTAATAGATCAACACTATTAGCACCGCCTTGAGATACATAATCTTGAAGTGTTTGCTGCTTAAAAATTACCCTAGTCGGATCTTCTGAATACATCCTTCCTATTTTGGGTGTGATATCAATTGCCCGAATATTTGAATATGGATAAGCTAACACTAGAAGTTCTGTACAAGCACCCTCTCCACAACCGAGTTCTAGAATATTTTCTGCATTAACCCATTGTTTAGTCTGTTTAACAAAAGCTTTGATATCAACAAAAATACTCTATAAAATTCAGAAACATTTCGTTCATAAGGACCAAGCAAGCTTCTTATCCAGGGACCGATAGCCATGTTGCCTCTTTAAATTTAAGTTGTTTTTTTGGGGATAGCAAGTAGATTAATGAGCCCTGTTCCGGGTAAGACTGTTCGATATACAGCTGAAACAACTCTAGGCAATTTTTCTCCAGTATCGGTTTGTAAATCGTATCCTAAACCCCAAAGCATATTGAGAATTTCTTCAGGATTACCACCATTAGAAATGATTCCACTAGGACTGAACTCAAAAAAAAGAATGGGACGAAACCGCTTAAGTGACTCTTGGGCCCCCGCAAATATTTTACCCTCAAATCCATCAACGTCGATTTTCATAAAATCAATTTTAGTCAATCCCTGCTCTAAAACCAATGTATTAATAGTCATTATCCGGACAATCTCATTTCTGATTTCATCTTTTCCATCAAGACGGTAACTTGATCTAAAGCAAACTTCAGTTTCTCCATAATCTTTATCTGATAGTCCAACCCGAAGTAATCGAACATTATGAAAATTATTTAAAGATAGATTGCGTTCAAGCTTATTAAATGCATAGTTAGTTGGCTCTATAGCGACAACAAGACCTAATGAACCAACATGCTGAGCCATAGCAAGAGTATGATAGCCAATATTTGCTCCAACGTCGATTGCGACCATTCCAGCACTGAGAGAATTAGCAATGATCTCTTCTGCCAGAGGTTCAAAGCTACCAGAAAAATACAATGAGGAATCAATAACTTCTCGCAGATCCAACTCAAAAACAGCTCCTTTTAGTTCTATAGTTGCAAGAGAATTAGTAGTCGATTGAGGCATAAAGGCTGCCAATAAATGCGCTAATGATTTTCCAGCCCAAGGATAGAGAGGAGATTTTCGATACCATCTCATCAAAAAGCCAATAAATTTACGAGACCAACTCGATTTTTCAATAATAGCCATAATGCGTCGAAATTATCTTAGATTATTTATTCTTAGACTTGAGAATTAAACCTTGACCAGTTGCTACACTTAATATGTCAACTCCTTGTTTAGAAGCCCATTGATCAATAGCTAATCTTTGTTCGAGATATTTTGGTGAATAGCCGTAGTCATCAAGAACTATCATTCCTCCTTCAACTATTTTGTCCCAAAAATATTCTAGTGCCCCAATTTCAGCTACGACACTATTCATATCAATAGACATAAAGGCTATTTTTTCACTTTTAACCTCTCCTAAACAAGATGGTACCTTACCTTTGATAATTCGAATATTATCTATTCCTTGAAAGGCTTGTTTAACACTAGAATAAGTTCCCTTATATCCTTTGGGGTTTAGATATTGTTTATTTATTTTCTTTTCTTTTTCTGTCACTAATTCAACTGGTATACCTTCAAATGTATCAATTAAATACATTGTTTTTCCCAGATTATCCCAGTCTAGAAATTCAACACATGCTCTACATAAAAATCCTGTATTTACTCCACATTCTATAAAGTCACCATTTAATTTACTACATGTTTTGGCAGCCCACAAAAAAACATGTAAACGCCAATCAATATCTTCACTAGCACCAGTTCTTTTCAAGGAAATTTGCTTTGCCTTTACGAACTTAGGATCTTTTCTGAAATTAGATAGATGGATAGAGATCATTCCATCTTCAAAATATTGAGGCTTTCTATAAAGAATCTGAAGTATTGTTTTTATTTTTGTAATCATTGCAATAAATTGTAACAAGAGTCGTTAAAGATGTGAGCCAGAGAGTTTTATCATGACTTCAATTTCAGATTCAAAACACTTAAAAAGAAACTAGAAAAGAATAATTGAACACCAAGAGCAAGACATGTAACAGAAGGAATGACTACTTTCATAACATTGGCGGGGTCCAGATAACCAAATAAAGCCCCTTGCCAGATTTTAAATGCGTAAATTGAACCGATTACGCCCAAGAGCAATAAGACTACTGCAAAAATCAAGCCAGTCTCTAGATTAAAAAACCTGAGAATTTTCTTTAGTTTGGGATCTTGAGGCATCAGTCCTTCGTCTATAGCATAAGTCTTGGTAAAAACAGCAAAAATTACTATCTGAAAGCCTATAACCACAGCAGTTGCCGAATATAACAAGCTATGAACTTTACTTCCATTTAATAGAATTAATGTACTTATAAGCCCAGCCAGTATGAGCAATAATCCTGGATAAAGAAACAACCACCGGGGACTATACAATAAAAGAAACCTCAAATGTCTCCAGCCATCACGCCAACTGCGTAGGTGTGGAGGTCTACTCCTTCCATCGGGAGATAGAATAGTTGGCACCTCGGTAATACACAAGTCGTATAATGTTGCTTTAACGACCATCTCGCTGGCGAACTCCATTCCAGTAGTTCTCAGATTGAGTCTTTCTATAGCTCGTTTGTTGAAACCTCTTAGTCCACAGTGAAAATCTCCGCATGGACTATTAAAAAATAGTTTGCCAATGAAGGTCAATACCTGATTACCGAGATAGCGATGAAGCTTGGGCATCGCACCAGGTCTAATCCCACCTTTAAAGCGATTTCCCATCACCAAATCGTAGCCGGATCGCAACCTTTCTACAAAAGGGTTAAGGTTAATAAAATCATAACTATCATCGGCATCGCCCATGATAATATACTCTCCATATGCTGCTTCAATTCCACCTAAAAGAGCGCTCCCGTAACCTTTAGAGGTAATATTAACTACTCTTGCGCCCATTTTTTGAGCAATTTCTATAGAGCCGTCTTTACTGCCATTGTCTGCAACGAGTACCTCTCCTACAATCTGGTTGTTCTTTAAATAAGATAGTGCCTTTTCAATACATACAGCAATTGTTTCAGCTTCATCTAGACAGGGCATGACTATAGAAAGCTCAAGTAGCTCATTCATATAAATAATAAGCAGCGCAAGCTCCCTCAGAAGAAACCATAGGTGCCCCAAGGGGATGCTCTGGTTGACAATCAATGCCAAAATGGGGACATTGTTCTGGTTTGCGTAGACCTTGTAAAATTTCACCGCAGATAGTTGAGCTATCTTTTTGAGATAACGGTAAATCACTAAAGCGCTCTAGAGCATCAAAAAAGCGATATTTTTCCCTTAAAGCCCAACCACTATTGCTAATTTGTCCAATACCTCGCCATTGGCGATCTACAACTGTAAAAACCTCATCAATCATCTTTAAAGCTGGCAGGTTACCTGTCATTTTAACCGAGCGGCAATAGCAATTTTTTACAGTAAATTCACCCATTTCCAATTGCTTAATACAGTGATAGATTCCTTGGAGGATATCTGTAGGTTCAAATCCCGTTACAACAATGGGTACTTGATATTGCTGGGCGATTGGTATATAAGCTTGATAACCGGTTACAGTGCAGACATGGCCCGCTGCTAAAAACCCTTGAATTTGGGATTGGGGAGAATCTAACAGTTTGATCATAGCTGGAGGAACTAATACATGAGCGCAGACTATTGAGAAATTTTTTAATTGCAAATCAGCAGCTCTTTTTACAGCTAAAGCCGTAGCTGGAGCAGTAGTTTCAAAGCCTATCGCCAAAAACACTATTTCTTTTTCTGGTAAATTTTGGGCAAGCAAGAGCGCATCAAGTGGAGAATAAACCATCTTTATATCTGCCCCATTTGCCTTAGCCAGGGCAAGATCTCCGTAAGTACCCGGCACATGCAACATATCCCCAAAGGTACAAAAAATCACCTCTTTTTGCTGGGTTGCTATAGCTATAGATTGATCAAGCGTGAGGGCTGGAGTGACGCAGACAGGGCAGCCTGGACCATGAACCAAGGAGATTGAATCTGGCAAGAGCCTATCAAGTCCATACTTGAGGATAGAGTGAGTCTGACCACCACAGATTTCCATAATCTGCCAGTGATTTTTTGTAATCGAGGCAATCGCCGCCGTTAGCTGCTCGATCAATTTAGCTTGGCGGAATTCATCAACATATTTCATCTATTTGACCTATTATCTGGAGATCTTTTAAAGTCTCTTTAGCTTCTATAGGATCTAGAAGGCTGATAGCTACCCCGGCATGTACTACGATATAGTCACCTAGATTAGCTTCAGGTAAATAAGCTAGAGAAATATTTTTAGAAATTCCTGCAAAACGTACCTTAGCCATCTTTTCTAGTCCATCGCCAAAAACATAGAGAATCTCACCGGGAATTGCCAAACACATCTATCTTCCTCTGTTTTATTTATATTTATAAGAACATGCCAAGATCTGACCGGCTGCAATACCCCCATCATTAGGAGGAATTTGCTGATTCCAAAAGGGCTGAAAACCAGCACAAGTTAGATTGTTAATAGCGTTTTCTATTAGATAGCGATTTTGGAAACAGCCACCAGTTAAAATTACATTGGTTATGCCTTGTTGTTGGGCAACTTGGAGAATAATTTCAACCAAACTATTGTGAAAAAGCTGGGCAATCTCATGCTTGGATCTATTATTGGCAATATCTTTTACGATATCTTTAATCATTGGTTGCCAATCAATTAGGCCAAGCGGTGAAATGGTAAAAGGATAAAACCGGGAAAAATTAGCCAAATTGCAGAGCGATTCAACAGCTAAAGCTGCCTGTCCAGAAAAACTGACCCTATCAACTAAGCCCAACAGATAGGCCAGCCCATCAAACAATCTACCTACACTGGAAGTATGTACTGTATTAATATTCTTGTTGAGCATTATTTTGAGAAATTCTTGCTCGATCTTTTCTTCTAATCCTGCTTGGTGGAGTAAACCTGCCGCAGAGCGCAGAGGATCTGTGCTATCTCCTCTGACTAAAGGAAATGGGCGCAGATGAGCTACCCTTTGCCAACCTAGCTTGGGAGCAATTTTTATAAACTCACCTCCCCAAATTGTTCCATCTAGTCCGTAACCGGTTCCATCCCAAGCCACTCCCAAAACCGGCAATTCTATCTGATGCTCAGCTAGACAAGAGAAAACATGCGCGCAGTGATGCTGCACTTGAACTAGGGGGACATGCAACTTCTTGGCCATTTCCGTTGCCAAAATAGTTGAATTGTAATCAGGATGAGCATCACAGGCGATAACTTCTGGTTTAAAACTATAGAGATTGCTCATATGGGTGCTCACATCTTGGCAATGCTGCCAACTTCTAAGGTTATCCAAATCTCCAATATGAGCGCTCAGTGCCAATACATCACTTGAACCAAAGGCGATAGCGTTTCTCTCTTGGGCCCCATAAGATAATATATTTTTATTAATTTTGGGTATAGCTAAAGAAACTGGAGCATAGCCTCTACCTAGGCGCAGCAAGACAGGTTTATTTGCTACAATTTGTACTAAAGAATCATCTAGTGGTATTTTAATATTTCGATTATGCAGCAAGAAAAGATCGCCAATATTAGCTAATCTTGAGAGAGCTTGCTCGTTATCAATGCAAATCGGCTCACCAGGAAGATTGCCACTGGTAGCTACCACAGGAAAATCGAGCTCATCCATCAGCAAATGGTGCAAGGGGGTATAGGGTAGCATTGCGCCTAAGCAGGGAGTATTAGGAGCAACTTCAGTATACTTATCAATAAAACATTTCAACAAAACTATTGGAGAAGCCGCCGATTGCAAAAGCTCGGCCTCTGTTGAAGAAACTTGCACATCGAGCCTCAAAGCTGACAAATTGGGATAAAGCAGAGCAAATGGTTTAGCAGGACGATTTTTAAGCTTGCGTAGCCTAGCGATAGCCTTTTGATTGCAACCATCTACTAAAAGTTGAAAGCCTCCTAAACCTTTAAGGGCAACAATCAAACCAGATTTGATTGCCTCGCAAGCTAATTGGAGAGCTTGATCTTTTTTAGCTTTGAGATGACCTTGGCTATCTACAAGCTCTAGTTCAGGTCCACAATTAGGGCAGGCAATCGGCTGGGCATGAAAACGTCTACTATGGGGATCTTCATATTCGGCTTTGCAATTTGCGCACATTGCAAAGCTATTCATAGTAGTATTGACCCTGTCATAGGGGAGCGATTCAATAATCGAAAAACGCGGACCACAATCAGTGCAATTTATAAAGGGATAGCGATAGCGACGATTATCAGGATCCCACATCTCCTCCAAGCATTTAGTACAAGTAGCCAGATCTCTTAAAACATTAAAAGAACAATCAGTTGAATTTTTGAGAGAATCTTTAAAAGTAAAATCACGATAATTTATAGGTTCAAGCCAATTTTTGTGTATATAGTATATTTGACTATGAATAGGCTTATCTTTGGATAATAGCTCTACAAATTTATCTAGTTTATCTTTTGTTCCTTCTAACTCTATTGCTACTGCTTGGCCTTGGTTTTGCACATAGCCAGTTAAATTTAATCTTTGAGCTAAGTTATAAATAAAAGGACGAAAGCCAACACCTTGGACTATCCCTTCAATCTTTAGAGCTAGCCGTTTTTTGCTCATAATTTAATTGTGCTACCTCTATTGAGATTAAGGTTAATTCACTGTCATCACTTAGCCATTCGATATACAGTATGGACTCAGTGGCAATGGTTCCTTCTTTGGAGATAGCAAAGCCCAATTCAAGAGCTTCTGGCATTACCCCAGAGAGTTTGCCTGCCTGTAAACTAATTTTTTCAATCTTGTTAAATCCATTATTGATAGCTTGTTGACAGGCAATATTGAGAATTTGCTCAATCAGGCTTAGTTCATGCATAGCTCTCTAAAAAAACATTTCAAAATATTTATAGCCTGGTACTTAGCCTGCATAGTAACAGGACTCAGGGGAGCTCCTAGAGAAAAATCCAGAGCAGCTACTTTGATTAACCATACCTGCGGGGATCTGTCATAGAGACATTGTGCTAGAGAAATCAAACAATTGATATTGCAATGATGAGTAAATCCTTCTACATAATCAGCTTTAGCTATTTGCTCAATAGTTGCCCCAGTTGATAACTCTAAAGAGGCATCAATAAATATCACTCTTGCAAACTGGGCTAATTTTTCAGCTAGATCTAGAGTGAGCTGAGTGCATGTGAGCACCTCGACTTTTTCAATTTGCCAGTTGATAACCTCTTGAGCAATATCAATTCCGACAGCATCATCACCTCTTAGCGTATTACCATAGCCAATAATTAAATCCATCTTTCAAAATTATTTAGCCCATCCTAACATAATAAAAATGCCAATATTTTTATTAATTATCTTTAAGATATGGGTATTTTAATTAGGCAGTCTATTAAATAGTTATATGGAGTAAAACTCTTGAATATTAGTCAATATATTATGTCTGATTTTGAGTTAGTAGATATGACAATGAGAAAGCATCAATTCAGAGCTGATACTCTAATTGAGGTACTTCATAAAGCTCAACAATCAAGGGGTTTTCTCGATAGTGAGGTTTTATTGCATATTGCTCGAGGACTCAAGTTGCCTCCTAGTAGGGTCTATGGAGTGGCAACGTTTTATCATCTTTTTTCACTAGAACCTAAGGCTTTACATAGCTGTGTAGTTTGTATAGGTAGTGCCTGTCATATCAGAGGAGCCAATCAAATCAAACAGGCCTTAGAAAATAAATTAATCAACAATCAGCAGATATCTCTGACCTTTGTGCGTTGTCTGGGCGCTTGTGGTATTGCCCCGATTATAGTAATCGATGGAGAGATTAAGGGTAAACAGACTATTGAATCTGCCCTATTAAATATTCAACAAAAATGCTATGGATGCTAGAGAATTACTAGAAATTTGCCATAAGGAACACGCTAGAACTAAGCCTGTAGTAATACGTTGCTGCAGCGCGGCCGGTTGTCTAGCCTGTGGAGGAGTTGAGCTTAAAAGGGCATTAGAGCTTTTAAGTAGTAACAATCCTGAGATACAGATAGAAACCGTAGGCTGTATGCGCCTCTGTGGCAAAGGTCCTCTATTAGAAGTCTCTGGAATTCTCTATCAAGAGGTAAATATAGAGCAAGCAGCAGCTATTGTCTCTGGTAAGCAAACAAATGAGCTAAATATCTGCGATCTCAACCATCCCTTTTTTAGTAAACAACTGCCAATTGTTCTAGAAAATTCAGGCAAAATCAATCCTGAGCGTATTGAATCCTATATAGCAGTTGGCGGCTATAGAGAGCTACTGAATGTGCTTACTACCATGCATCCTCAGGAGGTTATAGAACAGATCAGTATCAGTGGACTAAGAGGGCGAGGTGGGGCAGGTTACCCAACAGGACTCAAATGGACGACAGTTGCCAAAATGCCCGGAGCGCAAAAGTACGTAATTTGTAATGCCGATGAAGGAGATCCAGGCGCTTTTATGGACCGCGCCGTGCTAGAGAGCGATCCCCACCGCGTGCTTGAAGGGATGACGATTGCTGGCTATGCGGTAGGTGCTAAAGACGGCTATATCTATATCAGGGCCGAATATTCCCTAGCTATTAAAAGATTAGAACAAGCAATCAACCAAAGCAGACAATATGAGCTCAGTGGTAGGGGAATCTTTGGTTCTAGTTTTGATTTTAAGATTGAAATTAGAATTGGAGCTGGGGCGTTTGTCTGCGGGGAGGAAACAGCTTTGATTCAATCGATTCAAGGAGGAAGAGGTACACCCTCACCCCGGCCACCTTATCCTGCCGAATCGGGGCTGTGGGGACATCCCACTTTAATCAACAATGTTGAAACCCTGGCCAACATTGTACCTATAATGCGCCAAGGAGGGGATTGGTATGCCAAAATCGGCACATCCAAAAGTAAAGGAACTAAAGTATTTGCTCTCAGCGGCAACGTCAAAAATACTGGACTTGTGGAAGTAGCAATGGGAACGACAATTGCCCAGATTGTCCAAGAGATGGGGGATGGGCAGCTTGTTAAAGCCGTTCAAACCGGTGGACCTTCTGGTGGATGTGTACCAGCCCATTTACTTGATACCCCGATAGATTATGAATCAATGCAACAGCTCGGGACAATCATTGGCTCAGGTGGGATGATTGTCATCGGCGAACAAGCTTCAATGGTTGAGATGGCCCATTTTTATATGCAGTTCTGCCGCGAAGAAAGCTGCGGCAAATGTATTCCCTGTAGAGCAGGTACTGTGCAATTAGAAATGCTGCTTCTTGATTTGCTCAATCATCGCTCTAGCTTTGCTCAACTTGAACAAATTAAAGAACTTGCCTATATGGTTAAGGAAATGAGCCTCTGTGGCTTAGGTCAAGCTGCGCCCAATCCCCTTTTAAGCACAATAAAGTATTTTGAAAATGAGTATTTGGAATTACTCCCCAAACAAGGAGAAAGCATATGACAGTAGTCACCTTAGAAATCAACGGAATTGCTGTAGGGGTCAGCGATGGTACTACCATTTATCAAGCAGCTCTTGAGGCAAAAATTTATATTCCCACCCTTTGCCATTTGGAAGGATTGTCCCCAGTAGGAGCCTGCCGGCTTTGTTTAGTTGAGCAAATCGGCTCTAGTAAACTACTGGCTTCTTGTTGCACCAAGGTCTCTGAGGGTATGGAGATCTTGACTAATACTGCAAAATTACAACAATATCGGCGCATGGATGTGGAGTTGCTCTTTAGCGAAGGTAACCACATCTGCGCAGTCTGCGTAGCTGATGGTGCATGTGAATTACAAGATGCAGCCTTAGCAGTAGGCATGGATCATAGTCGCTTTAACTATCGTTTTCCAGATCGCCATGTGGATCTTTCTCATACCATGTTTGGCATAGATCATAACCGCTGCATTCTTTGCACCCGCTGTGTGAGAGTCTGTGATGAGATTGAAGGAGCCCATGTCTGGGATGTAGCCCAAAGAGGAGCTCAATGCTATATAGTTTCCGGATTAAACCAGCCTTGGGGTGAAGTAGATGCCTGCACCAGTTGTGGTAAGTGTGTGGATGCCTGTCCTACTGGCGCTATTTTTATTAAGGGTACTACAGTTGGACTCAAAGAAGCTGGACATCAAAAACTAGATTTTTTAATCAAGGCAAGGGAATTCAAACAATGGACAAGATAAGATTTGCCACAGTTTGGCTAACCGGTTGTTCAGGCTGCCATATGTCTTTTCTGGATTTAGATGAATGGCTCTTTGAACTAATAGAAAAAGTTGATGTGGTCTATAGTCCAGTAGGCTCTGATATCAAGCAATATCCCCCCAATGTAGATTTGGTTTTAGTTGAAGGTGGTATCGGTAATCAAGACAACCTAAATCTGATTAAAAAAGTGCGTCAAAATACTAAGACACTAGTATCTTTTGGAGATTGTGCAATCACAGCCAATGTTCCCGGTATGCGCAATATGCTCACTGGCAGCCAATTAATCCTGGAGCGCTCCTATCTGGAGCTAGCTGATAAAAGTGGGCAAATCCCTCAAGAGCCAGGCATCATACCTCTACTACTAGAGCAAGTTTTGCCCATTCACCAAGTGATAGAAGTTGATTTTTTCCTACCTGGCTGCCCTCCTTCTGGTGAAGAAATTAAAAATGCCCTGCTTGCTCTATTGGGCTGATTATTATGAACAAAGTTATCGTGATTGACCCACTTACACGCATTGAAGGACATGCCAAAATATCTATTTATCTAGATGAAATGGGCATGGTCAAAGATGCGAGATTTCATGTTACTGAATTTCGAGGCTTTGAGAGGTTTTGCCAAGGAAGGCCGCTAGCTGAAATGCCCGCAATCACCTCTAGAATCTGTGGCATCTGTCCAGTTAGCCATCTGCTAGCTTCTTCCAAGGCGGCAGATAAGATTCTCTCAGTAGAGATTCCAGTATCTGCCGAAAAGCTGCGCCGTTTGATGAATCTAGCCCAAATCATTCAATCACATGCTCTTTCTTTTTTTCATCTGAGTAGTCCAGATTTTTTACTCGGTTGGGATAGCCAGATAGCCAAACGTAATATCTTTGGTTTAATGGAAGCCAATCCCGAGTTTGCACGCTCTGGAATCAGATTGCGCCAATTTGGCCAAGGAATCATCGAAACTCTAGGAAATAAAAAAATTCACTCTAGCTGCTGGTCTGTTCCTGGTGGGGTGAATAATGCCCTTTCTCTTGAGGG
>CAISPN010000005.1 GCA_903887375.1 uncultured cyanobacterium
CAGGGCTATGTCAAAGAAGGAGTTGCAGCAGGAGGAGTAGCTATTGCTTCTAATTTAATCGCCAATTGGCAACAGCCAACGCTTCTCAATTGTATTGAATCTTTGGTAAAACGCTCTCTATTAGAAAAAAATGAATAAAAGTTTTTGGATTGTTGCTTTAATTTCTCTGATAAACACATTAAGCACCACCATATTGATTCCTACTATTTATCTCTATGGAAAAGAATTTGGGCTCAATGATTTTCAAGCTAGCCTATTATTTACTATATATTTTCTAGCTCAGTTCTTTGCTACTCCGGTAATTGGCAAGCTTTCTGATAGATTAGGCCGAAAACCAATGCTTGTAGTCAGTTTAGCTGGCACGGTGATTGCCAATTTATTAGCCGGAACTGCTCATACTGCATCTATTCTTTTTTTTGGACGTTTTTTAGATGGGATCACTGGCGGAAATGTTTCTGTAGCTCAAGCTGTCATAGCCGATACCATCCCACCTAGCGAAAGAGCAAAGGCTTTTAATATAGTAGGGGCAACATTTGCTCTTGGTTTTGTAGTAGGTCCTGGTATTTCTCTGCTAGCTCAAAGAATATCACTGGGGGCTTCTTTTATCGCTTCAGGATTGATTGCTTTGGTTGGATTGATTATCACTATCTTGTTTTTACCTGAGAGTCTGGCTCAAAAAAGCAACAAACCTATCGATTTGCTAAATTTAGGTTTGCAAAATTTAATTACAGGCTTTAGTACTCCTAGAATAGGGATTTTGTTTATTATTAACTTCCTACTAGGTACTACTTTTTCAATCTTCACTTTTGCTTTACAGCCTTATTTTATCCATGTTTTAAAACAAAACAATCAAGGATTGACTTTACTTTTTTTGATGTTTGGTGTGGTAGCTGTGACTATGCAACTTTGGGGATTTGGCATCTTAATTAACAAATATAAATTACTCTCTATATTTTTTGTCTCTCTACTTTTAAGAAGTTTATCTTTTATGATGATGCCTGTTTGGGAAAATGTTGTTTATTTTGCTATTGTAGGCTTTATATTCTCTCTTTTTAATTCCTTTGTTCAGCCAATTATCACTACGTTAATTTCACTCAATAGCAAGCCCCAAGAGCAGGGCTTAGCTCTGGGGCTCAATTCATCTTATTTAAGTATTGCTAATGCTATTGGTCCAGTGATAGCTGGATTGTTAATTAATCAGAATAATTTAAAATCCTATGCCTATCCTCTTTATCTAGCAGGCTTTTTGACTTTCTTAGTGCTAGTTTTGGCATTTAGAACTAGAACTAAATATAGAGTATGATTGAATTTATTTTTGGACAGCTTTCTTGCTTTTCAACTTTCTCAGTCCTAGAAATAGGGGAATACCCAAGATAAAACCCTGCTCAGGTGAAAATTCAAAGGGTACTGGAGTAGCAGAAAAGGTGATAGGGGAACCGCCAAGGAAATTGGTGCTTACCCAACGATTAACTGAATTATAACCAGAACCACAGGTAAAATAATAAATACCTACGGATTTACCATCAGTGTTATTCCATGCAATTCCATTAAAAAAATGTTATGGCCGAGATTTTGCTATAATCTCGGCCATAATGCCACATATTGTTATACAGTATATATGAACTAAATATTAGATCTTAAAAGGTGTATGAGAATTTAAATAGTATTGAGATATTGCTTATAATTAAAAATATCTGAGCAGGAAAAATCAATGAGTAAACCAGTAACCATTGAAGATATTTACGAACTCTTTAGAGCCTCTCAAGCCGAAGCAGAGCGTCGGGCAGCTGAAGCAGATGCCCGCAAAGCCGAAGCAGATCGCACGATGGAAGAGCTAAAGCGTGGTATTGCCAAGCTTGAAAAAACCGTAGAAAGAACAAGCAAAGCAGTAGATAGTCTCACTACCAGATGGGGTCGTTTTGTTGAAGAATTAGTAGAGCCTGCTGTTATCAAACTATTCCAAGCAAAAGGCATTGATGTTAAAGAAGTATATCCAAGAGCAAGATCCAAAAGATATGCTACACCAATGGAAATTGATATCCTGGCAGTCGATGAAACAAAACTAGTTTTAGTAGAATGCAAATCTAGATTATCAAAAGATGATGTAGACGAATTCCTAGAAAAATTACCTCAATTTAAATTAGCATTTCCCCATTATAAAAACTATCAAGTATATGGGGCAGTTGCTGGTATTGAAATAAACGAAGGAATAGATCGCTACGCCTATAGAAAAGGATTATTTGTGATTAAACCAAGTGGGGATACTGTAGCTATTATTAATGATGAAAGTTTTAAACCTAGCAGTTGGTAATAAAGAAATATAGAGCAAACAAAAAAGACCACAAATCTTTGGGAAGAGTGGTCTTTTTTGAAAGAATAATCCTGGCATCGAACTATTGTCCCAGCCGGCTACCCGACAAGTATCTTGGTCGCTACTGAGTTTC
>CAISPN010000006.1 GCA_903887375.1 uncultured cyanobacterium
CGAGTCAAACATCCTTTGGGATTACAGAAATAGTCAATTAGACTAACATAAACAAGCGATGGTGAAGATTTAAATTGCCTTTTTAAGGTTTTATCTTCCTCTCGTTTTGGGCAAAGCCTGAGAATATGATTGAGGAAATCAAAAAGCCAGAAATGACAAAGAAAATATCTACGCCGATGAAACCACCATGTAATACTGTAGGGAATGCATGATAAGCAACAACTGAAATGACCGCTATTGCACGTAATCCGTCAATATCTGGCCGGTATTTAAGGTTCGACATAAATCTATCCCATCAAAAAGTTTAAGATTGTGTAATCTGGATTATAAATTATCTATCTCTGCCATGAAATACAAATTATTATTTGTTTGTTTGGGGAACATTTGTCGCTCGCCAGGGGCTGAAAATATCATGAATCATCTGTTAGAAGAGCGGGGACTTACTAGATATATCTCCTGTGATTCTGCTGGCACTTCTAGTTATCACATAGGAGATCCCCCGGATCGGCGAATGAGCATCACCCTAAAAAATCGTGGACTACCTCACCAAGGGGAGGCAAGACAATTTACTCCTATTGATTTTTGGGATTTTGATCTAATTTTGGCGATGGATCGCAGCAACTTTCGAGATATTTTAGCTCTTGATCCAAGCGGCGATCATCATGAAAAAGTCAAGTTATTCTGTGAATTTGCCAGACATCACAGCTTACAAGAAGTACCAGATCCTTACTACGGTGGTCCTGACGGGTTTGAAAAGGTAGCGGATCTTCTTCATGATGCTTGTGAGGGACTTCTAGAATACTTAAACCAACAGGGTACGGTAAAATGGTAAGCCGTAATTCTATAATTTTTTTTCTAAAGGACCTATGTACAATAAGCATCGTTTAATTTTGACTGTAGCCTTCGGTGGGCTTTTGCTCTCTTCTTGTAGCCAGGGGCAATCAGGTAATCAGGGATTGAAACTAGGTTCTTTATTACCTTTAACAGGAGATCTTTCCTCTATTGGTCAGAATTTACCAACTGCAGCTAAGCTAGCGGTTGATACAGTAAATGCCTGTGGTGGTGTCAATGGTCAGCCAGTTTCGATAGTTACAGAAGATGATGGAACAGATCCAACCGTTGGAGCTTCGGCTATGACCAAATTGACTGAAGTAAACAAAGTCGATGGAGTTGTAGGCTCTTTTGCCAGTAGTGTATCAGGTGCGGCTGTAGATATTGCAGCGCGCAATAAAGTAATGATGATCTCACCTGGAAGTACTAGCCCTGTATTTACGGAAAGAGCTAAAAAGGGTGAGCTCAAGGGTTACTGGGCTCGTACTGCGCCCCCTGATACCTATCAAGCTGCTGCTTTGGCCTTGCTGGCCCACAACAAAGGGTTTAAAAAAGTAGCAACCGTGGTGATTAACAATGACTATGGTGTGGGTTTTGAGCAGGCTTTTGTCAAAGCTTTTGAAAAACTTGGTGGAACAGTTATCAATAAAAATAAACCAGTTAGATATGATCCTAAAGCAGCCACTTTAGATAGTGAAGCTGCTGCTACGTTATCTGGCAAGCCTGATGCCGTCATGGCCGCTGTCTACGAAGATACTGGTAGCTTATTATTACAAGCAGCCTACAAACAGGGACTATCCAAAGGTGTCACTTTTCTGTTAACTGATGGAGTCTATTCAGAAGAGTTCACCAAAAAACTAGGAACAACTGCTGATAAAAAGTCAATCATTGCCGGTTCACTGGGCACAGTACCAGGGGCTCATGGGAAGTCTTTAGCCCAATTTACTAAACTCTGGAAAGAAAAGCTCAATAAAGATATCACCGCCTATGTTCCACAGACATGGGATGCCACAGTGCTATTGATGCTGGCAGCTCAATCGGCTAAGAGCAATAGTGGTGAAGCGATCAAATCCCAGATTCGAGAAGTTTCTGGCTCTTCAACTGGTCAAGCCGTCAGCGATCCTTGTGAAGCGCTAAAAATTCTCAAACAAGGCAAAAAGGTCAAATACGAAGGAGCTAGCGGAGATCTGGTTATAGATCCTTATGGTGATGTCGTAGGTAGTTATGATGTCTGGCAAGTCCAAGACAATGGCAAATTAAAAGTCGTTGGCAATGTGACCCCTACAAAGTAAAAGTTGTGGGCGGGGACAACCTGCCCAATTTTTGACAGTTTTTTTATGAACTTACCCTCATTTTTGTGGTTGTGGCGCATTGCAGCCTGGTCAATGGGATTTGCTCTTTTGACCTATTTTGCTTTGGCCATTTCTGGTGGAAGTCTATTTTATTTACGCTCGCAAGGAAAAACTGGTCCAGATTTTTTGAGACCTTTGCATCTGATTATTGGCGCTCTGTTGGTTTTGCTGGTTTTTTTACTACTATCTATTGGTATTGTCGGAACGATAGGCCATTTTGGTAGCTTGGGGCATTCTCCTCATCTGCTACTGGGAATTTTGGTAGCATTGTTAGTAAGCGTATCAGCCATATCTGCTCTAAATATACAGAAATATTCTTGGCTACGATGGGTTCATATTGCTATCAATTTTCTCCTATTGGCAGGTTTTATTGGTGTCTCTTGGACTGGTTGGATCGTTGTGCAGAAGTATTTGCCAAAGAATTTATGAATGACGTTATAGTAATTGGCGCTGGGGTAATTGGCCTGGCAATCGCTATAGAGCTCAAGCTTAAAGGTATAAGTGTCACTATCTTGAGAAAAAAAGAGCTCAATATTGCCTCACTGGCAGCAGCAGGTATGCTGGCACCACATGCTGAAAAAATCCCCTCAACCTCTCTATTCAACCTTTGTAAAAATTCCCTAGAGCTCTATCCTCAATGGGTCACCAAATTGAAAGATATCACCTCCAGGGATGTGGGCTATTTACCTAGTGGAATCATTGCCCCTAGTTTTGAGCATCCCACTGCTTCTTCTAATGGTGGGATATGGTGGGATCGCCAACAACTAGAGCTAGTTGAGCCTGGATTGACTAGAGATATAGTAGGGGCATGGTGGTATCCCCAAGATGGTCAGGTGGATAATCGCCTTTTACTGGCAGCTTTGAACCAAGCTGCAGTTGAACTTGGGGTAGAAATACTAGATAATACCGCAGTTCTTTCTATTGAAGAAAAGGCAGATAAAGTGCAGCAGTTAATCACCTCAACCGGTCCTATGCAGGCTCAAAGTTACATCTTGGCAGCTGGAGCCTATGCTAGAGAGCTAATTGATCTGCCTGTAAGTCCGATCAAAGGTCAAATGTTGGCCGTTCAGATGCCCCAAGATAACTTTCTAGCCAAAGTGATATTTGGCGATGGTATTTATTTAGTGCCCCGCTCTGATGGAAGGCTGATTATCGGTGCTACAGTAGAGGAAGTGGGATTAGCCAATTACAATACCCCTAGTGGGATTAATTTGCTTTTAGAAAAAGCCATAGCAATCTATCCCTGTTTGAAAGACTATCCTATACAGGAGCTTTGGTGGGGTTTTAGACCTGGTACTCCTGATGAGGGTCCTATTCTCGGTAGGCTTGATGCTGAAAATCTCTTATTGGCCCTGGGGCATTACCGCAACGGAATTCTGCTTGCTCCAGTAACTGCCAAGGTCATTTGCGATCTACTATTAGATGGCCAAAAAGATCCTCTTCTAGAAGAATTTTCCCCCCACCGTTTTATTAGTAAATCATAATTATTATATTTTCTCCTATGAATTCGATTTCTCTATCAGAAACCAAATTAAATAGTGACCCTCTAGTGATCGCTGGGCGTAGCTTTAATTCGCGCTTGATGACCGGATCTGGCAAGTATAGTGATTTTGTTACGATGCAAGAGAGTATTGTACAGAGTCAATGTGATATCGTAACAGTCGCAGTGCGCCGAGTCCAAACAAATGAGCCTGGACATGGTGGTCTAGCCGAAGCTATTGACTGGAGTAGAATCTGGATGTTACCCAATACTGCTGGTTGTAAAAATGCAGAAGAGGCAATCAGGGTAGCTCGCTTGGGTAGAGAAATGGCCAAGTTGTTAGGCCAAGAGGATAACAATTTTGTCAAGCTGGAGGTGATTCCAGATGCTAAATATCTCCTACCTGATCCTATTGGTACTCTAGAAGCTGCTCAACAGTTGGTTAAAGAGGGCTTTGCTGTTCTTCCCTATATCAACGCAGATCCCCTGCTAGCTAAAAGATTAGAAGAAGTTGGCTGTGTGACCGTCATGCCTTTAGGCTCTCCCATTGGTTCTGGTCAAGGAATTAAAAATGCGGCCAATATAGCCATCATCATTGAAGAAGCTACAGTGCCGGTGGTAGTTGATGCTGGTATAGGTAGCCCTAGCGAGGCAGCATTGGCTATGGAAATGGGGGCTTCTGCTCTGTTAATCAACAGTGCCATTGCCCTTGCTAAAGATCCAGTCAGAATGGCTAAAGCTATGGGGTGGGCTACTAAAGCTGGAAGAGAAGCCTACCTAGCTGGCAGAATACCGATTAAAAATTATGCCAGTGCCAGCTCTCCTTTGACCGGGCTAGTCAGTTGAGCACCAAAGGATGTACAATCATCATTTAATTGTGTTGAGCGATACAGCCGGTGATAGAGCGTTACACCCTGCCCGCGATGGGCAAACTTTGGACAGAAGAATTTAAGTTTCAAACTTGGTTGGATGTTGAGATAGCAGTCTGCCAAGCTCAGGCCGAATTAGGATATATCCCTACCTCTGCCCTTGAGCAAATTAAGGCTAAAGCCAAATTCGATCCCAAAAGAATCTTGGAGATAGAAGCCCAAGTTCGCCACGATATGATTGCTTTTTTGACTAATGTCAATGAGTATGTTGGCGAATCTGGCCGTTATATCCATCTGGGCATGACTAGTTCTGATGTTCTAGATACTGCTTTAGCCCTGCAGTTGCGCGCCAGTATAGATTTAATTCTTGAAGTAGTAGGGTCGCTTGTTAAAGCTCTCAAAAAGAAAGCTAGTCTACATCGACATACTGTTATGGTTGGCAGATCGCATGGGATTCATGCTGAGCCTATTACCTTTGGTTTTAAATTGGCAGGTTGGCTTGCTGAAGTCCTCCGCGCTCAATCCAGATTAAACCAAGTACGCCAAGAGATTGCGGTAGGTAAAATTTCTGGTGCGGTAGGCACCTATGCCAATATTGATCCTCAAATAGAAGTTTTAACCTGTCAAAAATTAGGATTGCAACCAGATAAAGCCTCTACTCAGGTGGTATCAAGAGATATTCATGCTAACTTTATTCAACAATTGGCATTATTGGCAGCTTCAATTGAACGCTTTGCTGTAGAAATTCGCAATCTACAAAGAAGTGATGTTTTAGAAGTAGAGGAATATTTTTCACCAGGTCAAAAGGGATCTTCAGCAATGCCCCATAAGCGCAATCCCATTCGCTCAGAGCGCTTAACTGGGATTGCCAGAATGATCCGGGCCTATGCTGGAACTGCTTTAGAAGATGTAGCCCTATGGCATGAGCGGGATATTTCTCACAGTTCAGTAGAGCGCGTGATGTTTCCTGATGCCTGTATCTTGACCCATTTCATGTTGCATGAAATTACAGATCTCATTGAAAATCTTCTGGTCTATCCAGAAAATATGAAGCGCAATATGAATATCTATGGCGGTGTAATCTTTAGCCAAAGGGTTCTTTTAGCTTTAGTAGGTAAAGGGCTCAGCCGAGAAGAAGCCTATAGAATTACTCAATCTTGCGCTCATCGGGCTTGGAACCAACCCAGTGGAGATTTCCAGAAGTTGATAAGAGAAAGTGAAGAAGTTTCTAGTTATCTGACCAAACAAGAAATAGACGAATGTTTCAATCCAGAACATCATCTGTCTAACCTGGAGCATATCTATCAAAAGGTGGGCATATAAGGGTAATAATTAAAAATATAAAACCCCAAAAAATCTAGTAGCTGATAAATTTATGAACAATCAGAGCAAATGTCCTTTTATGGGAGGAATTCAGCAAGTTTCCTCTGGTTCTGGTACATCCAATCGAGACTGGTGGCCCAATCAACTGAATCTTAAGATTCTTCATCAGCATTCACTAAAGTCTAACCCCATGGGGAAATCTTTTAACTACGCTAAGGAATTTCAAACTCTCGATCTAGCAGCCCTTAAGCAAGATATCTTTGATCTGATGAATACCTCCCAAGATTGGTGGCCAGCCGACTATGGTCACTATGGGCCGCTCTTTATTAGAATGGCTTGGCACAGCGCTGGTACTTATCGCATAGGCGATGGTCGTGGGGGCGCTGGTACTGGTAACCAGCGATTTGCACCAATTAATAGTTGGCCTGATAATGCGAACCTAGACAAAGCACGTATGCTTCTTTGGCCGATCAAGCAAAAATACGGACAAAAAATTTCTTGGGCTGACTTGATGATTCTTGCTGGCAACTGCGCTCTTGAGTCAATGGGGTTGAAAACTTGTGGTTTTGCTGGCGGACGCGAGGATATATGGGAGCCAGAAGAAGATATTTACTGGGGCTCTGAGTCTAAATGGCTAGACGATAAACGCTATACAGGCGAGCGTGAGCTTGAAAATCCTCTTGCCGCTGTCCAAATGGGTCTGATCTATGTAAACCCAGAAGGGCCAAATGGAGTTCCTGATCCAGTTGCATCAGGACGGGATATTCGTGAAACATTCGGGCGTATGGCCATGAATGATGAAGAGACAGTTGCACTTATTGCTGGTGGACATACTTTTGGCAAATGCCATGGCGCTGGTGATCCTGCATTAGTTGGCCCTGAACCAGAAGCTTCTAGTATCGAAGAACAAGGCCTCGGTTGGAAAAATAGCTATGGCACCGGCATCGGTATTGATACAACTACTAGCGGTATTGAAGGTGCCTGGACCACCAACCCGGTCAAATGGGACAACAATTATTTGGAAAACTTATTTGGTTATGAATGGGAATTAGTTAAAAGTCCTGCCGGAGCTCATCAGTGGGCACCTAAAGATGGAGCTGGCGCTGGAACAGTCCCCGATGCTCATGATCCCTCAAAATGGCATGCTCCTATTATGACTACGGCAGATATGGCCATGAAGATGGATTCTGTCTATGCAGAGATTTCCAGAAACTTCCTTGAAAATCCAAACAAACTGGCAGATGCTTTTGCCCGTGCTTGGTTTAAACTGACACATCGCGACATGGGACCTCGCTCTCGTTATCTAGGAGCGCAAGTTCCAGTAGAGCAATTCTTGTGGCAAGATCCTATCCCAGCTCTGACCAATGAATTGATTAATGAGCAGGACATTGCTGATCTTAAGGCTAAGATTCTCTCTTCGGGACTATCGATTTCTCAACTAGTCTCAACTGCCTGGGCCTCGGCTTCTACTTTCCGGGGGTCTGATATGCGTGGCGGAGCAAACGGCGGACGTATTCGTCTTGCTCCTCAGAAGGATTGGGAGGTTAATGAGCCAGTCAAACTAGCAACTGCGCTGCAAACCTTGGAGGGGATTCAAAAAGAGTTTAACAACTCCCAAGCTGGTAATAAAAGGGTTTCTCTTGCCGATTTAATAGTTCTAGGTGGATGTGCAGGCATCGAGCAAGCAGCCAAAAAAGCCAATTGTGAAGTCAAGGTGCCCTTTAAACCTGGTCGAACAGATGCAACACAAGAGCAAACAGATATTGAGTCCTTCTTCGTGCTGATGCCTATGGCTGATGGTTTCCGCAACTATCTAAAGGGTGACCACGCTTTATCGGCCCAAGAGTTGTTGATTGATCGCGCACAATTACTGACTCTAACTGCTCCAGAAATGACGGTCCTTGTAGGAGGACTGCGCGTGCTCAATGTGAACTTTAATCAGAGTCATTACGGTGTATTTACAGATCGAGTAGAAACTTTGACCAATGACTTTTTTGTCAACCTTCTTAACTTTGGGACTACTTGGAAAGCAACTTCTAAGGCCGAAGAAACATTTGAAGGACGGGATCGCAAAACAGGTGATCTCAAATGGGTTGGCACAAGAGTAGACCTTATCTTTGGTTCTAACTCTCAATTAAGAGCTATCGCTGAAGTCTACGGTAGTGAAGATTCACTTGTCAAGTTTGTCCATGACTTTGTGGCAGCATGGGACAAGGTGATGAATTTAGATCGCTTTGATCTTGTTTAAGAAGATCCCTAAAAATCAACTGAAATATTCCAAGTAGCCAATTGCATCGAGCCTTGTTTGCTTTTGCAGCACCATCTGTTCTAGTGATTCAATATAGCGCTCGAGCTTTTGGCTCAATATGGGATCTGTTATGGCCAATATCCTGATTGCCAAAAGACCAGCATTTTTGGCATTACCAATACCAACTGTAGCTACAGGAACTCCTGCGGGCATCTGTACAATTGAATAGAGAGAATCAATTCCCTGTAAATTTTTGCTGACAACCGGCACGCCAATTACAGGTAAAGACGTTAAAGAGGCAACCATGCCGGGCAAATGAGCTGCCCCGCCAGCGCCAGCAATAATCACTTGAATCCCTCTTTGTTTGGCGCTTTTGGCATATTCAACCATACGAGTTGGGGTGCGATGGGCCGAAACTATGGCAACTTCAACTGATATACCAAATTCTTCAGAGACCTTGATAGCCTCTTGCATAGTTGGCAGGTCAGAATCGCTGCCCATGATGATGCCAATTTTCTTTTCTGTTTGAAAATCCATAAAAAATATAGAATAATTTTAATTAATTCTCACATATTGCATGAAAAAACTGGTCGCTAGAGTCATAGGCTACCAACAAGTACAAGAAATTGAGATAAACAATGGCATAGTCCAATCCATCCAAGCATTGCCAGATGCTCAAGCTCTAGGCTGGATTTCTCAAGGTGGAGTAGATATTCAGATTAATGGCGCTCTGGGTTTGGCTTTTCCCGATATAGAACAAAAGGATATAGAGCAAATCAAAAAAATTTGTTATTTTCTCTGGGATCAAGGAGTAGATGCCTATTTGCCAACTATTGTCACCACATCTTTCACCAAGATCAAAAAAGCATTACCAGTATTAAAAGAGTTGATGCAATGGCAAAAAACTACAGGTTTTAGTGGCGCGCAAATATTGGGTGTACATTTAGAAGGACCTTTTCTCAATGCTGAAAAAAGGGGAGCTCATCCTAGTGAATTTCTTCTGCCTCTTTCGATTGCTACTTTAGAAAAGACTATAGGATCCTACTTGGATATTATCAAAGTTATCACCCTTGCTCCAGAGCTCGATCCCAAACATGAGGTGATTCCCTATCTCAAGGAGCACAAAATTATTATTAGTTTGGGACATTCCCAAGCTAGCGAACAACAGGCCCAATTAGCCTTTCATCAAGGTGCCACGATGGTTACTCATGCCTTTAACGCTATGCCACCTCTTCATCACAGAAATCCTGGACTATTGGCTACGGCTATGCTCAATCCAGATGTCTACTGCGGTGTTATTGCAGATGGACAACATGTCAGCCCAACTATGATTGATATTCTGCTTCGTCTGAGTGACTATGACAAAGGCGTATTTTTAGTCAGTGATGCTCTAGCTCCCTTAGGTCTAATCGATGGCATCTATCCTTGGGATAATCGCCAAATAGAGATTAATAAAGGTACTGCCAGATTAGTTGATGGAGTACTAGCTGGAACTACAGTTTCTCTGCTCACTGGAGTGAAAAATCTAGTGAGTTGGGGAATCTGTGATATTCAAACTGCCATTAGTCTGGCCACTCAATCCCCCAGAAGAGCTCTTGGTATGACTACTTTACAAGTAGGTAGCCCGGCCAATTTACTTTATTGGCAGCTCCAACAGCATGGTGCGCTAACTTGGCAGAGGATTATTGAGTGAAAATTAGGTTAGATTGTTTCTCTCTCTCTAGTTGCTTCATAAAACTCTTTTCTAATCTTAATCTCTATCTGCTTTATTTTAGTAGGATAATCGGTATAAAAATAGATATCATATACTATCGTAGTATTGTAGTCAACTGATTTAAGAACCAACTCTGGTTTGGGATCTAAAGAAAATTCTGGAATTGATTGAATGATTTTCTTTAAAATTGCTTCATTTTCAATCAAATACAACTTAGAGTAAATTTTTAGTTGAATAGTATACAAGGGTTCTTGATTTTTTATAAGCTCTAAATCGATTGAATTACTTTTGAAGTATCTATAATTGGTAATCTTACTACTGATAATTTTTGAATTAGGTATAGTTACAATAAAATTATTTTCAAATGTAGATATTTCTATTGATAATAAACCTTTTTCTACAATAACTCCTTTGACATCATCTAATTCAATTAAGCTTCCAATTTTTAAGTGGCGATTATAGGTCAGAAACACACCAGCAACGATGTTGGTTAGTATTGTACTAGAGCCCAGGGAAAACAAAATTCCTAAAAATAAAGAAATTCCTTGTAATGCTCCAGTTCCCGATCCAGGTAAATAGGGATAGGCAACAATAGCTACCAAAATAAATAGTAAAATCTGAATAATTCCACTGGTCGGTTTAGCCCAATCCTTTTCAAATCCTGGTATATTTAAATGTCCTTTTTCTATTTTCAAGAAAAAGTTTTTAAGAATTTTAAAAGCGTTATAGGATAAAAAGCTTAGGACGAGTAAAAAAACTAAATTTGGTACAAAGTTGATGATTGCTTTAATAATTTCTAGTAAAGATAAGGATAATGTTTTATATATAGAGCTTGCAAGGGATTGTGTCCATGGAAAAAAAATTAAGTAATAATTCGAAAAATGCAAAAAAACCTACAAATAGAAACAACCATATAGCAGTATCTAAAATTTTTAGTGTGAGTTTAATAATTTGTCCAGTAATTAATTCATTTTTAATGAAATTTTGTTTAAAATTCAATATGGCAAATGCCGGTTCACTATTATTAAAGAAAAGCAATCTTTTTTTCAAAATTTTGCGAAATCTCAAAAGAAAATTCACAATAGTTGCAAAGATAGATGTTGCTATTACCGCTTTTCCAATATCTATCAAAATACTTTGTGGAGTTCTTTCTTGTTTGTATTTAGATATAGCTTGAATAATATCTTCTTTGTAGTTCAGCGCTAATTCCTTTCTAGGAAGGTTCATAGAATGACCATCTACATCAAAAACTGATATTATAGGTTGCTTTTTGTATATGATTAAAGACTTGTTAGAGCTATCTATAACTTTTAGATCAGAAGATTGAAATTGAGAGTTATCAGCTATTTTTGTTATGATCTCCGAAGCCTTTTCAGCTCTCATTTGTGGAGTTAAAGTACCTATCTTATCTGAAAGTTCAAATAATTTATGATTTCCTAGAACAACTAATGCTTCTTGTTCATTTACATGCTGTTCATTTTGTTCATTTTGTTTATGTATATTAGAATTGTTTTGAGATGTAGCAATGGCTGGATATTTATTACTTCCGAGAAAAAGAATAATTAATATAGCTAAAAAAATACAAAAATATTTTAATAATCGTTTAAAAAGGCTGCTATTTCTTACTGTATTTAAAAACATTAAATCCAAGTCTTCTTTAAATGAGTCTAGTCCCAATTCTACATTTAATTCATGATTTATGTGTTTAAGGATAGGTTAAGCCTTTTATTTAGTTATCAGTATTAATTTGCTAAACTAAACAGTTCTAAAATGCACTGCTACCTTGATTTAACCGAAATTTAACATAGTAGTGATTAGGTGGTTATATCAATGTTTGTAGCCTCTTATAAAACTTGATAATTTAGATTAAAAATTGTAGTTATGAATAAAAATTCAGTTGGACTAGCTCTGTTAGTTAGCTTTTTAAGTGGTATTTCTCTAATCAATACTCCCTCAGCAAAAGCGTTAAATTTTCAAGGAAAGCTTTTTGTATCAGATTTCGGCAGTAGTATTATCTATGCTTACTCAACAGCCGGAGTTCAAACAACATTTGCCTCTGGTCTTAATCATCCAGCTGGTATTACTTTTTCCACCCCAGTACCCTTTGAATTTTCACCAGAGCAAGGATTTATATTAGGAGTTCCTTTATTTATGGGCATGCGATACTTAAAAAAGAAAAAGGCAGCTAAATAATCTAACATCAATTCGGGTTATTAAGTAATAACAAAAAAAGGGGGTAGCCAACACATTGAGCGCTAAACCCCCTTTTTCCAGTAATGAATATTCTTTAAAAGGTGTATATCTATCTTGAACGCTCTTTTTAAGAACCCCTAAAACTTTTCAACTTTCTCAATCCCCAAAATAGAGGAATACCCAAAATAAATCCCTGCTCTATTGAAAATTCAAAAGGTACAGGAGCAAATTTGGAGCTAGTGATAGTGTAGTCACTCAACGAGTAATTTAATGAATTTGCTGTAAGATATCCAGTTCCGGTATTTTGATAGACATTAAAAGAATCAGTCGGAGTATCAAAGGAAAAACCAGAGCCAGTTACCAAGATTGCGGAAGTTTTGGTTCCATCCCATCCTATGGTGTTGGCTGCAGATTGATAAGTAGAAACACCAGTGATCGTTTCTGCCGAACCACCAGTAGGGGTGAAGGTTCCAGTTATGGCAGTGATATTGTAGATTGTATTTGCCTGGGGTATTCCAGTGCCATCAGTAGTGATAACACCACTAGCGTCTCCACCATCAGAAGCAAAAGAAAAGTTCCAGACAAGCGCAAATGCAGGTTTAGCGGCAAGTATAAAAGGAGCTAGCAAACTGGCTATGATAATTTGTTTATTCATGATTTTAGGAAATATGAGTGACATTGAGATTAAGGGTGTTGCCTACTTTGGATAACTTAAAGACATCCTGATTAGTACTAGTGGGAACCAAGATATTCTTGATAAATGTACTAGTCAAAGTTATACCACTACTAGCAGTGAGGAAGGGGATTAATTTAGTATTAGTCGCACCCACAGGAATTTCACTGTTGATATTGTTGATATCGGTAATCGAGAACGATATACCGCCACTGTTGAGAGCAGCAACTTGAGATATCAAGAGGTTGTCATGCTCGTTAGGATTGATTCCTGCAATAGAGATATTGAGTGAACCACCATTGAGAGTCAATCCACCATTGATGTTAAAAGTACCGTTGGTGTCACTGTAATTGCTACCACCGGTGATAGTACCACCAGGTGATAAATTAGCACCAGTGACCAAATTAAAATTCCCATTGTAGGTACCAGAGCCAGCCAATGTACCGTTATTAGAGAAGGAGGAACCGCTATTGTTGGTGATGGTGCCATTATTTAGAAAAACCCCACCACTAGCATTATTGAGACTTCCTGAATTGTTAAAGTTAGCTCCGGTATTATTTGTTAATAAACCAAAGTTGTTGAAATTGGTACCACTAACATCAACAAAAGTACCAGAGTTGTTGATAATGCTACTGCTTTCATTAATTATGATTCCAGGGTTGTTGAAAGTATTGCCACTGGAATTACTTATAGTTCCAGTATTATCTATGATGGTGTTAGTACTAGTGATATTTACAGTAAATACCTGTGTAGCAGCAGGAGAAGTATTGTTAACGCTACTCAAAGTAAAGGTATCTGTATAACTACCAGTAGTAAGAGTGTTGAGATTATTGGGAGTATAGGTATAAGAGCCCGAACTAGTCAAGCTCAACGTGCCATAGCTACCAACTTTGCTAGA
>CAISPN010000007.1 GCA_903887375.1 uncultured cyanobacterium
TATATATATATATATTTTTGCCTATATAAACACAAACCAGATAAGTATAGTTTTGCGTACAAAAGGAAAATCTTGTTTTTCTTTATATATATATTTTTTTTGATCTAAGGATCTAAGGAATAAATATAAAGGCAAAACCCTTGACTAGAGCGGGTTTCGCTTGTTCCAGGGAAAAGATCTAAGATGATCTAAGCATACACAGCAAAAGTTTCAGCTCATGCAAGTGCTTGCGGAGGTGTTGTTGCTTTCGGGTAGCAATGGAACAAAAAAAGTATGGTCAGGCTGTAAAGCTTATTTAGTAAAAAAATGCGGAGGTGGGTGGATCTAGCTATGGTTAAGTATTCAATCCTAGCTTTTGAGAAACTTCGGGATCATCCAAACGCTTGCCATCATACTTAGCGCTTTCCCAAAATTTGGCTGATTTAATTTGCTCTGGTGAAAGTTCTGTGGCACCACTGAGGTTGGCACCTTTGAGTTTGGCACCACTGAGGTTGGCACCTTTGAGTTTGGCACCACTGAGGTTGGCACCACTGAGGTTGGCACCACTGAGGTTGGCATCGCTGAGGTAGGCACCACTGAGGTTGGCACCTTTGAGGTAGGCACCACTGAGGTTGGCACCTTTGAGGTTGGCACCACTGAGGTTGGCACCTCTGAGTTCAAGCTTTAACTTGCTAATGAAATCTGCTTGAATTAAAAATCGGATAACAATTGTTTTGCGCTCATTGTCATCTTTAAATCTCCCAAGAATAGATAATGTCCTTGCTCGTATTATGTAAAGTGATGAATTCAATAATTCTTTTTCTTCCTCTGTAGCCGTTGATTGTCCTGGGTTTTGATCAGAGTTTATTTTAGCTTTGATTGCAAGTAGGTTTTTATCTATTAAAAGCACTGATAATCGGTCAAAATAAGCTTGCAAAATCTCTTCTTTAGTTTCATTTGCTGTAATTTCACGTTGGCGCTCAGCTATGTTTTGATCGCGTTCATGTTGTATTTGCTGGAACCAATAACCAAACAATAGCGCTGTAAATGGTACTCCTAGTAAGCTCAACCAGTCCCAGAAAGTTTTGCCAGAGTCAAATTTAGTGGTTTCAATAGTTTTAATTATCTTTCCCTGCTCGTTTTTTTCAATAGTAGCGGTAAGTGATTTATCTGCATAAATACCCCATCCACCGGGAGAAACAAAATGCAGAAGAAATCCAACAATAATTATGAATAAACCCCATGGCCATAATTTAATTTGTTTTAAGTTGACCATTATGGTTTCTTTAATATAAATATTCTTATATTACACTAATTGATTAACTTTTTTACCTTGGCGGATCCACCAAGTAGAGGTCAACTAAAGGGTTTGAGCTTCAATCTTGGCACAGTTGCGACCAGGTACTCCAAGAAGTCAGATCCCCTACCAGTCCAATCGCTCAGCTGCAAGCTATCAGTGGCGCTCCCGTTCCATATGTAGGGAAACAGTACAGCATAAAAATGTTCTATAAGTAACGCTTTTGAGATGATCCGAGCCATTCCATCTTTACTATTCTCCAGGCGGATCCCAAACTCAACAAGCCGCTTTGACGCTCGGAGTTGGTATTGAGTGCGTTTAGTATCTGTATCGGTTTTATAAGTTGGCACGCGATACCCAGACCTCTTTGTTGGCTTGAATTCAATGTCTGGACGTTGATCAGCATCTGCCAATGCCTCCAGATATAAGGTCAAAAACCCGGAGCAGTAAGAATTCGGGATAGCTTCATGCTTTCTGGCGGTTCCAGTTAAAATATTTTTATTTTTAAAAGCCAACTCACATAAAGAAGCCGACCAAAGCATCCCGGCGCGATCCTCCACCAGTTGCCCTTTGCTGTTTTGCTTCCAAGGTTGGTCGTTCTTGCGGAGCTTCAAAGGCGCGGTCAATTGGTTTAATTCGATCTGCTCCCACCGTGAAAAATACCCAGGCTCCCTTCGTTGTTTCCCTTCCGATGTTTCCCTTTTGGCTTGAAGCTCATCCCGGCGGCGCTGCATTGCTTCTAGCAACTCTTTTTGTACAGGTTTGAGCTTATCATCGCGATCTCTGAGGTACTCCAAATAGGCAATATTAATCCTGCTCCAACCGGCGGAGCTTCCATCGTCTTTTTGCCAGGAATACCGAGCGCTTTCTTTGCTGGTTTTTTGCTCTTTTAGTACCCGATATAGTGGCGGTGTTGCCTGTGGTTTCTTCATGCTGTGATTGTAACATACAGAATAGTCAAAGCTTTCAATCAAAAAGTACTTGAAATTGACCTAAGAATAGTCGGATATACTGAGTATAGTAATGATTTACCAAAGTAGTTATATACGCCTTATACAGTAGAAGATTCTGCCAAGCGGAAACAGCAAGAGGAAATTTTAGATATTTTATGCCGGACGTTTGGGTATGTTATTTCAAGCCAGCTAAAGGTCAATGACTTTAATCTTGAACGATGTCTGCGCAAACAAAAAACCAATAAAGCTACGGATTGGGCGATCAAGGCTCAAGACTGGATTGTAATCAATAAATCAGTACAAGCTGCATTGACGTTGATTTTGGAGTCTGGCACAGAACTAGATGAGATTAATTCCAGTCCTGATGGGGAAGCTACCGTCACGGTTGACGCCTTAGTGTTCCGGTCCGTTATTGCCAATCTGGAAAAAGCGGAAAACGTCCTGCAAAAAACATGCAGATGACGAAGTCCTCCCCAACTGGCGATGTGAGGTTTAGGATCATGCCAAAGCAAAAGCAAAATTACAAAATCATAGAAGAAAGACTCCCACTCGATAAAATTGCTCAAATCGGCGCAGAGTACTACTTGATCGTCGGGCATCGTGGCGATCATCAGTCAATGGGGATCCCATACTTTCGTCTTTTCTTGGAATACTCCAAAGCTCTTTAAGTACCGTCTCAAATGGTTGTATCCAGTCTTCTTTTTCTATCTGGTCTAAAGGTAAAAAATCAACAAATTGATTATAGTCTTTACCTAACCGTTCATTAACTCTACCTACGTTTAAAGATTTATTGTCTCTAATGTATCGAAATGCTTGATAATCTTTTCTAAAAAGAATTCTAACTTCTTCAAAGGTTAATTCTTTAGATTCGTTATCTAAATAAGTGACAACCAGTCCGTTATTGAAATGGGCTTGACTTACAAATTTGCTTAAATTAACTTTATATCCTTTGCCTTGTAGTATTTCCATAGTTTCCTCTAGTGTTTTAGTTGATGTATCAAAAGGATTTAAACCCCTTGCAAGGGTTTTAGATTTCTTGCAAGGTGATTTTAATTATTAGGCTTGAGATTTATCTCTCGAACTTTACCGAATTTCGTCTTCTTTATTCCAGTCAATGTAAATATCAGGTGTGGACATTTGAATATATTTACCATTATCGTATTCATATAGCGTATATTCAATTGAGTTTTCACCATCGCTTAAACCCCAGGTTATATCGGAAGTTTCTAATTTTTTCCTACGTTTTTCAAAGTAATCAAGATTTGAATTTTTGAAATGTGTAAAATGTTCCATTATCTCGTTAGGATCTGATTGGCAATGTGGGTTTAATATTCTGACAATCCCTATTGTGATGGTATTAAAATAGGAATAGGGTAATAAACCATTTTTGTAATCTTGAATCAAACGATCAGTAGTATTAAAATATGTATTATCACCTTTTTTTGTAGCTATTACAATTTCTGGTGTCCATATCTGATATTTAGGATCATCTATTGCTAAGAATAATCTTTTTAAGTAACCTATCCGCTCTATCTCAGCACCAGAAACAGTAGGATGAATAATCCAGTGTGTTAGTTCATCTTCTAGAGCTTCTGTAGCATGTTGGATCATACCGATAGCAGTTTTAAAAAGTGGATTTTCCAACTTTTCAGCAAA
>CAISPN010000008.1 GCA_903887375.1 uncultured cyanobacterium
ACAAATTAGACGTAAATTTGCAGGAGCATTATCCTGATTGTTTCCATCTATGTGATCTATTTCTAAAGGAATTGGGTTATCCATCCAGTTAGTTCTTTCACAAACTTCACATTTATGTCCTCGCACGTCTATTAGATATCTTTTAGCCCAGGCAGGGATAGAATATTTCCATACACTCTTAGTCCCTCCTCTTAACCAATTTTCAACCAAGTCTGCAGACTTCTTTGATTGTTGGCATGTGACACTACAATATAAATTTAGTTTACTATATCTGAATCTACTTTCCGTATTACAGACAATACAATTATATGTTTTATACATGGTATAGCACTCCTATACTTATTTATGCTCTACCATTTAATTTTGGCTCCTCAGGGTGGGATCGAACCACCGACACCTTGATTAACAGTCAAGTGCAACTACCGCTGTGCTACTGAGGAATAATGCTTTATATATCTCTTGTATGGTGGAGACGGATGGATTCGAACCACCGCGCTGTTAAGAACAGATTTACAGTCTGTCGCAATCGGCCACTCTGCCACATCTCCATATTGAATTTGTAAGTAGTAGCACCACACTATTGCTACCATTCCTCCGAATTAACAAGCTCGAGCGAGGTTCGGTACGTCACTAGGGATACCGGTCCGGCGTGGATTCCATCTATCGCCAGTCCCAATTATTGGGACTGGCCGGGCATCGAACCCGCTTGCCTTCTACTATATTAGTCCTTCGAAGAAACTTTTATAGCGTGACTTTCTCTTGCTGACACTTACAAAACCTTACATACCGATAATACGGTAAAATTCTTTTTTATATATTTCACGATACTTTTGTTTGGCTAGATCAACTGAATGCCAATCAAAATCTTTTATAGTTTTATTCAACGAATACGCTAGATCAAATCCTAATGTAGTGATATAAAATGACTCTAGTCCATTTATTTTCTTAGGATATGTCAGGGCTGATTGTAACAGAGCATCTCGAGCCATCTCAGAACATTCTGTAAAACTTGTGATTGAACTTTCCCAATTATGCAACTTTAATTCATTGTTCCACTCTTTTAATGTATATCCAAATTTAGCATACTCAGTATCAAGTTCACTCTTGAAAATTGCAAAATCTTTTTGTATTGCCAATGGATAAATCGTCCATGAGTCTAATTCAAATTGACCACTTACCAATAAGTCTACTGTGGACTTCATACTGTCGATTGGTTCTTGGGGCAGTCCAAAAATAAAAGATCCATTTAAGTTTACAGTGTTGCCGTATTTTTTCTTAATACTTTGTACAGTTTCTATAAGTTTCTTCTTGTCGCCACCTTTTCGTACAAGAGCGCCAGCAGTTGGGTGCAGAGTTTCTATGCCAAAATGGCAAGATCTAAGACCACTTTCAAACAACATGTCGATGGTTTCAGGGTGTGCGGCCATAAGATCTAATCTAATGTAGGCCCAATATTCTAACCGGAAAGGTAAGATTTTAGAAATGTTATAGACCATTTGTATTTTTTCAATACTGTCATTGAACGTATCATCTATAAAAAGGTATCTAGTGACTCCAAATTTTTGATAATTGTCTAATAGTTCTTGTGTCAAGACTGCTTCTAACTTAACATGGTCATTTTTTTTCTTACCGTTAAGAGGGTAACTGCAAAAAGTGCATTTAAAAATGCAACCTCTTCCTATTTCTATAGGAAGAACTTCTTGTGGCATAATAGCATCACTGTGATCATAAAACATCGGTGTATTAGCAAAGTCGTAGCCTTCAGCTTTAAAATCATCAATGATAATAGAATGATGGATACTTCGACGTGCGTTCAACAACTTGTCGCCATTGGCCAAATGCCGGGCTAGATTTACTACAGCAAGGTCAGCATAGCCAACTACAGTATAATCGTAGTCTTTTATATAAGCTGAATCATTTGCATCTGGGCCACCAAGTACCAACTTACAATTGGAATTCTTAGACCTAATGAGATCTTTGATTTGTTTGTTATACTTCAAACCATGTGGCAAAAACGATCCTAGTTCTTTGGGTCCGTATCTGACGCCACCTTTTTCCCAATTTTCCGTGAGATTAGTAACATCTTCAACACCACGATAAAAGAATGTGCTGAATCCAACAAACAAAGTTTTGTCATTCACTAAGTGGGCAAGTATACGTTCTATTTCTTCTATTGAAAAAACATGTAAGTGACTAACAACTTGAACATCAAATCCGTTTGATCTTAGTTCTGCCGCAATCTTATGTACGCCCAATGTCCTCTGCAAAAATAGCTCACTTGTGGAATCTGACAGTAATACAATATTAAACTTCTTCATATTAAATAGTTATGCTCTGTTATTGAGCTTATTTGTAAAACTTGGCCTCTGAGAGTGGAATTGAACCACCAAGGTCTTTGGAACCTTTTTGACCTACTAGTAAGGACGACTTTACCGATTCGTCTACTCAGAGATAATTTGGTGTGTGGGGGTGGGTTCGCTCACCCTCTCACTGACATACATCAGCACCGTCACTAATCCGGCTCTCACACATAAAAGGGGAGACAGCCTACATACGGGCCTTCTCAGCATTTTCCCCGTTTTACAGGGGACGCTTTTTACTTCCTCGCCCATGTGTCGTCCACTTTATCCGCTTATCCTAAGAACAGGCAGGCCGCCTCCAGCAACCGCTGCACAAAGATAAGTTTCAGTCTCCAAAAATTGGCGGTCTCAAGGGGTAACGATCCCCTTCTTTATGCGTGACAGGCATATGTGCGTCCATGAACACTTTGAGACCTAAATTTCTGAAACTGCTTCGTTGGGACTCTTACCCCAGTGTTTCTCAACTTTTCAGGGCTGACGCAGTATATCACTGCAAAGACTACCGCAGTTCCATGATAGTCTACTGGTTACTTTGTGGCTCTTGCTTTCCACTTGATTCTTTACCATATAAGGACAAGCTACTGGTTTCCACACCAGCCCTTGATTGAGCGGTTACTCTGTCCATCTTTTTTATCTGGTATCTGTGTGCAG
>CAISPN010000009.1 GCA_903887375.1 uncultured cyanobacterium
AGTCCTAACTTTACCAACAATGGAATAGTCTCAAGCTTACCTTCAAGTTTTACATCTTTATAAAATTGGGTTTCTTTCCATTCTGCTAAACCAAACATCTCTTCTAACTCCTTGTTGCTTTTTTGGGGAAATTTATAAATTATTACCCTCTCAATAAGTTCGATAATATCTCTTTGCAATGTACTGTCTGCGATAGTCTCTTTAGTACTGGCAGTCAGCAGTTGTACTTTTTGGGCTGTAGTATCTTTTGGCGAACCCACAACTAAATCTATGATACCCAATGCTAAGCTATTTGGTTCTATCTCATCTAGGTAAATGATCTCAATCAAATTTTGATTGAAAAAGAATTCATATTCTAATGGGATATTGCTTTCTATACTGCGTCTTGCCCAAAGCACTACTCCTTGCCAAGGCTGTTTAGGTCTAAATTGACCTATGTAGGTAGTGATTTCACTGATGAGACGATAGTAAAGATCTTCATCTTTTTGAAACTGTACTTCTATAAAATAGATTTTAAGTTCTTTATTATCTGTAGTAAAAACACCATCTATAGTTTTAGAGGTTTGCTTGACTTCTATAGAAGTAAATTGATAATCTCTTGCTCTTTGACTACTTTCGCCTAAAAGTTCAAATAGGGTTTCTGGTAAGACTTGAAAAAGCTTGTAAAAGAGACTATCTGTTTTCATCTAATGCTTTAAAACAAGTTGTTTAATGTAATTGCACTTCAAGCTTGCCAGCATCTTCAGATTATTTCCCCGCAGCAAAATACAACAATTGTTTAATTAAATTACAAACCTTTACTATTCTATGACTATGTAATATAAATTCAAGAAACTAACAGATCCCATTGTTGGGAGGCTTCTTGGATGGCTTTTTCTACTGTTTTTTCTCCCAGCATGGCCGCTTGTAGATTTTCGTAAATTATTTTTTGCAGTTGATCTATACCGCGCCTTGGTGGAATCAATACTTCAGCTTTTTCTAATTGTTCGGCGCTTACTCTTCGAGCTCTTATAAGGGTTGAGTCTTTTTTTTCTCTAGAGAGATCTTCTTTATACTCATCTAGTGCGGCAATTGTAGAAGGGAGAACATCAGCAGCTTTGGCAAATTTGACTTGATTTTGGCTGTTGGTCACAAAAAGAGCAAATTTTACTGCTGCTGTGATTTGTTTACTATCGCGGGGAATCACCAGATTCATAATTGCCACACCCCTTTTGCCATTTTCACCGGTAATCGCGGGAGCAGGCTCACTTACTCGGGCAATGTTGGGAGAATTTGTTAGAATACTTTGAAAAAATTCTGCCCCTGTTGAGAGCATTGCTAGTTGACCGGATTGATAAAGGGAAATAGCTTCGCGATGTCCTTGGGTGAGAACCTCCGGTGGCAGAAGTCCCTCTTGGTAGAGATCGACCCAGTATTTAAAGGCAGCTCTTCCTTGAGGGCTATTGAATGCTGATTTTCCATCTTTATCAAATAATTGAACTCCCATCTGGACAAGAGATTCTAGAGCCTCAGCTGAATCTCCAGGCAGGAATGTCATAAAGAAGGCATATTTACCTGTTTTTTCTTTGATTGTTTTTGCTGCTGCGGCCAACTGACTATAGTTGACTGGTGGAGAATTTAATCCAGCTTTAGCTAAAAGATCTTTATTATAGAAAAGAATTTCTGTAGTCAAATACCAAGGAAAGCCAAAAGTATCTTGATTAAGTGAATTTGCTTGCCAAATCTTAGGTAAATACTGTTGAATGGTTTTAGAGTCAAGTTGCGAATCAAGATCTAACCAAGCTCCGCGACTTGCTAGTAGAGATGCAAAATTTGGGTTTAAATTTACTACGTCAGGTGGCGTATTGGAGGAAACCGAGGAGAGTATTTTACTTTCCATCGCCTCCCAAGGAATATCTACCCATTTGACCTTGATTTGTGGGTTATTCTGTTCAAAGTTAGCGATTAATTTGCTAAAGTACGGAGTAAACTCTGGCTGTAGCTGCATTGTCCAAAACTTTATTTCTGATTTTTTTGATAGTGGAGGATTGAAGCAGCTCAGTAGGCTACTTAAACAGATCCCTATAATCCCCCAGACAAATATATAGCGTAATTTACCAATTTTTAACATCGTTCAAACAAGCCAGAGTCATCGTGACCAATACTAGCAGTTTTTGGCAAGGAGACTTTAAATTTTGAAAATGTTGATTGTTTTTATTGATATTTTATAAATGGTGATTTTTATGGTAAATTCTCTGAAACAATTTTTTTCTAATAGATCGGGAGGATTTGGTTTAGAAGTCACACCTGAGCGGATAAATCTGGCTCAATTGTCTAAAGCTGGCCAAAATTATAAATTACTTAAATATTGTTCAGTTGACTTGGCAGAGGGGATATTTGAAGAAGGAAAAATAGTTGATCCTGCATCTTTAGCCGAAACCATCAGAGAACTGATTACAACTAACAAAGTTAAAGCCAAAAGGGTAGCTACAGCGCTACCATTGAAAGAGTCCATCATTCGCATACTCTCTGTCCCTTCCGAATTAGACGAGAATGAGCTAAGAGAATTAGTGCTCTTTCAAGAAGCATCTCTCTATCTTCCCTATCCCAAAGAAGAGGTGGATTTAGATTATCAAAAGTTAGATTTTTTTCTAGATGAAGATGAGATAGAAAAAGTCAACATTCTTTTAGTAGGAACCAAACGTGAGATTACCGATTCCTATGTTGACACTGCAAAACAGGCAAACTTGCAACTTGAGGTTTTAGAAGTCAATAGTTTTGCCTTGATGAGGATATTGAAAGGACAATTACAGCAGTTCAGCGACAGAGAGGCTATTGTACTAGTTAACATTGACTTTGATAATACAGAAATAGTAATTGTGGTCAACGGTAGCCCACAGTTTTCTCGAACCGTTCCCATTGGAACAGTACAAATGAGAACTGCTTTAGCCAAAGCGATGGGAATTCCTTTTTCGCGCAACATGGACATATTACAAGGAGTATCTATACCAGCAACTAGATTTGATAGTTTGAGCACACAAGGGACAGTAACAAATCCAGGCATGAATGCGCTAACTAGAGTTGTCGGTGAATTAACTGATGAGTTGAGACGTTCAATCAATTTTTATCTCAATCAGAGTGAGGATCTTGAAGTTGCCCAGTTGTATTTAGCAGGGCCAGGAGCTGGAATTAACCAATTGGATGAATTTTTTACCCAGCGACTGAGTTTGCCAACAATTCAACTTGATCCAATTGCAACTCTATCGTTAAATATTGAAGAGGAAATTTCTCAATTTCAAAGACCAAGTTTAGGGGTAGTTTTAGGTTTAGCAATGAGGGAGCTTTTATAAAATGTCTGATATAGAAATTAACCTTCTCAAAGAGCGCATACTTGAATACAGACCAAATAACAAGGATTTTAACAAAACGAATGAAGTTGGTGGCTTAAAAGAACAAAAGCCCATTCTCATAGGACTAGGAGTTGCCCTGCTTAGTTTATTAGGGGTTAATGGATTAGGCTGGTTTTTAAATACTCAAAATCAAGAAACAGAAAATCACATAGCTCAATTGAATACCCAACTAGCAGCCTTTAGAGGTGAAAAAGCAAAGCTGGAAAATATCCAACAAGAGCTTAAAAAAATCAACGACGAGAATAGAGCGATAGTCAATGTTTTTACCCAGGTAGAGTCAATTTCGGCTATTCTTCAAGATCTTGGAGATCAAATGCCTCGAGGTGCTGTACTAAATTCAATAGAATTTTCAGATCAAATAGCTAGTAATGAAAATCCAGGAGCGCTTCCTGCTACCCAAATCAATTTGTCAGGATCAGCCAAGGGATTTGATGATGTCAATGATCTTTTATTAACCCTCCAGAGATCAGCTTTTTTTAATCCTCAAACTTTGAAAATTGAAAAAGCAGAGCTCAGCGATATTTCATTGGCCTTTAATAAGCCTAAAAATTTGCCCCGCGGTGTTTCCTGGAAACAAGACCAAAATACCTTGACAGTAAAAACGCCAAAAGATGTCTCTACTATCAAGGTTCCTAACAAAGAAGTCCTCTATACCATTAGTGCCCAATTAAGTCCCCTTGCTCAAAATAACCTCTTAGAGCAGTTGGAGCAAAAAGGAGCCTCTGGACTAGTAACTCGCCTAAAAACACTCAAAAAAGAAGGATTAATACAGCCATGATATTTTCAGAAGAAATTAATAATCAGCCTGTTGGCTATCCCAAGGCCTTCGGGATTACTCTAACTCCTCTTTTGATTGGTGTATTTATAGGACTTTTGGGTGTTTTGGCAGCAGCATTTAGCTGGAATAATGATGGAGCAACAGTTCTTGAAAAATATCATCAGCTAAAAACTGAAGAGACAGAAAAAATGCAGCGGGTTAAATTGGAGCAAGATGCTAACTATCAGCGCAAGGTAAACCAAACCCAGGAGGAAATTGACCAAGCCAAGAAACTTCAACAAAAGGTTTATAGCCTTTTTGCTAATGATCGATCAGCAGATACTCTTCTTTTGGATATTAATAAAATTGCCAAAGCTCAACATATTACGCTTACCCAGTTTAGCCCCGAGGGGCAACCAGTGACAATCTCTGATGGTTCACTTGGTCATCTGGTTGACAATAAATTAAAGCGAAAAAGTTTTACTGTTAAGGCTCAGGGAAATTTTATCGAGATCCATGAGTTTATTGGTGGCATAGAAAAACTACAGCCACTTCTTTTAATCAAGAACTTCAAGGCCACCAATTCCGCTCAAGGAGATGGAAAATTACTCTATCAACTAAAACCTATTCTCAAAGATGGTAAGGTCACTGGTTACGAACAACTACAAAAAAAATCAAAAGTTGATGCTAGTTTCAGATTGGATCTCATTTCTCCTCTTTCCCCCGAGGAAATAGCCAAGCTACCAGTTACCAACAAAAAATAAGCAATTTTTTAAAAGAGTGGATTTATGAAATTATCAAAAAGAACTTTAGCATTTAGTGGTCTTTCTTTGTGCCTGCTTTCCACAAGTCCCGTGCTAGCTCAATCAGTTATGGTGCCCAATCCAGAAATTGTGATCAAATCAAGTGGCACCCCTGGAGAACCCACAATCACTCAAGGCACTGTTGATGTTCCCACTACGCCAGATTTGCCTCGCGCTGTAGCTCCGCCTGTAGGGGATATTGCAGTTTCTAATATTAATGCGGGAGCATCACAAATTAACTTAGGAACAAATGCTGTAATACCCAGATTGGTATTGAGGCAATCACCAGCTAGAGAGGTATTGGCCTTGTTGGCAAACTATGCTGGCTTAAACTTAGTTTTTGCTGATACACCAAAGGGTTCAACTAACGGAACCCAGACAGGATCCAATGAACCAATGGTCTCTCTTGATCTCTCTAATGAGCCAGTTGGAGAGGTGTTTAATTCAGTATTGATGGTTTCTGGTCTCAAGGCAAATCGTCGTGGTCGGGTAATTTTTGTCGGCGCTAATTTGCCCAATAGTGCTAGAAATTTAATTAGTCGTACTCTTCGCCTAAATCAGTCCAAGGTCAATTCTGCAGGGTTATTTTTGGCCACTCAAGGGGCTGATGTTCAATATTTATTCACCGACTATAAGGAAGTAGTAGACCCAACTACTAATCGGGTTGTACGCCGTGATCCCCTACCATCTAAGCTGGTCTCCTATCGAGGGGGGGAAGAGAATGTGGGGGGATCTAATCTTCTTAGCGGCCTTTCGGTTTCCAGTGATGACCGATTAAATACAATTACTCTAGTTGGAGAACCCCGCCAAGTCGAAATTGCCACTTCTTTTTTGACTCAGTTAGATGCAAGACGTCGTCAGGTGGCAGTGAATGTCAAAGTAATCAATATTGATTTGAGCAATGTGGAAGATTTTAATACCAGTTTTTCCTTTGGTTTTAACAATGGCTTTTTCCTGCAAGACAATGGAGCAGCGCTTCTTAACTTTGGTGGTAACAATCCTGTAAATAGATCTCAAGCTTCCCAACCTGGTGGATTTTTTGCCCCGATTATTCCTCTAGCTACAAGCATTGCTGGATCTCCTATAATCAACTCTTTTATAGATAACAATCCAAATGCTCCCTATAATAGTAATTCTTCCACCTATAATGGCGTGCAACTAGAAGGTCGTCCTAGTTTTGGAAGTTTTTCCAATCCATTTCAAGCTGGTCTGACTACCTATACTCCACCTTCAACTACGACAATAGCTAACAATGGTCAGCCCATTATTACTAATAATCCAGCAACCTATACTTATCAAGTTCCTACTCTCTATCAGACCCCTAGTCGTTTTCTGATGAGCTTGCAGTCACAGGTTAAAAACGGCAATGCTAAAATTCTCACAGATCCCACTCTAGTAGTTCAAGAGGGACAAGAAGCTAGTGTAAAGTTAACGCAAAAAGTTGTTGAAAGTGTTAATACACAAGTCGACCCCCTCAGCGGAGTAAGGACAACCGTACCGGTTCTAGCCGATGCTGGACTCACCTTGACTGTGAATATAGACAAAATTGATGATAATGGTTTTATTACTATGTCAGTGAGCCCTGTGATTGCCGAACCTGGCGCTACTACCCAATTTGAAAGTGGTAATGGCTCCAGTAATACCCTAACTCTACTTCAGCGCCGGGAACTGAGCTCTGGTTTGATTAGGTTGCGAGATAGTCAAACTCTTGTTCTCTCTGGAATCATCACCGAGAAAGATCAAACCACAGTAACCAAAGTACCAATTCTGGGTGATATACCTATATTGGGAGCCCTCTTTAGAAGTACATCATCTAATAATCAACGCAACGAGGTGATTGTTATAGTCACTCCGCAGATAATTAGTGATACAAATACGAGCAGGTTTGGTTATAACTTTACACCAAGTCCAACAGCAGCCGATCTACTCAGAAGACAAGGATTTCCCCTTGGGAAATAGACCAAAGGCTCAAATAAACAGTAAAAATAAACTATTTATTGCCCAAAAAGTGTCTTAAAGCAAAAAAATGTTTAAATTTTAGGGTTTTAGGCTTCACTAATTGACAAATAACGCTTAGAATAGTTCAGTGAAATATGGGACCTATAAGCGTTTGAGAGTTTATAGCACTAACAAGCTAGATTGAGTTTCACTCTAGCTGATCTGAAATAAAAATTAGTTGACACCTAGGAGTGTACTAAATGAACAAAGGTGAATTAGTCGATCAAGTAGCACAACGTACAACTGCAACAAAAAAACAAGTAGATGCAGTAATTTCAGCAACTATTGAGGCTGTAATGGATGCAGTCTCTTCTGGACAAAAAGTAACCCTAGTAGGTTTTGGAACCTTTGAGGCTAGGACACGCAAGAAAAGAGAAGGTCGTAACCCCAAAACCAATGAAAAAATGATTATTCCTGAAACAACAGTTCCAGCTTTTTCTGCTGGTAAGTTGTTCAAGGAAAAGGTTGCTGAGGAATCTCCTAAGAAGTAATCCCTCTTGGTAAGGCCAACCCACGGCGGTAATCGAGATTGGGCAGCTACCCTAGCTGGCTGCTCTATCTCTGAAATTCTAGATTTTTCTGCCAGTATTAATCCTTTAGGTCCTCCCAAAAGTTTATTTAAAGCCCTTGAAGAAAGCTTTCTTGAGTTGACACATTACCCTGATCCCAACTATGGGCAACTTCGCAGCGCACTGGCTCAGAAGCATGCCCTTTCTGCGGATTGGATTTTGCCAGGTAATGGCGTTGCTGAACTACTAAACTGGGCTGCCCTTGAACTTTCAAAGTTGACTGCGGTGAATTTACTTACCCCAGCTTTTGCTGATTACTCCAGGGCTTTGCGAACTTTTGGCGCTGAAATAGTAGCTTGTCCTATGGAGCTGGAAACGGGAAAATGGCAGCCATCAGTACTTGGCAAACAGATGGGCTTGCTTATTAATAATCCCCACAACCCAACTGGCTATCTATTGGGCGTAGAAGCTCTATTACCACTTTTGTCAGATTATGGCTTAGTGGTAGTTGATGAAGCTTTTATGGATTTTATAGAAAAACCAGAAAGTCTTATTCCTTGGGTAGAACAATATCCTAATTTAGTTATTCTGCGCTCTTTAACTAAATTTTATAGCCTACCTGGGTTGCGATTGGGCTATGCTATTGCTCATCCCGATCGCCTGGCTCTCTGGCAGCAGTGGCGAGATCCTTGGCCTGTCAATACAATAGCTGATATCGCTGGGCAGACAGTTATCAAAGATCATGATTTTCAACAACAAACTTGGAGTTGGTTAGCTTCTTCTTCTCCAAAGTTTTTTAATCAATTGAGCAATATTACAGGTTTATCTGTAAGTAAAAGTTCTGCCAATTTCTTTCTTGTGCATAGTCAAAAATCAGTGATCCAATTACAACAAAAGTTATTATCAGAGAAGAGAATTTTGATTCGTGATTGCTTGAGCTTTAAAGAACTGGGTGAGTATTACTTTCGAGTTGCCATTCGCACTGATCAAGAAAATCAGCAGTTAATTAGAGCTTTAGAAGACTATGCCCTTTGATTACGATCTTTTGGTTATTGGTAGTAGTCTAGCTGGCACTTTAACTGCTATTCGTGCTACGCATTATAGGGCAAGAGTAGCTATTGTCAGAAGAGAGTTGATAGTTGATAATATGCTTTGGTCGGATTTACTCAATAGAGCTGCCATTGAGAGTTTACCTAATAATAAATTCACATTGAGTGAGTATGTTGCGGAAATTTATGAGTCTTTTAAAAATGAATATTCCTCAGCCGCATTGAGTAGTTTAGGCATAGATGTAATAGAAGACAGGGGAGAGTTTTCGCATCGCGGGTTTATGCTTAAGCGAGGTCTTGTGCGCTCTCGCTCTTATGTTTTGGCTATTGAATCTACTGCGACTTTACCTAATATTGTAGGCTTGTCACAAACTGGATATTTAACTATTGTAGATTGTCAAAGTATCAATACAATAGAAAGACTACCCTCTAGAGTAGTTATCATTGGCTTTCATACTACAGCTCTAGAATTTGCTCAAGCTTTAGCTAAATTAGGAAAAAAAGTTATCCTAGTAATCAATACACAATATTTTTTATATCAGATTGATCCTGATTATTTAAAGATAATTTTTGCAGTATTAAAAGTGGCAGGAGTTGAGCTTATTATAGATGAAACTATATTGCGAGTTGAACACCAAAACGAGAAAAAAATTCTATTATTTGTCAATAGAGTACTATATTGTGATGAGATTATTTTAGCACCTAGTTTTTCTCCTAACCTTGAATATCTTAATCTAGAGTCAATGGGTATTAATTATAAACAAATTAAAATAAACTCTAAGCTGCAAACTACTAATCCCTCTATTTATAGTTTTAGAAATAGTGATGGACTAAAATTTGACTCAAATGAAATAGAAACTATATTAAAAAACAGTCTTTTTTTACCAATTTTTTATATTAAAAATTCTCCAATTACTGAAATAATTTATACAAAGCCATCTTATATACAGATAGGATATAGCGAGAAAGATGCTAGAAAAACTTTTAAAAAACCAATTTTGGTAGGTAAAAATTATTTTAATAGTAGCCTTAAACATCAGATATCTGGTGAAGGTAGTGGTTTTATAAAATTAATTGCCAAAACCAATTTAGAGCTTATTGGTGCTACAATAGTGGGGAATGAAGCTGAAGAGATGGTTAACCTTTTTTCTTTGTTGATAGCAAAAAAAACCAGCCTTGATAAATTATTAAAAATTACCTATCCTTTATTAAGTAATTCACATATTATTTACCAAGCTGCTCTAAATACTATGCATAAAGTCAATAAAAATAGATTTGATAATTGGTTCATTTGGCGAAAATTATGACTGGTAAATTTATTGTTTTCGAAGGCATTGATGGTTCTGGTACTACTACACAGTCAAACCTATTAAAAAAATATTTACTTGAGCAAGGTAAAAATGCAATTCTTACTGCTGAGCCAACTGAAGGTGAGATTGGTAAACTACTTAGAAAGGCCTTACAAAATGATATATTTTTTCTAGATAATGAACGAAGATATGATCAGCAAATGGCCTTGTTGTTTGCCGCAGATAGGCATTATCATATATTTAATCAAACAGATGGAATTTTAAAGTCTTTAAAAGAAGGTTACTATGTAATTGCCACTAGGTACTATTTCTCTTCAATTGCTTACAACGCTAGTAATACAGAAGACTTTAACTGGATTAGTCAACTAAATTCTAATTTTCCTCAACCAGATATTTTGATATATATTGATGTACCTGTAGATTTTTCCCTAGAGAGAATATCTAAGAGAAAATCTTTGGAAATTTATGAAAAAAGAGAAAAGTTGCTCAATGTTAGTTCTAATTATCTTGAACTGCTGAAAAACTATAATGGATTGTTAATAAATATTGATGGCAAAGAGTCTATTGAAAAAGCTCATATTAATATAGTTAAGTATTTGGAAAAGATAATTTAGCCACTGCAGAGATATGTTTAATACAAGTAAATCAGAAGAAATTTTTGCTGCCGCTGGGAAATTGATGCCAGGTGGAGTTAGCTCACCTGTAAGAGCTTTTAGGTCAGTAGGCGGGCAGCCAATAGTTTTTGACCGAGTCAAAGGCGCTTATATTTGGGATGTTGATGATAACCAATACATAGACTATGTAGGAAGTTGGGGACCTGCAATTTGCGGTCATACTCATCCAGAGGTTATAGAAGCGCTTCATCAAGCTCTAGAAAAAGGGACTAGCTTTGGGGCACCGTCTTTGCAGGAAAATATTCTTGCCTCGATGGTGATAGAAATGGTCCCCAGCATTGAAATGGTACGATTTGTAAATTCTGGAACAGAGGCCTGTATGTCAGTTCTGAGATTAATGAGGGCCTATACTTCAAGAGAAAAAATTATTAAATTTGAAGGTTGTTATCATGGTCATGCTGATATGTTTTTGGTTAAAGCTGGCTCAGGGGTAGCAACCCTTGGCTTACCTGATTCTCCAGGAGTCCCAAAAACGACTACCCAGGCTACCTTGACAGCTCCTTATAATGATTTAGAGGCTGTCAAGACTCTTTTTAAAAATAATCCTCAAGAGATAGCCGGTGTAATTTTAGAGCCTGTTGTCGGCAATGCAGGATTTATCACCCCAGATGCCGGGTTTTTAGAAGGTTTGCGCGAGTTAACCGAAGAATATGGCGCTCTGCTTGTTTTTGATGAAGTAATGACAGGTTTTAGGGTCTCTTCAGGTGGAGCGCAGGCAAAATTTGGGGTTGTTCCCGATTTAACTACCTTAGGTAAAGTCATTGGGGGAGGGCTACCAGTGGGAGCCTATGGTGGAAAAAAAGAGATCATGTCATTAGTTGCTCCTGCCGGTCCTATGTATCAAGCCGGCACACTTTCTGGTAATCCTCTAGCTATGACAGCTGGCATTAAAACATTGGAAATCTTACAAAGACCAGGTACTTATGAATATCTAGAAAAGATTACCAAGCAGTTGATCGATGGATTGCTAAATGTATCTCAACAGGCAGGCCACCAAGTCACAGGTGGATCAATAGGAGGAATGTTTGGTCTGTTTTTTACAGGTGAGAACGTACATAATTTTGCCGATGCCCAAAAATCTGATGTAGTTAAGTTTGCTCGTTTTCATAGAGGGATGTTGGAAAGGGGTGTTTATCTAGCACCATCACAGTTTGAAGCGGGTTTTACCTCTGTTGCTCATACTAATGAAGATATAGAGAAAACCATATCTACAGCTAAAGATGTATTGAACTCTCTCTAGTTACGAATTTGCCCATCAGGCATGGTTGTCTGTTGAAAAATCGTTCCAATCAGATTAACACCGATCATATCAGCCCTCAAAAGGTTAGCTTGAGTCAAATTGGCCTTGGTCAGGTTAGCCCTGGCCAAAAATGCTTCGGTTAATTCAGTTTCCATCAAATTAGCTTCAGTTAAATTACTGCGGCTGAGATCGGCGTAGTTCATTCTAGCTAGACTAAAGTCTGAACCAGTCAGATTAGCATAGCTTAAGCTGATATTGGTCATTATAGACTCTCTAAAATTGGCTAGGCTAACTTCAGATTGAATAAATTTAGCCCGTGAAAGATTAGTCCTGCTGAGATTGGCTCCTGTGAGCTTTGCGCCTGTCAAATTAGCCTCAGTCAGAAAGGCTCCCTCTAAATTTGCCCCGCTAAGATCAGCTTTGCGAAGATCTACTTCTCTGAGATTGGCACCTTGCAAGTTAGCATTGACTAAATTCGCCCTAGCCAAATCTGCGCCTTTCATATTAGCATTGGCAAGATCGCAGCAAGAAAGATCTGCTCCCTGAAGATTTGTTTTATGTCCTTTGCTCTCTTGACGCATGTTAGCTCCCCTCAAAATAGCTCCTACTAAAACTGCGCCGCTCAAATCTGCTCCTCTCAAATCTGCTGCGATTAAGTTAGCATCTAATAAAGTTGCCAATGTAGCATCTATTTCTTTCAAGTTGGCTTCTTGTAACATTGCCCCATGAAGATTTGCCGTACGCAAATCAGCTCTAGTTAAGTCTGCTTGAGAGAGACTAACTCCACTGAGATCAGCTCCAGCTAGATTTACTTGTATTAAGCTTGCTCGATTAAGATAAGCAAATACTAGGCTAGAATCATGTAGGTCAGATTCATTGAGTATGATACCAATCAAGTCGGCGCCTGCTAGATTAGCTTTGGGCATTTTTAATCCAGTAAACTCTTGCTCACCTGTGGCAAAACGCTTTAATAATTCATTGGGATGCATATTTATTTAGAACTTCCATAATAGTAAAGACACATTGCTGATTTTCATCAGGAAAAGGAAGAATATTGACTATTGATCGTAATTCATCTTCAATCTGTGGCAAAGATTTTTGGCTATTAAATAAACTTGATAATAAATCATGTAATTTATAGGTTTTAAGTATTGTCCAATCTTGAGTAGTGTGATCCCAGGGCTGTTCAACAATGGAATATATAAGAATTTTCACCCTTAAAGGGTTGGCATTTTGTATTAATTCTAGTTTTATAGCTGCAACAAAAGGATTTGGTCCAAAAGAAACATTTTTATTACTTGATTCTACCTGTTTATTTTCTTCTTTCTCTGTAAATGCTAACTTTAAAATAGAAGTTTCTACAGATTCTGCCCTGGTAGATTTGCCTTGTTTTGGCAAATTTTGTTCCATTAAATAGAGAGGCGTCATTTCTTGAACTATGACATTTGAAATAGCGCTATAAAGGCTAGGTTTATTTAAATTTTCTGAAATTTTGTTGAGAGTTTTACTTAGATTTTCAGCTGATGTGTAGTTGCTCTTAGTTTCCAAAATCAACTGTTCAAGAGTTAATCTCTCAATGACAATTAGATCGTTTTCCCACTCTTTTTTACAAGCAGCAAAAATTAGTTTTTTTATTCTCACTTTTTCCGGATTGGATTCAATATTTTCTATAATCTTGCTCAGAATAAATTGAGGATCTTGGATGGTTATATTTGTTTCTTCTGAATCATCAGTTACTGCATATAATTCAGTTAGCTTTTCTACTATCAAATCTGCTATTGGTTGATAAATATCTGGCCGATTAAGACGTTTAACCAGCCCATATACAAAATATTCAAGCTCTTGAATACTAGATTTACTTGATAAAAAGTTTTGAATCAGATTTTTGAGAGAAACTTGATTGAGCAAATCTGAATCATTTTCCCATCGGTTTGTACCTAGGCAAAAAATGAATTTTCTAATCCTGAGAGATTCTGGATTTTCTTCAAAGGAATTAATAGCTTTATCAAGTAATTCTTCAGAAAAATATATCATCTTATCTGGTCAAATAGCACCTTTAATTGAATAATTTTGGAGTAAAATAAAGATCACTAACGAATAGATGGTGTTTAATATAGATGCAAGGATATCTTTGGCAGCGTTTTCAAGGTGTTTTCTATGGTTTGCTACTGGCTCAGGAACGATCTTCAATCCCTTCGCAGAGAATGGACTATATCATCAAGAACAGACATAGGTTATTTGAGAGATTAACTTATTTTAATATGATAGAGTGGGATATTTGCAAAATCGAAAAAAAAACGATTGGTCATATAGAAATTGCCGAGTTTGCACTTTTGTCTATTCCGTTAGTTTTGTTTTTCCATGACAAGCCAAGCCAGCTCAAGTCTCAACTGGAACTGTTGGGAACTTCTTTGGAGCTAAACTCCGCTAGTATAGAAGTACTTCATAAATGGTCCCTTTTGCTGGTTATTCTTTTACAAGGTTTATACCCGGGGAAGGAAAAGGATTTTTTGCACTCAAGTATGAAATTGAAGGTTTCCAAGATGATCTTCGTATCGAATGTTTGCTAGCCTCTTTAAATTGCTTTACCGCCTGTCCTAATGATTGCAGTTTGTCATTGATGCTTGCTTACCGACTTGAATACCAACTACCTTTAGTGAGCACGCTAACTGGAATTTTGCTAGGTGCCTATAATGGAAAGTATGGCTTTTGCGCTAGTGCACGTCTCAATGTTAAAAAAGGGGAACATCTAGAAATTTTACAACTCAACAGGTTTTTTGCCGCTTGGTGTGGGGTCAATCGCCCTGACAATTTTGATTGTTGGGACTCCATGGTAGTACTATGAATAGGCTATTGATTTGAGCATGAAGATTTTTCACCTTGGCAATGGTCTTGTTTTTCGTTCACCCTTTAATACATTGGTAGGCTCAAAAAGTCTAACTAATTCCTTATCGCTGGTGATTGTTTTACTCATCTTGCTTTTGACTGGGGTTCTTGGGCAGCGTTTTTATAGCCAGCCTCAACTTGCTGTTAATTCTCTGGCTCTAGAAACAATCAAAGCTCCCCGCTCTGCAAATTTTATTGACTCGATTGCCACTGAGCAAAAAAGAAAAGAGGCACAACATGCCATTGCACCAGTACTACATAGAGACAATCGCGCAACCGAGTCTATACTTTTTGCTCTGAAGCAGAAGTTAAAAAGGATTGAAATGTATAGAAAAAGGGTAGGTAATTTTCCTTATCTTCCTACGACAATTCTCTCTAGAGAGACCCAACAATCTCTTGCTTTGCTAGGCAACTCTAGTTCTGAAAATTTTAATCATCCTTTATTTCTCGAAATTGAACAATCTCTCTGGCGCAAACTCAGCAGACGGATCGAGGCTTCTGCAAAAATGATCTTAACTCAAGGTTTAACAGCAGGTTTATCTCCAGAGCTTGTAAAAGAGACCGTTAAACTTCACCTAGCTGATTTTAACAGTAGCATTCAAAACGAGTCAGCTAGCTTTTTAGCAGATTTTCTCAAAAACCATTCCAACCTCATAGAAGATAAGTTGGCAACTGAGCTCATGACCAGAGATGCTGTGAATACTGTTAAACCTGTAGTTGTCTCTATAAATAAAGGCGAAACAATAGTTCAATCTGGAAAATTGATAACATCTAGAGAATTTACTCTTCTAGATGGGTTTAACCTCAGTAGAAGGGCAGTCAATTTTGTAGGTTTGATTTGGAGTTTAGTTTTAGTTTCTCTTTCTTTTTGTTTATTGGTTTGTCTTAGTAGTTTACTAGAAAGAAGAAAGCTACGCTCAAAAGATTATGTTCTAATTTTTCTCTTTAGCGTCAGCGTGCTGATTTTTAATATACTAGATGCTCACTATAGTAGTCTACCTGCAGTAGGTCTTTTGATTAGTAGTTTTTATGGTCCTATTCTGGCTGTTACACAAGTGATATCTTTAACTGGATTAAGCTTTTATGCGTTAGAAAACCCAAACTGGCAGAATTTGCTAGCCTGTTTGGTTAGTGGAATTATAGCTGCTGCCATTGGTGGAAAATTACGTTGTCGAGATGAACTAGCTATTCTTGGGCTCTGTATGGGGATAGCCCAAGGGGCTACATATCTATTAGTCCATATAATATTCTCTGGAATTTCTTTACAGGCAGCTGTTCATATACTCATGCCAACAGTTTTACTACAATCTTGTATTGGACTTGCCTGGGCAATTGTGGCTATAGGAATTTCACCTTATTTAGAGCGTATGTTTGATTTAGTTACTCCAATCAGACTAGCGGAGATTTCGCATCCCAATTGTCCACTATTGAAGCGTCTAGCAATAGAAGCGCCCGGAACTTTTCAGCATACTTTAGCTGTTTCTTGTTTAGCTGAATCTGCCGCCAGGGCTCTTGATTGTAATGTCGAATTAGTTCGGGCTGGTACTTTGTATCATGATATTGGTAAGATGCATGATCCTCAAGGATTCATTGAAAATCAAAAAAACGGTATTAATAAACACGATCTAATTAAAGATCCCTGGATTAGCGCAGATATTATCAAAAAGCATGTCACTCAAGGATTGATTATGGCCCGTAGATATGGTCTGCCTCAAGTTGTTCAAGATTTTATTCCCCAACATCAAGGGACTATTTTGATTGCTTATTTTTACTATCAAGCTCAACAAACAGGCAAACAAGTAGATCAAGCCTATTTTCGCTACGCTGGGCCTATTCCTCAATCTAGAGAAACTGCTATCGTAATGTTGGCCGATGCTTGTGAAGCTGCCCTGCGCTCTTTTAAAGACGTTAAACCAGAATTGGCTATTTCTACAGTTAAGAAGATCCTCCATGCTCGTTGGCAGGAAGGCCAATTGAGTGAAAGTGGACTAATATATGATGAACTAGCGACAGTTGCTGGCGTTTTTGTAGAGGTATGGCAACAGTTTAATCATTCGCGTATTGCTTATCCAACTGCCACTTTGGACTTAAATAGTAAATAAAAATTTTTTTGTTAATGCAAATACCTCGCCTACACCCTGATACGGTAGAAGACGTAAAACAGAGAATTGACATAGTAGATGTTGTTTCTGACTATGTTGTTTTGCGCAAGCAGGGCAGAAGCGGATTGGTTGGACTATGTCCTTTCCACCAGGAAAAAACCGGCAGTTTCACTGTCAATCCCACAGAGCGGTTTTACCATTGTTTTGGCTGCTCTGCTAGCGGAGATGGTATCAAATTCTTGATGGAAATTGGCAAGCAGTCCTTTGCTGAAGTAATTTTAGATTTAGCGAGGCGCTATCAAGTACCCATTAAAACAATTGAAAATCAAGATTCCAGTGAATTTACAGCGAAACTAAGCATACGAGATAGTCTCTATGAGATTATGGCAGTGGCTACGACCTTTTATCAAAACGTCCTAAAACAACAACAAGGACAATTTGCCCTTGATTATCTTCTTGAGCAGAGAAAATTAAGCCTAGATACTATCGATTCTTTTGGTTTGGGCTACGCGCCTTCTGGCTGGGAAAATCTTTACAGATACTTAGTAGAGAGTAAGCGCTATCCGGTATCTTTAGTAGAACAGGCAGGTTTAATCAAGCCAAATAAAGCTGCAACTGGCTACTATGATCTTTTTAGAGAGCGTCTGATGATCCCTATCAAAGACCTTAAAGGAAAAGTAGTAGCCTTTGGTAGTCGCTCACTTGATGGGCAAGAGCCCAAATATCTCAATTCTCCTGAAAGTGAGCTTTTTGATAAGAGTAAAATTCTCTATGGGCTAGATAGAGCTAAAAAAAGTATTAATCAAAAAGATCAAGCCATCGTTGTAGAGGGGTATTTTGATGTTATATCCCTCCATAGTGCTGGAGTTGAAAATGTTGTAGCCTCTCTAGGAACTGCCTTTAGCCAAGATCAGCTTAAGCAATTGCTACGCTTTAGTCAATCCAAACAAATTATTTTTAATTTTGATACAGATCAAGCTGGCCTAGCTGCTACCCAAAGAGCTCTTAAAGAAATTGAGCCAGAAATCTATTCAGGGCAAGTGCAAGCTAAAATCCTCCAGATTCCCCAAGGCAAAGACCCCGATGAATTTTTAAGATCAGATCCCGATGCTTTAAATGAGTATTTAAAAATTGTACATGATGCTCCTATTTGGCTAGATTGGCAAATCGCTCAAATAATTCAAGACAAAGATCTAGATAAATCTGAGCATTTTCAACAAATTTCTCAAGAAATTTTGCAACTTATTAAAAAAGTAGAAAGCCCAAACTTTCGTACTAACTATATAGAAAAATGTGCAGCTATTCTTGCTAATGGCAAAGAGAGATTGATTCCTATTTATGTGCAAAATTTACAAACTCAAATTAGCCAATCTTCCAAAAAATCTACAGCTATCATCCCTAAATCCACTGCTGAACATAGCCTTTTAGAAAGAGCTGAATATTATCTGTTACTTATTTATCTACACTTTCCTCAATACCGCCAAAGCATCAGTGATTTGTTGGAAAAAAAAGAGATGGCATTTACCATTAGCACTCATCGTTTGCTCTGGTGTAAGATAGTAGAAATTGATCAAGATAATTACAACCAATCTCTACTGGAATCTCTTCAGGACTATTATTTACAAGAGACTGAAGAATTTAAAGGGGTATCTAACCTATTTTCTTTAACTGAAAAAGAACGCCAAGACTTATTTAGAATTCCTGAGCTGATTGAACAGTCTATCCTCGCTTTAGAGCAGGCTCACTTGGAAAAATACAGTCAATTGTGCTTGCAAAAATTTCTTAAGGAGCAGACAGACTATTATTGGCAAGAATTCTCTCAAACCAAACTCAAGATAAATGAATTAATCGAGGAACGTCAATCACTCAATAAGAATATTTAGTTATCGTTTTGATCTGAGTAATTTTTATGGCTGAGCCTTTCAACTTCAGGACAATCATCAGCAATCAAAAGCTCACTGTTATCACGAGATACTGAAGCTATCTTGCAACTGATAGAGCCAACACTATCTAGACGAAACATCTCTTCCCAAGCGCTAATCTCATCATCTTCATCTGATTCATAGCGAATGGTGACCAAATCACCTTCAAGAGAAAGAATTTTAGCTTTGTCAATCCAGCGCTGCTGATCCCGCAAATAAATAGAAACTTCCCGGTTATCTGTAAAAAGTTGATATATCTTGCGGTGCAACATGGGCTTCTCCTGAACAGATAGCTCAATAATTAAAAAAATTATTCTAGAGAGGATCTTTTTATGCTAATAAAATATCACTCATGCAATAATTCTAACTCAAGGCTTGCCTAAATAGTATGTTTTTCCAATAATCGTCTGATATGTGATTCGATAATATCAGTTTGTTCCAGCATGGCAATATGTCCACAATCATTTATCTCGATTACATTAGAGCCGGTTTCTTTAAACAACCAATGAAAACTGGCCAAATGTCTGACATATTTGGTTTCCATCACTATGTCTTTGTCTCCAGCAATAAAATAGACTGGCTGTTTTAACTGGGCTACTAACTGGGGCAGAAGGTGTACTTCTTCTTCTGTGGTTGAATTCATTAAAGAGCCCAATGCTGCTTTGCTATCTGCTATGACAAAGTCTATTACTCTTTGTTTTCCCCATTGACGAGCTAGAGGCCGGTGAACCATGGTGTGGGAAAAAACCAGATCTAGCAAAGGGCATTTGAGCAGCCAAGTTGGTCTCATTCGCACTAATTTTTCGCCAATTAGACGAAAACGCTCAAATTCTTCTTTTAAATAAATTCCCCCACCGGTGTTTAAACAAATGACACCTGTGATTATTTTGGGCTCTAGTTGTGCCATTGTCAGCGCTAAAATACCACCAAGAGAATGTCCAACTAGCCAGGCGTGCTTTATTTCCAGTTTGTTTAATAGAATCTGCAGATCTCGGGCATAAGACTCTAGGGTATAGTGATTTTCTTGTTCAGTTTCATTATTTTCAGAAGACTGAGATTCACCAAAGCCCCTCATGTCATAGGTAAGACAACGATAGTTTAAACTCAGTTTTTGTACTAAGGGCTGCCAGTAGCTTTTGCCCAATAACCAACCATGAATAAAAACAAGTACTGGACTGGTATCTGAGAAAGTCGGTGTGGTCAACTCATAAAAATGAGGAAATCCTAGAATATCGATCTTTGGCATGTCTAGTATTTTTTTGAGCTACGGACTAGTTTAGCCCGAGATTTGGCCGATATTGTCAAGGAGATAAAAAATGCTTCCTAGATGTTATTCTAGTATCTTAGCTTGTGAGATATCGATAATATCAAAAATCTACAAAAGCTTTGATGAGTGTCAACTTCAGTATATAAAAGTATTGGCATGGTTTTTTGGAAAAAGTTTTTCACAAACTCTGAAGTTCCCTCTTTTGATGCTTCCGTAACAGGAGATATGTTAGAGTTGACCAACGAATCTGGCGTGAAGCAACAGATATTATTTAGTACAGATCGTGACATAGATGTCTATGAACTTGAGGCTTTATGTGATTCAGTCGGCTGGGCAAGACGGCCCCTGCGCAAAGTAAAAAAAGCTCTAGAGTTCAGCTTTTTGATAGTTTCCATGTGGGAAGTTAAAGGCAATAGGATGCGCTTGATAGGTTTTGCTAGAGCAACCTCTGATCATGCCTTCAATGCTACGATTTGGGATGTTGTTGTTCATCCAGATTTTCAAAATCAGGGACTAGGCAAGGCTCTTATGCGCTATATTATCCGTAAATTGCGCAGCTCAGATATCAGCAATATCACTCTTTTTGCTGATCCTCAGGTGATTGATTTTTATCATCGTCTTGGTTTTATGTTGGATCCTGAAGGAATCAAGGGTATGTTTTGGTATCCCAGTTAGTCATGCTTGACTATGGGACGGGGATATCTTACAATCAAATTATTACGGGATGTAGCGCAGCTTGGTAGCGCGCCTGCTTTGGGAGCAGGATGTCGCAGGTTCAAGTCCTGTCATCCCGACTCTGTAAGTTAAAGAAAGATAGCTATTGCCCAAGATTCTTCTTGGGATTTTTTTTAAAATAAATAGCCTAAATGAATTTTCTAAATAAATTAATTAAATCATTTGAATCAGTGCCAAAGATTGCTAGGCAGCCAACAATAGCTCTCAAGTCTTCTGCCGAGATAGAATTGATGCGCAGATCTGGTCAGATAGCAGCAACTGTTCTCAAAGAAATAATAGATCTTGCCAAGCCAGGTATGACTACGATGGATTTGGATCTCTATGCAGAGAGGCGCATCAAAGAAATGGGAGCAACCCCGAGTTTTAAAGGGTATCATGGTTTTCCTGCTACTCTTTGCACTTCTATTAATCATGAAGCAGTACATGGTATCCCTAGTGCTAATAGAAAGCTAAAAGAAGGAGATTTGGTTAAGGTCGATGTAGGTGCTTATTGCCAAGGCTATCATGGTGATTCCTGCGTAACTATTGCTGTAGGCAAGGTCACACAGCAGGCTAATAGATTACTAAATGCAGCTAACAGCGCGCTTTATTGCGGGATTGAGCAGGTTAAAGAAGGCAATTATCTTTTGGATATTGCCGGAGCCATAGAAGACTATGTAAAAAAAATGGGCTATTCTGTAGTAGAAGACTACACCGGCCATGGGGTTGGACGCAATCTACATGAAGATCCCCAAGTCTTCAATTTTCGTACTAAAGAACTACCAAATGTCCGGCTAAAATCGGGCATGGTCTTAGCAATTGAGCCTATACTAAATGCAGGTTCTAAATATACCAAAACTCTTAGGGATCGCTGGACGGTTGTGACTTTAGACAATTTGCTCTCAGCTCAGTTTGAGCACACTGTTTTGGTGACCGCTACCGGTTATGAAATATTGACCGATCGCACGTAAAAAGTACATTTTTTTTTAGAACTATGAATTTACCAGAAGAATCACAATTACAAGAAAAGCTCAAAAACGTAGAACCGCAAGTCTATCAAACCAGTCCGCTGGTTGAAGAAAGCAAGCCTGGTTGGATAGAAATTGTTCAAACCCTGCAAAACACCCTTAACAAACTCTCCCTATTTTGGAAAGTTGTTTTGATAGTAGGGGCGGTGGTTTTCTTTTTTGCCATTTTAAATATATTTTTCAAATTAGTTAGCGCATTAATTAGCCTGTTTATACTATTTGCGGTGATCTATGTAGGCTACCGGTTAATCATATTTTCTGCCGCTTCTAAATCATCCAAGGAATAAAAATAATTATGATCTCCAAAAACAAAATTGTCCCTCCAGCTTCACTGGAGTCACCTGGCTTGAAAAAAAAATGGAATATTGAAGATAGTGAAAACTTATACCGAATAAAAGGTTGGGGTGAGCCTTACTTTTCTATCAATGCCGCAGGAAATATTACGGTCTCCCCTAAAGGCGAGCGCGGCGGTTCACTTGATTTATGGGAATTAGTAGAAGCTCTCAAACAGAGAAATATTGGATTACCCCTTTTGATCCGTTTTTCTGATATTCTCTCTGATCGCATTGAGCGGTTAAATGCGGCTTTTGCCCGTGCTATTGCCCGTTATAACTACCCCAATGTCTATAGAGGAGTTTATCCAATTAAATGCAATCAGCATCGTCACATAGTCGAATCTCTTGTCAAATATGGAAAACCCTATCAATTTGGTCTAGAGGCTGGCTCTAAAGCAGAACTAATGATTGCTCTTGCCGAATTGGAACCAAATTCTTCAGAGTCGCTGCTAATCTGTAATGGCTATAAAGATCTCGAGTATATAAGAACAGCTTTGCTAGCTAGAAAACTAGGACATAATACAATTATCGTCATAGAGCAGCTAGAAGAAGTTGCTATGTGTATTGAGATCAGTAAAGACCTAGAAATTAAGCCAGTACTGGGAATTAGAGCCAAATTGTGCACTAAAGGTATGGGGCGCTGGGGATCTTCTACCGGTGATAGGGCTAAATTTGGACTCACGATACCTGAGATTTTAAAAGCCACCCAGCAGTTATCTGCTGCCGGTTTGCTCGATTGTCTACAGTTGCTCCACTATCACATTGGCTCCCAGATTGCTGCTATAAACGTCATCAAAGATGCCATTCGTGAAGCATCAATGATCTACGTTGAATTGGCAAATATTGGGGGCAATATGCAGTATCTAGACGTTGGAGGCGGATTAGCTGTAGATTACGATGGCTCTAAAACTAATTTCTATGCTTCCAAAAACTACAATATGCAGAACTATGCCAATGATATTGTGGCAGAGATTAAGGAGTCTTGCGAGCAAGCTCAAATCAAGGCACCTATCCTAGTCAGTGAAAGTGGCAGAGCAATTGGAGCTCATCACTCTGTCTTGATTTTTGATGTTCTCAATATTGGCGAGGTGGATACAAGCTTACCCGATCCAGCCTCTTCAGAAGATCACTTGATCATTCGTAATCTCTGGGAAACCTATGAAAATATTACAGTAGAGAACTACCAAGAGGCTTACCATGATGCAATGCAATTCAAAGAAGAGTCTATTAGTTTGTTTAATTTTGGCTATCTTGGACTTGCCCAAAGGGCAAAGGCTGAACGAATTTACTGGGCTTGTTGTGGCAAAATTCTAGAAATCATTAGACAGCAGGAATATGTTCCCGATGATTTAGAGGATCTTGAGAAAAATATGGCATCTATTTACTATGTCAATCTTTCTGTTTTTCAATCAGCCCCTGATGCTTGGGCAATAGATCAGCTCTTCCCCATATTGCCTATACATAGACTCAATCAAGAGCCCACCAATAGAGGTATTTTGGCTGATTTGACCTGTGATAGTGATGGCAAGATTGAACAGTTTATTGACCTTAGAGATGTAAAATCTGTTTTAGAGCTTCACCCTCTAGAGCAAAGTGGTTCTTTAGAGAAGAAAAACTACTATTTGGGAATGTTTCTCGTTGGTGCTTATCAAGAGATCATGGGTAATTTGCACAATCTTTTTGGAGACACCAATGTAGTACATATTGAAATCCAACCCAATGGCTACCAAATACAATATCTAGTTCGCGGCGATACAGTGACCGAAGTTTTGGGCTATGTACAATACAAAGCAGAAGATCTGCTAGAAAAAATTCGCCAGCAGACCGAAAAAGCTATGCAGCAAAAAAACATGAGCCTCAAAGAGTGCCAATTGCTTCTAAATGACTACGAAAAAAATCTAGCCAGTTATACCTATCTAGCCTAGGCTTCTTTGTTGATAAAGGGCATCAAGGCAATAATTCTTGCCCTTTTGACAGCTTCAGTTAGATCTCTTTGTTGTTTAGCAGTAAGACCAGTGATACGACGAGGCAGGATTTTACCTCTTTCTGTTGTAAATTTTTTTAGCAGTTCTATATCTTTGTAGTCAATTGGTTGGGTCGGAGGAATAGGCGATAAGCGCTTGCGATAATAGTTCATATTGCTATATTTCTATTTGATTTCCTTGTGAACAGTGTGCTTGTTGCAGTGAGGACAGAACTTTTTGAGTTCAAGTCTGGCCGTGGTATTGCGACGGTTTTTAGTAGTGGCATAGCGAGATACGCCAGGAGTGCGCTGATCGTTGTTAGTGCGGCACTCAGTGCATTCTATTGTGATGGTGATACGGACGCCTTTTTTACTGGCCATAGCTTAAAAGAAATATAAAAGCTCAAAATTACACAGTCTTTCATTATTTCACATAAATGATTAATTTTCAAGGCATATTTGGTTAATGATAAGATAATACCTAAAAAAGAATCCCTCCAATATTGTTATGGATTGTGAACCTTTAATAGAGCTCAAGGAAGTGACCAAATATTTTGGGGATCGTTGCATCTTCAACAAAATCAACCTGAAGGTTCATAAAGGAGATGCTTTGGTTATTGTGGGACCATCTGGTACTGGAAAATCGACCATACTTAGGATAATTTCTGGACTAGAGCCGATTGACGGTGGTGAAATTTACATTAAGGGCAAGTTGCGAAAAGGAACAATCGAGGATAGTGAAAACACTATCAAGATATCTCTGGTATTCCAACAATCGGCCTTGTTTGATTCTTTGACAGTTGGCGAGAATGTGGGGTTTTATCTACTTGAGCACTCTAAGCTTCCTCCCCAAAAAATTCAACAGATAGTCGAAGAAAAATTACAGATGGTGGGCTTGTCTAATATAAGTGATCGCTATCCAGCCGAGCTTTCTGGTGGAATGCGCAAGAGGGTGAGTTTTGCCAGAGCAATCGTTGCCGATCCAAGCGACCCACATGATAACCCGGATGTAATTTTGTACGACGAACCAACAGCAGGACTAGATCCTATTGCCTCTACCTTAATTGAAGATTTGGTTAGAAATCTGCAATTAAGTGACCAAGGTTGTCAAACATATATCATGGTCTCTCATCAGCATAGTACGATAAGACGCACAGCAGATCGCATCATCCTACTTTACAATAGTGTTATTCAGTGGGAAGGTCGTGTTAATGAGCTAGATACTACTGATAATCCTTTAGTTAAACAGTTTTTCAGAGGTGAAATTGAAGGTCCAATTCGTTCTATTGACCTATAAGGAAATTTACTATGCAAAAATCACGCACAGTTCGTGAGGGCTATCTCGGTATTTTTTCCTTACTAGGGCTTATTTTGTTTGGAGTTCTGGCTTTCTGGCTATCAGGGGGAGAATTTGGTACAAAAACCTATACCTTAGCTGTCAGGTTCCTCAATGCCAGTGGAATTAAAGAAGGAGCCCCAGTTAACTATCGGGGAGTTTTGGTTGGCACCGTCTCTAGTGTCGTGCCTCGTACTAACCAAGTTGTTGTTAAGTTAAGGCTCAATGACAAAGCAAAAATTCCAGTTGGCTCGAAAATAGAAGTCAGTCGGTATGGCTTGTTAGGTGAATCTTCTATAGAAATTACACCAATTAGCATGGAATCTGAGCAATTGAGCAAAATCTCTCCTTCTGATACTAGCTGTAACCCTAAAATCATTTTATGTAATAACGATCAAGTCGAAGGTGGATCTGGTACTCAAGTATTTGCTAATTTAGCTCGTTTGAGTCAAGCTTTTACTAATCCGGCATTTCTTGAAAAAATTAGTACTACCTTAAAAAATGTAGAGCTTTTGAGCGCAGATCTATCCAAAGCCTCCAAAGGCTTAGACAAGAGACTAGATACTATCACCGGAGAAACAACCGCAGCAGCCCACTCGATCAATCAAACAGCCCAAGATACCGCAAAAGTTGCAAAAACCATGAATATCATATTGTCCGAGAATCACAGTGATATTGATGAAACAATCAAAGGTTCAAGAAAATTGCTCTCGAGTCTCAATGAAGTGATTGCCCAAAATAAATCCAATATCACTCTAGGTATCTCTAATGTTCAAAAAGCCAGTCAAGATATCGATAACTTAGCTCTACAAATGCAGAGTACGCTTAAGCAGGCTGATAAGTTTTTGCGCTCACCAGAGGCGGCTAACATTTTGGCAAATTTGGACAAAGTCTCTACTAATGCAGTCCAAATATCCCACAATTTAGATGGAATTTCTAAGTCCTTAAATGATCCCAAAATCATTTTAACTGTACAGCAGACTTTAGAATCGGCCAGAAGTACTTTTGAAAATACCCAAAAAATCACCTCAGATTTAGATGAGCTCACAGGCGATCCTAAATTTAGAGCGAATTTACGACGTTTAATAAATGGATTGAGTTCTCTTGTTTCTACTACAGATCAATTGGAACGACAAGTGCGTCTATCGCAGGCTTTAGAAACAACACGCTTTTCTATTGATAGCTCAAATATTCCACCCTATCGGTCAGAAACTGATCAAATTAAGGCAGATCAAAAAAAAGAAGAGCTTCATTTTTAGAAAGATATATCCCAGAGGAAGACCTACTTGTTAATATTTTCTTCTTCTTCGTCTCTTTCTTGTTTGAGTTCGCGCAGGCATTCTTGGGCAACTCCAATAGATACTCCAACGCCTGCTCCAATCCAGATAAAATTTTTATAAATGTTGCTATAGAGATCCCCGGAATATTTAAGTCTATTGAAATCGGGCTGGCCTATTTTGGTTGCAGCAAGTCCCACCATCATGCCAATCAAACCTGTCACCATACCAGAGAAGACTATCAAGCGTACTTTCATCTAAATCTACCTCCCTATCTCTATAATTGGCTTATTCTGTAGGATTATTAGTAGATCTTCATAAGATTTAGCAAATAAATGGGATCTTTTAAACTAATGGTGCCAAAAAAAGAAGGAATAAATTAGGGCTATGAGCGTCAAACCAAAAATTAGATGATTCATCCAATCATCAAAGGTCCAATTTTTAAACATTTTCTTAAAACTCCTTTAATGATTTTTGAGCGGAATTGCTTTTTTATTACTAGGAGGATCTAACAGATTTTTAGCTAGGGTTTTGATCACAATATAGAGAATAGGAGCTAAGACCAAGCTTAAGATAGTAGAAATCAGATAACCACCAAAGATAGCAGTACCTAGAGTCCAACGGCTCATTGAACCTGCCCCTTGGGCAATTGCCAATGGTAAAAATCCAACTAAGCCAGCCAAGGCTGTCATCAAAATGGGTCGTAGTCGTTCTTGAGCTGCCTTAACTGCTGCATCATTAATTGAGAGTCCCTGTTGACGAGCTTGGTTGGCAAATTCGACCACAAGGATAGCATTTTTGCTAGCAACTCCAATGAGCATCACCAGAGCAACTTGGCAGTAAATGTTGTTATTGACAATTGGCCAGAGCGATCCGGCTTGTAATATATTGGCTCTAAAAGAAATGCTGAGCATCGCCCCTAGAACTGCCAAAGGAACAGTCAACATGATGATCAAAGGATCAATATAGCTTTCATACTGAGCCGATAATACTAAAAAGACCATAACAAAAGCCAAGCCAAAAACAATAGGCGCGGCTCCTGCTGAGTTAGACTCTTGTAAAGAAAGTCCAGATAGTTCATACCAAAAACCGCTCTTACCTCCTTTGAATAGTTCATTTGCCACTTCTTCTACGGCTTTTATGGCATCCCCACTACTATGGCCAGGAGCGGGATTGCCTATAAATTCCACAGAAGGATATATATTAAAATGGGCAACCACTGGAGGATAAGATATTTTTTCTAACTTAACTACACTACTAAGTTGTATTGTCTTGCCATCTTTACTCTTGAGATAAATGCGATTAATATCATCAAGATTGGAGCGATATTTTTGATCAGCTTGGGTATACACCCTATAAACTTGATCGCTCAACACAAACTGATTAACATAAGAAGAGCCAAAGTAAGTCTGTATAGTTTTAAATATCTGATCGACATCTATATTCAAGGCCTTGGCTTGGTCTCGATCTACTGTTATTTGAGCTGTTGGTACACCAAAGGTAAATTGAGTGAATATTCCGCCTATTTCAGGTCTTTTTTGGGCAGCAGCTAAAAAGGCTTGGGCATTCTGAATAAGTACGTCCATCGGTTGGCCACCGCGGTTTTGCAACTCAAACTGAAAGCCCCCAACATTCCCTAGTCCATCAGCAGAGGGAGCATTAACAGCAAAGGCTAAGGCTTTGGTTGTTTTAAAACGCAGGGTTTTATTAAACCGCTGGATGATACCAAATACTGAAGAATCTGCTCCTTTGCGCTCATTCCAATCTTTTAACTTACTGAAAACTATGGCTTGATTGCTAGAAAATCCATTAAAGCTAAAACCAACTAGAGCTACAGTGCTAGAAATCTCCTTCATCTCCAGGGCTTCAGCGCTGATTTCTTTGGCAATTTTGGAGGTGTAATTTAAAGAAACTCCGGGTGGTGCCTGAATTACAGTGACAAAATAGCCCTGATCTTCTTCGGGCAAAAAGCTCTGTGGTACATTCTTGTAAAGAGCGCCGGTTAAAAATAATGAAGCAACAAAGGCTATCATTACTAGCCATCGCAAGGGAATCAAAAATTTCAAGAACTTGACAAAACCATTTTTAAATATCTCAAAAGCCTGATTGAAGGTTTTAAATATTAGTCCTACAGGACCTTTTGGCTCTTGTGGATGAACCTTGAGCAAAATAGCTGAAACACTAGGAGAAAACGTTAAAGAGTTAACAGCAGATACAGCAATAGAAAAAATTATAGTCAAAGCAAACTGTTTGTAGATAATCCCAGTAGTGCCAGGAAAGAAACAAACTGGAATAAAGACCGACATCAAGACCAATGATGTTGCTACAATTGCTCCTCCAAGACTCTGCATTGCCTCTAATGCTGCCTCTTTGGGCCTTTTACCTTGAGATATTTTTGTAGAGATTTCTTCAACTACAATGATGGCATCATCTACAACCAAACCAGTAGCTAAGACTACTCCAAAAAGAGTCAGTTGGTTTAAAGAAATGCCAAATATTTTTAAAAAAGCCATGCAGCCCACTAGAGAAACGGGAATGGCAATAGCAGGAATCAAGGTAATTCGCCAATCTTGTAAAAAGATAAAAATCACCAGAATTACCAGAAATATCGCTTCCCAGAGGGTTTTGATCGCTTCATCTAGTGAGGCAGTTACAAAGAGGGTATTATCTACAATCACCTCAGTCGCCATTGCTGGGGGAAAAAGTTTGATTTGCTCCTCCATTGCCTTTCTAACTTGGTAGGCTGTGTTCAGTGCATTGGTTCCAGGAAGCTGGTAGACCACCATAGCCAGGCCAGGCTCTCCTTTATAGAGCCCGAGTGTGGAGTAGTTTTGGGCTCCTAATTCCACTCTTCCTATATCCTTAAGCTTAATTAATGTACCATTTTGTCCTACCTTGATCACTAAATCTTCTGCTTGATCTACAGTTTGAAAACGTCCTTGGGCTCGCAGAACAATTTGATATTGTTGATCGCCATCATTGGGCTGTTGCCCAATAATCCCAGCTCCAGTTTGTATGTTTTGCTCATTGATAGCATCAGTCACATCTTGAGCGGTGATAGAGCGCGCTGCTAATTTTTCTGGATCTAACCAGATCCTCATAGCATAGGAAGCTGAGCCAAATAGTTTAATATCTCCGACACCTTGGATTCTCTTGAGAGGATCTATCAAAAAACGATCTGCGTAGTTGTAGAGAAAAAGAGGATCATAGACGAGCTTACCTTGGTTATCTTTTTCACTATAGAGCGCATAGACTAGGGTGATGCTAGGGGAAGCCTGGACAACTGTAACGCCACTTCTTTGAACTTCATTAGGGAGCTGAGAGTTGGCCTGGGCTTCTCGATTTTGCACCAGCACTTGGGCGATGTTGGGATCTGTGCCTACTGGAAAATTGACATTGATTGTAGAATTGCCACTACTATCAGTGAATGACTGCTGATAGAGCATATTGGGCGCGCCGTTGATCTGTTTTTCTATAGTAGTGGTGACGTTATCAGTAGTAGTTTTAGCATCAGCTCCAACATAGTTGGAGGATACTTGAACTTGAACTGGCGCTAGCTGAGGTAACTTTTCTAAGGGTAATAGAGGAATACAAATACCACCAACTAACAAGATGATCAAGGTGATTACCGTTGTCAGAACTGGCCGCTTGATAAAAATATCTGAAATACTTAAGAGCATAGAGCTTTACGATCCCTTCTTGAGAGATTTTTGTAAGAGAGCCTCAGAAATAACCGGCATACCATTGGCAAGTATCTGAGTTCTTGAGGTAATGATCTGCTCTCCGGGTTTTAAACCTGAGAGAACTTGGTATTGCTGCCCCTGAATTTTGCCTAGTTTAACCAATCTTTGTTTAGCTATTTGTGTTTCTTTGCCATCAGAATTCTTACCTTTTTCAACTACAAAGACAAAGTCACTTGCTCCAATATTGCTAACCACACTAGTTGGTATTAATATACCAGTTGTTTTATTCCAGATAATTCTGGTTTTGACATATTGAGAATCTTTGAGATCGCCATTATTATTGAAGGTGACTTTAACCAAAATTACTTGTGAATCTTGATTTACCGTAGGAGAGATAAAGGTAATTTTGCCAACATTGCCGGGACTTTCATTGGCTTTAATAATTTCAACAGGTAGCCCTATTTTGAGTTGATTTCTTTTTTCAACAGGAACATATATATTTAAATTGAGCTTACTATTATCTACAATAGTAGTAAAGGCTGTTCCACTAGTAAGAATATCGCCAATTTTTTTGCTAGAGAGATCTCCTACTGTCCCTGTTATCGGAGAAAGAACAGTATTGTATTTTAAATCCTGATTAACAGCTCCTACGTTACTAATGGAGGCATCTATAGCTTGTTTTTTGTTTTCTATATTGGCTTGGGCTGCTTGGATTTGTTTATCAGCAATTTTTTGATCGCTGTAGGCTGAATTTAAAGCTTCCTTGCTAGCTTGGAGTGAAGCTTGAGCGGCATCTTTGTTTTTTAGAGCAGAATCAACTGAAGATTTAGTATTTTCTAAAGCAGCAGTTTTGTTGTCAAGATCCTGCTGAGAGATGGCACCTTCTTTGATTAAAAACTGACTTCTTTGGTAATTTTTCTGGGCCAAGACCAAATCTGATTTAGCCTTGATTAGATCTGCTTGTTTGCCTTCAAGTTGAGCCGCAGACTGGGCTATATCCGCGCGGCGCTGAGCAATTGCATCAATTGTTTTGCTCTTTTGTGCTTGAGCGCTCTGGAGTTGAACTTCAGATTGAACCAGATCTGCTTTGGCTTGCCCAACTTGAGCTTTGGCTTGATTGACTTGAGCTTGCTGCTTTAAAGGAACCAGGCGTAGTATTTTTTCTCCTACTGCTACATTTTGTCCACTAGTTGCATAGATAGAACCAATTCGCCCATCTATTTGAGATGCTAGAGCTACTTTTGTCACTGCCTCTAAGGTTCCAACAAAATCACTGCTATCAATTAAAGTTGAGTTGCTTAGCTGCTCGAAAGCCACAGGAATAGCTTGTGGCGGAGCTTGGGCAGCCTGCTTATTTTCACCACAGCCAACCAATAGGATCATCACAGCCCCAATAGCAAAGTCTCTCTTGTGGTAGGCTATCCTTTTTAGCAAAATCAACCTCTTTTTGAGAATTTAATCAAAAAATTTAATTAGACTCAATTTTAATATTATTTGCCAAAAAGATGTGAGAAATTCTGTGGTAAGTTTACAATCTCATTCCATAGTTGCATGGGGTTGATTCCAAAGCTAAATTGAAGAACAATCAAAATTATGGCTATTGTAACTGCCGTAGAAAGCCCAACTTTTAATATTTTAAGTAGAGCATTAAATACTAGCCAAGCTACTATAATGGCAGCTATAAGCAAGAGGATATTCATTGGTTTTTTAAACTAGAATTTTTCCTTTAGTTTTAGTGTTTAGTACTTCTTTTCTAGCCCATTGATCTGCTTGTAAAATATCTTCCAAGCTAGGCGTTTGAGTGTTTTGGCTAGCAAACACATCGCAACAATGCTCAATCAGTTGGGGAATTTCTAGAAAACCAATCTTCTCTTCTAAAAAGAGAGCTACTGCTTGCTCATTAGCCGCATTGAGAACTGCAGGCATAGATCCACCCGCTCTACCGGCAGCATAGGCCAGATTCATACAGGGATACTTGTTATGATCTGGCTCTCTAAAAGTTAGATCTCCAGATTTGACTAAATCTAGGCTAGGCCAATCAGTATGAATTCTAGCTGGCCAAGAGAGAGCATAAAGCAGAGGTAAGCGCATATCAGGCCAACCCAGTTGAGCTAAAACAGAAGTATCTTCAAGTTCAATCAGAGAGTGAATAATACTCTGAGGGTGAATGACAATATCAATATGCTTATAATCCACACCAAAGAGATAGTGAGCCTCTATCACTTCTAATCCCTTATTCATCAAGGTAGCCGAATCGATAGTAATCTTGCGGCCCATTGACCAGTTAGGATGTTTGAGCGCATCGGCGACAGTCACACTCTTCAATTTCTCTACTGGCAAATCTCGAAAAGAGCCACCAGATGCGGTCAAAATAATTCTTCTCAACCCGTCTGAAGGAACGCCTTGGAGACATTGAAAAATAGCAGAATGTTCAGAATCAGCCGGCAACAGTTTTGTCTTGTGTTTTTCCACCAGGGGCAACACAACAGGTCCACCTGCAATGAGAGTTTCTTTATTGGCTAAAGCTATATCCTTGCCTGCTTCAATTGCTGAAATAGTAGGCAACAGTCCAGCGCAGCCAACAATGCCAGTAACAACAGTTTGCGCATCCCCGTAACGAGCAACCTCAACCACGCCTTGCTCGGCGCTGAGTATTATAGGTTTATAGTCGATTTCGGCTATTGCTTCTTCTAAAGAAGGGATTTGTTTAGGATCTTTGATCGCAACTATTTCAGGACGAAAATCCTTAATTTGCTGAGCAAAAAGAGAGATATTAGATCCGCAAGAGAGCCCAACTACTTGAAATTGATCGGGGTATTGAGCGACGATCTCGAGGGTTTGTGTGCCGATGGAACCGGTTGAGCCAAGGATGGATATTTTCTTCACAATCAGAAACTCTACTTAAAATTTTTTATTAAACTTTTTTGGCGGGGATCATCTCACAATCTTAAGGCTTCCGGTTTACATTTTTCAATATTTTCTAACTAGGGAACAAGCCAAATTTTTTGGTGGTAGTCCTCTAGCTGAGCGTAGGGATCGCCAGAACTATGACTATGTTCATGACCATGGTGATGGTGATGATGATCAGTATTATGCTCACCGGCTATCTGGCGAAATTTACACATTTCGCAGTTCATATTAACTTGAGCTAGCTGTGTTTCAATCTCCCTTTGCCTGACCAATTTTAAAAGTTCAGATTGGATACCCATTTCCGGTAAACAGGCAAAAGAAATATCAGGATGTCTTTGCTCTTGTAAAGCTGTGATATCAAATATTTTCTTAACCAAAGCTCCAGTAAACAGAAAGTAAGGCAGAACAATAATTCTTTTGGGTTGGTAAAGAAGAGCTCGACGAAATCCTTCTTCTAGCCTTGGATGAGTGATCCCAATAAAACAGGTTTCTACAGTCAGATAGCCAGTTCCCTCCCAAAGCAAACGAGCCATTTTGACAACATCACTGTTGGCATCAGGATCGCTTGATCCTCTACCTACAAATAAAAGCACTGTGTCTTGTCGGGCAATCTGGTTAGGATTATTCTCTATTTCATCGAGTTGGGCGAGTCTTTTTTGACATAGTTCAAGGATGGAGGGATTGATTCCAAGATGTCTGCCATAGTGAAACTTTAATTGGGGATAATGCTCTCGGCAGTGATCGAGCTCATTAGTAATATCAAATTTGTTATGTCTAGCTGCAAACAAAAGCAATGGTAAGGCGGAAAATTCCTGATAACCCTTTTCTAAACAAAGTTCAACACCCTCTTTAATAAAAGGAGGTGTCAGTTCCAAAAAACAGGGAATCACAGGACGACTTTGGTCTAGATCTTGGTATATCTTGGCAAAATCCAAAAAAGTCTCCCTTCCTTGAGTATCTTTAGTTCCATGGCCAATCAAAAGCAAAGGGCGAGCAAGGGGAAGTGAGTCTAATTTGATTGAGCCTAGATCAGGCAAATGCTCTTTGAAGGAAATTATAGGCATTCAAGTCGTTACTGAAATCTTAAGTTTCTAAGATTTTAACCGATTCTTTTGATTTTTGAGGAACTCACGCGACCAAATGATCGATTCTTCCTTGCTTTGAATTTTCCCTTCAAGATGAGCAACTTGAATCTCACTTAGTAGCTTGCCAATAATCGGGCCAGGCGATAATTGCAATTCTGATAGTAAGTCATTTCCTTTAATCAATGGCTTGGGATGGGCGATAGGGTCTTTAGGATCAAAATAACGTTTCAATAGTGACATGATTTCCCAATCTGGCTGTTGAGATATCAAGTAGAGAAGAGCCAAAATCACAAAAGAATCTTTGCTCTCTAAAAATAAAAAATACTGCTCTTTAATAGTCAAAGGTTTAGAAATATTTTTCAGTGATTTAAGCTTATCTAAAGCCACAGTAATTAAACGAATATCGCAGCGTGATGTTTTTAAATTAATCAACTCTAATTCCGCTTTTTCTACTGAGCAAGATAGTAAAAGAGCAAGTTTAGCCAGAGCAATACTATAAAAAATATCAGCATTAAATTGACCTGAAATTACTTTACCAAAGCGATCAATTTCAGTAAGCAAAGCCACTTTCTCATCTGTAGCACTAGGTAGCCAATCCGATAGAATTTTATCTTGCCAAACCATTTCTAGCCAATAACTACTTTTTAAACTGGATAAAATATAATTTAGTTCATTTTTTATTCTTTCACCTGCTACTTTTTTTAATTCACCAGAGAGTAGACGCAATGTATCTCTTGTATCATTTTCAATAGTCAAATTTAATTGTGCTGCCTGCCTGTAAGCCCTAAGTAATCTAACGGGATCATCTTTGAGATTATTAACAGAAATCATGCGAATTATTCGCTTATTGATATCTTCTAATCCCTTGGTTGGATCACAGATGTTACCTTGTTTTAAACAATAGGCAATGGCATTAATCGTAAAGTCACGACGTTGAAGATCCACTTCGACTGTTTCACCTTCTTGTTCGGCAAAGTCACAGGTAATTTGAGGAAAAACAACCCTGGCTATATGTCTTTGTTGATCCAAGATGACAAAACCTGCATGATAGGTTTTAGCTAAATTTTGAGCAATTTCAATGGTCTTTGTTGGTACAATAAAGTCCAAATCGAGATATTCTCTTTCTCTATGCAATAAAATATCTCGAACTGTCCCACCGACCAAATAACTACCTTGTGGTAAATATTCCAGATCGAAAGGTAGATGGAGATCTAGCCAATTACTTATAGTTTCAGAAAGGGTAAGATTAGAGTGCATTTATAATATATATGATGATTTAAACTTGACGATAGATGGTTTATTATTGTACCCTTGGGATAAATTTAAAATTAAATATTAATAGATAACTATGTATATTGCTATTGTTGCCCTAAAAGGTGGAGTTGGTAAAACCACAACGGCTATTCACTTGGCTGCTTATTTTCAGAGCAAAGCTCCAACGCTTTTGATAGATGCTGATCGCAACCGTTCAGCCATTATCTGGTCTGGTGAGGATAAATTGCCTTTTTTTGTTGCCTCCCAAGCTGGTGCTACTAGTTTAATCAAAAAATATACTCACTTTATTCTTGATACTAAAGCTAGGCCTGAGCCAGAGGAAATAAAAGATATTGCCGAAGGTAGTGATTTATTAATCATCCCAACAACTCCCAATCATTTAGATATTGATGCTACGGTCAAGGCAGTTGAATTACTCAAAAATTTCAAAACTAATTTCAAAATTTTGCTGACCAAAGTAGATAGCAGAACTAAAAACGGTAGAGAAGCTAGGGCTATTTTAAATGAGCACAAATTGCCAATATTTAAATCGGAAATTCCCTTACTAGTTGCTTTTGAGCGTGCATCACAAAAAGGAGTTGTAATCAAAGACTATAGCGATCCTAGAGCCCATTCTGGTTGGTTGAGTTATCAAGCCGTCGGCAAGGAAATATTAAAGTAAATGTATTAGACTATCAACTCCTTGAGCGCATAGGCGATCCTTTCTTGCTCTTCTGATGAAAGATTGGGAAACATTGGCAAAGAGAGAACTTGCTTGCTGATTTTTTCTGATATCGGTAGATCTCCTAAACGGTAGCCTAGGTTTTGATATACCGGCTGGAGATGAAGGGGAATTGGATAGTAAACCATCGAGGAAATATCTTTTTTCTCCAACTCTTCTCTCAACTGGTCTCTATCAAATTTATCTACCCTGATTGTATATTGGTTCCAGATGTGACCTTGGCCAGATTTATCTTGCGGTAAAGATAGCCCTGGTATATGTTCTAGGAGATGATTATAAGCTTGCGCAATTGCGCGCCGATTTTCATTCCATTGATCCAAATGGGATAGTTTGATTCTTAAGATTGCAGCCTGGATAGCATCTAGACGACTGTTGAGACCAATTTCTTCATGGCGATAGCGCTCTATACTACCATGCTCTTTAAGCATACGGATTGATTTAGCCAGATCGATGTTGTTAGTTGTAACTGCTCCACCATCGCCGCAACCACCTAAGTTTTTAGTCGGAAAAAAACTAAAGCAGCCCATATCCCCAAAACTACCAACTCTTTGACCTTGCCATCTAGCTCCAGTTGCTTGAGCGCAATCTTCTATAACATAAAGACCATGGCGCTTAGCAATATCCATTAAGCAATCCATATCTACAGCATGGCCATACAGGTGAACAGGCATAATAGCCTTGGTACGCTCGGTGATGGCAGCTTCTATCAAAGCACAATCGCAATTGAAAGTTTCTGCTTCGATATCTACAAAAATAGGCGTAGCTCCAACACGAGTGATTACTTCGCCTGTAGCTATAAAAGTAAAAGAGGATGTAATCACCTCATCTCCATCGCCTATATTTAAAGCGCGCAAAGCCAAATAAAGCGCGTCAGTTCCAGAAGCGCAGGAAACAGAATGCGAGACATTGTTATAATCAGCGAACTCTTCTTCAAATTGGAAAACTACTGGTCCGTTAATGTATCTTCCTGATGAGAGTACCTCTAAAACGGCTTGGTTTGCCTCCTGCTCAATTTCTTTATACTGTCTGGCTAGATCGACAGGTGGTATTTTTTTCACGAAATAAGTTACATCCCTCAAAATCTTATTGGTCCTGTTTGAGAGGACTCAGGTGACAAATATTAACTAGATATTCTAAGCTTTTTAAAGTAATCTATCAACAATTTTGCAAACTATGAATTGATCAAGACTCCAACTTTGCCAGAGCCAGATGCTGGAAGATAGGTTAAAATAGGAGTGTATTTCATACCATGCTTTGGCATACCATGACTTCTGTTGTTGTTTTTGATAAGCAAAAATTAAAAAATCCCCCCCTCAAGATCCATGCGCTGGGTCATCGTGTGCTGCGTCAACCTGCCAAGCGAGTTGCTAAAGTCGATACCAACATCAGGCAGTTGGCTAGTCAGATGCTACAAACAATGTATAGCGCTATTGGCATAGGACTTGCTGCGCCACAGATAGGTATCAACAAACAATTGATTGTTATAGATTGTGAACCAGATGATCCCCATAGCCCTCCTCTGGTAATGATCAATCCCGAGATTCTCAATTATGGAATTGAACTAGAGACTTCAGATGAAGGGTGCCTGAGTGTGCCCAAAGTTTACCTAGAGGTAACCCGACCTGCCCAAATAGAAGTATCCTTCAAAGATGAGCAAGGAAGAGCTCAGACTATCAAAGCCGATGGTCTTTTATCTAGAGTAATTCAACATGAAATGGATCATCTCAAAGGGGTGATGTTTGTAGATCGCGTTGAGAATCAACTTGCCCTGACTGCTCAATTTAGCAAGCATGGCTTTTCTGTATCACATATCAAACCAATCAGTAAGGATTAAAGCCTGTGACCCCCAAAAGTGGTGTGTTTCTCTTCGGTAGCTGTATTGCAGCTATTGCTTCTGTCGGTTCTGTCTTTGAGTTAACTTCTGGCACTCCAGAATTAGGAGTTCAAGTTACCAGCGCTATCTTGGCAATGGCAATTCCTCTAACTGTAATCTTGTTTGTAGCCGCGGTCAAAGATGCCAGAAATTCGATGAAATCTTAAGCTAGACAGGCATCAATTAGTTTTTCTACCCCATCAACTGGGAGAATTGGGCTATTTAATGTCTGGGCTATATCTTCGAGTGTCATGTCATCGAGGAACTTGGCTTCATCATGCTTCAACATTACTGAAGGTAATAAGATACCATCACCTAAATCTCTGCCTGCTAGACCTTGGAGCAGATCATAGCCTGTTAACACCCCTGTGACTGTGATCTCTTGTCCCCAATACTTGCTCTTTAAGGGTACTAATTCGATATCGAGTCCTTCTACCTCGTTAAGCTGGGCTACTAAAGGTTTAAAGGCCAATTCAACGGCATTGCCCACCACCCATAATAATTTTCGCTTTGAATTGATTTTTTTAGGTAGGCGTGATCTAGCAACAGTCTGGAATTGTTCAATAAATTTACCAATTGAACCAACACCATTGCCAATTTGTGGATAGTCTTCATAATCTTTAGGCAGTTGTTTACCAGCTATCAAGAACCATTCATCAGCTAGCCAGACTACTTTGCTTTTGTGTTTTTTGGCAAATATCTTTTGCAGAGATTGAACCTGTTCAATCACCTTGTTGGCAATCTCTTTAGTTACTGGGGTGAGGGGATCTTCACTGGGACGAAAACGGGTTAACCCAACAGGAACAACTGCTATAGAAGCAACACAAGGCCATTCTCCCTGGTGGAAGCTGGCCAAGTCTAAAATCGTTCTTTCTAGATGATCAGAATCATTGATTCCAGGACAGACCACTATTTGGGTATGGATCTGCAGCTGCCTTTGTTGAAACCAGCTCAATTGCTCCATAATTAACCCAGCCCGGGGATTCTTAAGAAGTCTAATTCGCAGATCTGGTTCAGTAGCATGCACTGAAACATAGAGTGGAGAGAGTCTCATCTGTTCAATCCGGCGCCAATGTTTTTGGCTCAAATTAGTCAGCGTCAAATAACTCCCATAGAGAAAACTAAGTCGATAGTCATCATCTTTAAGATATAAACTATTGCGCTTACCCGGTGGCTGTTGGTCAATAAAGCAAAAAGGACAGTTGTTATTGCATTGAATTAGTCCATCAAAAAGAGCTGTTTCAAACTCAAGTCCAAGGTCTTGGTCGTAATCTTTCTCTATTTCTAATTTGTACTTTTTTCCTTGGATATCTACTATTTCCAGCTCTAAAAATTCATCGGCGCAGAGAAACTTATAATCTATCAAGTCTTGCAATTTAGTACCATTGATAGCCACAAGAAAATCACCTGGTGTTAAACCAAGCTCATCGGCGATAGAGTCGGGTAAGACTTGAGAAATTTTAGCGATAGCTTCACTCATTGTTTGCAGGGTCAAGGATGCGGCTATTTCTGAGATTTTAACACACTGCCTTATAATGAGTCTTAATAAGTGGTTATAAGGTTAGGAATCACTGTAAGGCTCTATGTCTACATTGTTGCGCAATTTCTGGTATATGGCAATGCCCGGCAGGCAACTAAAGCCCGGTCAAATGATCCATAAAAAAATGTTGGGAGATCCTATCTTGCTTGGCAGAACCCAAGAAGGTCAAGTCTTTGCTATGAGAGATATCTGTCCGCATCGTGGGATCCCTTTAAGTCATGGTTGGCTTGAAGGAACCGGGGTATGCTGTTGCTACCATGGCTGGAAATTTGAGACTAGTGATGGCAGATGCAGCGAAATTCCAGCGCTCACACCTGATAGCAATCTAGATGTAGAGAGAATTAAAGTACCTATATACCCCACACAGGAAGTTCAAGGCAATATTTGGATCTATATCCCCAATGATCCTAAAGAAAAGATAGATCTAGATAAAATTCCATCTGCTCCAGTAATTCCTGATTTTGGTATCTCTTTACCTGGAATATCTGAGACTATAGATTTTGCCTGTAATATAGATCATGCCATCATTGGATTGATGGATCCTGCTCATGGACCCTATGTTCACCGTTCCTGGTGGTGGAGAAATGGCCCTCGTAAGTTGCGAATCAAGAAAAAAGCCTATGAACCGGTTCCAATGGGCTTTCGCTTGGTACCCTATAAAATGCCAACCAGCGCCAAACCTTATAGACTGTTGGGCAAAGAAGTGAGCATAGAAATTGTCTTTCAACTGCCCTCTTATAGAACAGAACTGCTCGTTGGGGATCGCTATAAAGCCTGCGCCTTTACTGCCATTACCCCTATTGATGAAAATCACTGTCAGCTCTTCCAAAGTCTTTACTGGACAGTGCCTGGTTTAGCTGTATTTAAACCACTGCTGAGCATTCTAACTAGACAATTTCTAGGAGAAGATCGAGATGTGGTAATTAAACAACAAGAAGGATTGGCCTATGATCCTTCGCTGATGTTGATCGATGATTGTGATACCCAAGCTAAATGGTATTTTCGACTTAAACAAGAGCATTTAAAAGCCCTCGAACAAGGACGAGAATTTGAAAATCCTGTTGAAGCAAGGACACTTCAATGGAGAAGCTGAATATTAACTTATGTTAAAATCAATATAAGTTATATTAACAAAACTTAAAATGAAGCAGCGTATTCTCTATGTTCGCTTGCCGTGCAACCCTATATTCCCCATAGGAGTTGTGTATCTCTGTGATCACGTTCATAAATTATTTCCTGAAATTGAACAGAGAATTTTTGATCTAGGAACAGTACCACCTCTTGATTTTCGCAAGGCACTCAATGAGGCAATCGATCAGTTTAAACCTACATTGATTTTATTTTCTTGGAGAGATATACAAATTTATGCTCCTGTAGGTGGTCGTGGAGGTAATCCGCTGCAGAATGCCTTTGAGTTTTTTTATGATAAAAATCCTTTGGTTAAATTAAAAGGCGCCCTCGGTGGTCTCAAGGTTGTTATTGCCTACTATAGTGAGCTGTGGCGCAATTTAAGCTTAATTAAACAGGGTCTCAAAAGAGCTAAAAGATACAATTCCCAAGCTCGAATGATTGTAGGTGGTGGAGCAGTCAGCGTTTTTTACGAGCAGCTAAAGAGAATGTTGCCAAAAGGAACTATTGTTTCTGTTGGCGAAGGAGAAACTCTCCTCGAGAAATTTTTAAAGAAACAAGATATCTCAACTGAGCGTTGCTATGTAGTAGGGCAAGATGAGCCTCGAACTCGTTTGATTCATGAATGGCCTACTCCTCTGGAAAAAAGTCACTGTAACTACGACTATATAGAGAGCATTTGGCCAGAATTTGATTACTACTTAGAAGAAAACGATTTTTACCTAGGGGTTCAAACCAAAAGAGGCTGTCCTCATAATTGCTGTTACTGCGTTTATACCGTAGTAGAAGGAAAACAGGTGAGAATCAACCCCGCTGATGAGGTGGTTGAGGAAATGCGACAACTCTACAGTAGGGGAATTCGCAATTTCTGGTTTACTGATGCCCAGTTTATCCCAGCACGCCGTCATATTGCCGATGCTATAGAACTACTTCAAAAGATAGTCGATTCTGGTATGGGCGATATTCACTGGGCGGCCTATATCAGGGCAGACAATCTAACACCAAAGCTCTGTGAGCTGATGGTCAAAACTGGAATGAACTATTTTGAAATTGGCATTACTAGTGGTTCTCAAGAACTCGTACGTAAGATGAGGATGGGCTATAATCTACGCACAGTATTAGAAAACTGTCGAGATCTTAAGGCTGCAGGTTTTAATGATTTAGTTTCTGTGAATTACTCCTTTAATGTCATTGATGAAACAAAAGAAACTATCAGACAGACTATTGCTTATCATCGTGAATTAGAAAACATTTTTGGCGCTGATAAAGTAGAGCCAGCTATTTTCTTTATTGGACTACAGCCACATACCCATCTTGAGCAATATGCTTTTGACAAAGGAATTCTCAAGCCTGGTTATGATCCGATGAGCTTTATGCCCTGGAATGCCAAAAAGCTGCTTTGGAATCCTGAGCCATTGGGTTCATTTTTTGGAGAGGTCTGTTTAGAGGCTTGGCGAAATAATCCCAATGATTTTGGGCGCGAGGTAATGAAAATTCTTGAGGGCAGATTAGGCCGTAGTGCTTTAGAAGAAGCTCTATCAGCTCCTTTGGATAAAGTACCATCTTTAATTGTTTGATCTTTTCATCAGTAATAGTTTTATAGGATTAAGCTGCAGATACAAGGGAAAAGACTTATCTTTTATCTGTTGCCATTTTTCTTTAAAAATCTCCGCTTGTAAGTCATAGTCCCTATGGTTATTTGAAGGTTCATTCAGCTTGAGATAAAGAGTTAAGGTATGTGGACCTTCCAATAAATTAGCCAACCAACAATTAAAGGTATTAACTTTTGTTGGATCATTTGTAAAAGTGATTTGATGAGCTCGTATTCCCACATATGCCAAATTATTAGGTATAGGTTCGATAATTTTAAGGTTTACTTTCCAATCAAGCGCCGAGATTTCCTTCTCATTGATAACCTTAGTTCGCGAGAAATTCTTACAGCCCGTAATTTTAGCTAGCTCTATAGTATTAGGCCGCTCAAAAATTTGAATCTTAGAACCTTGAGCAATTGTCCTTCCCTTGTCCATCACCAGTAGATTATTGCAGATTCGGTAGGCTTCATCCATGTTATGGGTGACAAATATAGTTATCCCCTGGTAATTACTCAAGGTCTTAACCATCTGGCGTTCTAATTGTCCTCTTAAGTGGGTATCAAGCGCAGAAAAAGGTTCATCTAGCAAAAGAGCTTCAGGTTGGCTAGCTAAAGCCCTGGCAATAGCAACTCTTTGTTGTTGACCACCAGATAATTGATGAGGATAACGTTTTTCCATACCCCTTAGCTGCATCATTTCTAACTGGGTTGAAATGATTTTGGACTCTATTTTTTTAGATAGACCAAAGGCAATATTTTGAGCTACCGTTAGATGTGGAAAAAGAGCATAGTTTTGCACTACATAGCCAACGTGACGTTCACGAGAAGCAAGGTTAATGCCTTTATCCGAATCAAAGAGCACTCGACCATTTAAAACAATACGGCCCTTGGAGGGTGTTTCTACCCCAGCAATGCAGCGCAAGATCAGACTTTTGCCAGATCCCGAAGTTCCCAATAGTCCCAGTGGCTCTTTTTGGGAACTAAAAGATGTAACCAAAGAAAAGCCAGGTAGATATTTTTCAATATCTACCAATAAACTTATTTCTCCTAAGTGAAGATTTTCTGAGCTTAAAATAGCAAAATCTCTTCCTTCCCATGGAGTAATCCAGTCTTGCGTCTCGTTAGAATCAATTGTCCGTGCTCTTTGTTTTTTTTGATATTGCCACTGGTTAACTGCAATGATCCCTGATAGAGAAATGAGCATGATTATACTTACCCACATCCAGGCTTCATTCATCTCCCCTGCTTCTACGGCATAGTAAATAGCCATTGGGATTGTTTGTGTTTGGCCTGGGATATTGCCGGCTAGCATCAAAGTGGCACCAAATTCTCCTAAAGCACGGGCAAAGGCGAGGGTCAATCCTGCCAATACTCCAGGAAAAGATAAAGGCAGGAGAATACGCCAGAAGATTTTGGACTCGCTAGCTCCTAAAGTGCGCGCAACTTGTAAGAGATTGTGATCAACTTGCTCAAAAGCTCCTAAGGTCGTTTTGTACATGAGGGGAAAGGCTACCACTGTTGCTGTAATAACTGCAGCATGCCAAGTAAATACAATATTCAAATTAAGCCTTCCGATTGGACCATTTCTCCCCAACAAAAGCAGTAAAAGAAATCCTATTACACTTGGAGGTAAAATTAAAGGCCCGACAAATATCCCCTCAATCAAAAATTTCCAGCGTCCTTGATATCCCAACATCCAATAAGCAGCAGCAATACCCAAAAAAAAGACAACAAAAGTTGCTAAAAATGCTGTTTTAAGTGAGATCCAAAGAGGAGAAAGATCTTGCATGCTTTGTTTTTTGAAACTAGTGAGCTATGCCAAAACCATATTTTTCAAAAACCCTTTTGGCGGTGTTACTGGTTAAATATTGCGCATATTTTTTGGCAGATTGGGGGTTTTTACTATCTTTTATTATGGCCATAGGATAGACAATAGGCGCGTGGAGACTTTTATCCGCAATGGTGATGACTTTTACTTTATTGGAAATACGCGCATCGGTGATGTAAACAAAACCCGCATCAGTATTCCCTGTTTCTACTGCGGTAAGCACACTTCTTACTGAGTTGGCATAAACAAATTTCGATTTAACTTGAGCTATGATACCCAGTTTACTCAAGAGTTCTTCTGTATATTGTCCAACTGGAACAGTGCGAGGTTCACCAACAGAAATTCTCTTTACATTACGATTATTCAGAGAGCCAAAACCGGTAATGTTTAAACTTGAATCAACAGGAACTACCAAAACCAATCGATTTGTTAAAAGATTGCGCTGGGTAGTTTTATCAATTAGGCCTTTTTGGGAGAGAGTATCTATCTGTTTAGCAGCTGCCGAGATAAAAAGATCAACTGGCGCTCCTTGTTCTATTTGCTCTTTCAAAGCTCCTGAGGCAGCAAAATTATAATTAACCCTGATTGCTGGATTATTCTTTTCAAAGCCACTTTTAATTTCTTCAAGAGCCTCTTTAAGACTGGCTGCAGCAGAAACTAGGATTGTGGTGTTTGTTTGCGATAGAGCCTTACCTCCACATAGCAGACCAAGAGCTAATATTCCAATAAAGTAAATGAAATGTTGTCTTTTCATAGGTTTTAAGCTGCAGAGATAACATCGAAGTCAAAAAGCAAACAAGTTAATAGTGTTGATTGCCTAGATGAATCTTTTGTTGAACTTCAGCAAACTTTTGGGCAGATATCTTATCTTTTTCTAATAGAGAGACAACTATTGCCACCAAGAAAGATAGAGGTATGGTAACTAGTCCAGGATTTTTCAGAGGGAAAATCGCCGAAGCATGATTGAGCATATCTACTTGGATAGTAGGAGATAGGTAGATCAACAACAAAGAAGTGATTGTCCCCACAACAATACTAGCTACAGCCCCTTTAGTCGTTAAACCTCGCCAGAAAATAGATAATACCAGTGAGGGGAAATTACCACTAGCTGCAATCGCAAAAGCTAGCCCCACCATATAGGCTACATTTTGACCTTTAAAAACAATGCCCAGTAGGATAGAAAAAACCGCCAGAGCAACAGTCGCATAGCGCGCCACTTGGAGTTGTTCTCCTTCATCGGCTTTACCATCTTTAACCACATTGACCCAAAGATCATGGGAAAGAGAAGCAGCTCCTGAGAGAGTTAAACCTGCAACTACAGCCAAGATTGTAGCAAAAGAAACCGCAGCAATAAAACCCAATAAAACATTGCCCCCCAAAGCTTCCGCTAAAATAGGGGCGGCCATATTTCCACCTTTATCAATTTTTTGAATATCTACTCGGCTTAGCAAAGTCATAGCCCCAAAGCCCAAAACAAAGGTCAACAGATAGAATGAGCCAATGAACCAAGATGCGTACATGACAGATTTACGAGCAGTTTTAGCATCAGGTACTGTATAAAATCTCATCAAAATATGAGGTAGTCCTGCTGTGCCAAACATCAAAGATAGTCCGAGGGAGATAGCATCAAGTGGGTTAGCTACCTGTTTTCCCGGTGCCAATACTGCAGATCCATACTTATTGGCGGCAGCAGCAAAAAGATTGAGTGGATTAAAGCTAAACTTAGACAATACCAAAATTGCTAAGAGCACTGTACCAAAAAGCAATAAACCAGCCTTAATAATCTGGACCCAAGTAGTAGCCATCATGCCCCCGAAGATCACATAGGCGATGATTACCAAGCCAACAATTAAGACCGCTATTTCATAATCAAGGCCAAAAAGCAACTTGATTAGATTGCCTGCTCCTACCATCTGAGCAATCAGGTAGAAGCTAACTACAGCCAAAGTACCAAAAGCCGAGGCAATGCGTACGGGCTTTTGCTTCATACGAAAGGCTACTACATCAGCAAAGGTGTAGGTACCTAAATTTCGCAGTGGTTCAGCGACTAAAAACATCAAGATAGGCCAGCCCACCAAAAACCCTATTGAGTAAATCAAGCCATCAAAACCATTAAGCGCCACCAAACCAGCAATTCCCAAAAAGCTGGCCGCGCTCATAAAATCACCAGATAAAGCCAGCCCATTTTGCAGCGCAGTGATCTGCCCACCTGCTGTGTAGAATTGGGCTGCATTTTTAGTTCTATTAGCTGCCCAGTAAGTTATACCCAAAGATAGAGCAATAAACAATAGAAAAAAAACTATCGCTACTGGATTAAATTGACCAATAGTTGTATTCATCTTTCACCTTGGCTAATTTGTTTAACTTTGCGATCATAATAATTATTTGTCCAGCGAACATAAATATATATCAATATCCAAACCGAAACAATCACCAAAGCACCAAGTAAGATACCCCAGCTCAAGCCTGGAACAATCAGTGAGCCCATCAATTGTTTGTTATAAGCAACTAGCAATATAAAGCCAAAATAGATAAACATCATAGCTAGACTCAAGTTGCGAGATATAATCCACTTTTTTTGAGCTAGTTTTGTTAAATTTTTTTCTCTCATTATTATCTGAACTAAAGATATGAAAAATTATCTCATATTCAAGGTCTCCACTGCGGGCGCAAACCTTTGATTGGTAATTCTTGTAATTGAGCTGAACCTGCCAAATCAAGTGGAGGAATCAAAAGCCAAAGACTACTACTTTGAATATGTTCACCAGCATTGGTAAGCATAGTATC
>CAISPN010000010.1 GCA_903887375.1 uncultured cyanobacterium
GTCTTTGGGTTTACGTCGCAGCAAACCTATTTCAGGAACAGCGATGACAATCTGACGAGATGAAATCTCATAAACTAGAGCTAAAGAATCCTGCCAGCGGATCAAAAAGGGACCTTCTAGACTGGTGATCTGCTCAGAGGGTATATTAATTAGCTGTACATTGAGTCCAATAAGCTCAGCTACTGCTCCGCAAAATGAAAGAGAAAGATGATCTTGTCTTTGCAGATTCTCCTGAATCACCCTTTTGATAATATCCCTTCTAAAGGGCATACCATAATGCTGAGAAAGCATGGAAAAACAGGCTATCCCAGCATCTTGAACTCCTTTGCCAGCTACAAAGGGATATTCAATTTGTTTGTTGTCACTGCTATATTCTGGCTCAGTTTCAACTGGTTCAAGAGGTTTATCATAAAAGGGAATATCCTGCGTATCAACTAAAGATATTCCTTTTTCTTTACTAAAGCCATTAGTAGAAGAATTTGTATTTAAGATATTTTTGGGTAACCCTAAATACCTTTGGGCATTACTTTTAAGCCAAAATCTTTCTTGATCATCTATTGGTGGGACAAGAGCTGTTGGCACATCTTCTTTAATCAAATTTGTGACTAGATATTTAAGATTTTGTCCGCTCTTATTTGCTATTTGCTCAGCTTGGCCCAAAGACTCATAAAGCTCAGAAGGTGAGACAAAATTAACAAGATTTTGAGAAAATTGGACGGATTTTTCTTTGAGATAATCTAATTCTCTGTATGATAGTGCAAGACATATGACGTTTTCACTAGAAGCTATTGCTGTTTCTGAGGATTGGCCGCTTAAATAGTTAAAAATGCCAAAGGGAGTGCCACGAGAAATTAAAGACAAAGTCAAGGGCATTTGGGTATTAGGATCAAATCCCAATATCCTTACTTCTCCTTGATAGACCACTAATAGATTATTGTTGATTCTACCTTTGAGTAAAATTTCTTGCCCAACACGATAGCGCCAAATCTGGGCCTTTTGAGCAAGATAGTTAATTTCATCAGCCGATAAATTTTGAAAAATACTGACAGATTCTAGAAAATCATTGAGATTGGAAATCAAAGAATTCATGCTATTGTTCTAACCTCCTGAGTTTGCTGGGTGAGCCAGTTTTGAAAAAGCTCCCCTAAAAGCCTTTGCTGCATGTTTTCATTGAGTTCGGCAGATATATATTTCTCTAGCCGGACAATCACAACCCATTCTTCGACTGCTGTAGGTAAGGAAATCTGACCAATTTGCGACTGGTTGAGCAATCTGATAATAGAAGGATGGGGAGTATTTAGCTCCACCGGACCAATTATGCCACCGGTGCTAGCCTCATTGCCTTGAGAATATTCTTTTGCCAACTGGGCAAAATCGCTCTCTCCCTCGCTCAGGCGAAAGTAGAGCTCTTTGGCTAGATCTTTATCTTTTGTGCGAATTAGAGAGTAGACCACCTGATCAAAGCGCTCCTTATACTGTAGAAAATAAGACTCTAGCTGATCTCCCCAGCTTTGCTGTTTAAATTTTTCTATTTTAAGATCTCTGCTCATCAAATATTCCAGATGTTCTTCTGAAATATCTTGCAGTTTTAACCACTGCTCTAACTGCTCTGGGTTTTTAATCCCATTGGCTTGATAGAAGTTGAGCCTTGCTTGGTTGATTTTCTCAGGTTCGATTTCTATAGAGCCCACAGATTGATCAATAATGATCTCTTTGGCTATTTGGGGAAAGAGTCTATATTTCTTGAGCAAGGGGATAATATCTTCTGTTGTGTATTCTTGATCTTTAATTTTTAATATTATTGTCATTGATTGTAGTAATACAATATAGTCCTATTTATAACACAAATTGCCCAAAGCACCACTTTATCTAGCAGTCTGGATTTATTGGTTAAAATAGAAATTGTAGAATATTAAACCTAACTTACCTTGGAAAAATGACTCAAACTATCTCAACCCAGTCAAAAGGTATTCAATTGTCAGATACTGCTCTCAACCATTTACTGGCACTTAAACAACAAAGAGGAGATGAACTAACCCTGCGTGTTGGCGTGCGCAACGGTGGTTGCTCCGGTATGTCCTATATGATGGATTTTGAAGATGTCAGTAAAATTACTGAACATGATGAGACATTTGATTATGATGGTTTTCAAATTATCTGTGATCGCAAAAGTCTGCTTTATCTCTACGGTCTGATGCTTGACTACAGCAATGCTCTAATAGGTGGTGGTTTTCAGTTTACCAATCCCAACGCCGCACAAACCTGCGGCTGTGGTAAATCTTTTGGAGTTTAATAGGAGAGAATTGTCAAGATTGTGAGTGAATCAACTTTAATCAGCCTTGAAGAGGGAATCGAACTCTATAAAAAAGGCGAGAGCATTGATCGGCTATTGATTCTATTTAAAGATCTCTGCCAGCGTGAGCCTAAGAATCCTACAGCTTGGTCATGTATGGCATGGCTTTATCTACTTTCTGATAAACCTAAATCTGCTCTTAAATCTGCTCAAAAAAGTATCAAGTTAGATTCTAGATCACCTCAAGCAAGGATCAATCTGGCTCTAGCTATGATGGATTCTGGTGAAAGTGGAATCCGTCTTCATATTGAGTCTGCAGCTCAAATTATGGCTCTGAATCAGGAAATTCGCAGCGATATTGAGGAGAATATTCTCGATGGTTTAGCCAGAAAACCGGATTGGAAGAGTTTGCAAAGGGTCAAAACATGGTTGCTCACAGATGAAGGATAGGAAAATACTGATCGGATTGAGAGCTGATGATTTTCGCCATCATTGGGATCTTCAAGCCACTCAAAGTTTAAAGCGTCTTGTTGGTTTGGATCTAGGTATAAGAAGTCTTTTGGGTTCACTAGCTAATGACTTTTTTTACTTAAACAACATCGCTTCAAGTATTCTAGTTGGACCTAAGCAATTACCGGAAATACATCAACTACTTTTAGAAGCATGCCAAGTTCTAGATCTTGAAGTACCCCAGTTGTACATACAACAAAACCCAGTTCCCAATGCCTACACTTTGGCAATGCGCGGTTCACGCCCTTTTATAGTCATTCATACATCCTTGATAGATCTTCTCACTCCAGAAGAGCTTCAAGCGGTGATTGCCCATGAATTGGGACATCTTAAATGTGAACATGGAGTTTACTTAACTGCCGCTAATTTGTTAGTGATAGCCAGTGGTCTATTTTCTAACATTGGAGCTGTATTGGCTGAATCTATAAAAGGGCAGATGATGGAGTGGCTTCGCTGCGCTGAGTTTAGCTGTGATCGAGCTGCTCTTTTAGCTGTTCAAGATCCCAATATAGTGAGCTCAGTTTTGATGAAGCTCTCTGGTGGCTCACCTAAATTGGCTCCTCTACTCAATTTAGATGCCTTTATTGAGCAAGCTAGATCCTATGAAACCTTTAGCCAAAGCGAGCTAGGTCAAGTTCTCAGACAAACTCAAACTAATCAGCTAACTCACCCTGTTCCGGTGCTGCGTGCCAAAGAAATTGATCTCTGGGCCAGTTCTGTTGAATATGACCACTTGTTAAAAAGACGCGGTTCTGTTTATAATAGTAAAACTGACATGGGCGAATGGCGGAATTGGTAGACGCACCACACTCAAAATGTGGCGACTTCGGTCGTAAGAGTTCGAGTCTCTTCTCGCCCACTCCTAAAAAAAGTATTTTACTTTTTAAGGAGATTCATGTTAGGATCGAAAACGGCAAAAGTCATGGGTCGGTGCCCGAGTGGTTAATGGGGGCAGACTGTAAATCTGCTGGTTTGCGCCTACGTTGGTTCAAATCCAACCCGGCCCATATTTGCCTGTGTGGCTCAGTGGTAGAGCACACCCTTGGTAAGGGTGAGGTCACGAGTTCAATCCTCGTCACAGGCTCTCTTTTAAAGTATTGCTGATTACAAGCCTAAGGAGAAGCATTCATGGTAACAACTCCCCTAAAGCGCCTAAGTATTCAAACACAAGAACTAGTCAAGCATACCAGAGCTATCCGTTCTCTTGATTGGGATAGAGATCGTTTTGATATTGAATTTGGTTTGCAAAATGGGACTACTTACAATTCCTATCTCATTGAAGGCCAGCAGATAGCCCTAGTTGATACCTCGCATGAAAAGTTTCGCTCTCTTTATTTAGAGCAATTGCAACAACTCATTGATCCTAGCAGGATAAATTATCTGGTCATCAGCCACACAGAGCCAGATCATAGTGGATTAGTTAAAGATATCCTCAACCTTGCTCCAGAAATTACGGTTGTGGCTTCTAAAGTTGCGATTGCTTTTTTGGAAGATTTTGTCCATCAGCCATTTAAAAGGCAAATTGTCAAAAATGGAGATCGCATTGATCTAGGCAATGGACATATCCTGGAATTTGTCAGCGCGCCCAATCTGCACTGGCCTGACACAATGCTAACTTATGATCATGCAACCAAAATACTCTATACCTGCGATGTTTTTGGAATGCATTATTGTTCAGAAAGCTTTTTTGATGAATATCTCAAAGATATTGAAGCTGACTATCGTTTCTATTATGAGTGCTTAATGGCCCCCAATGCTCGCTCGGTCTTGGCAGCAATGAAACGAATGCAAGCCCTGCCAGAAATTGAAATTGTAGCCAATGGACATGGACCTCTTCTTAAATATCACCTCAAAGATCTTCTAGAGCGTTATCAAAGCTGGAGTCAAGCCCAAAACAACAAAGAAAAACTAGTCTGCCTCTTTTATATTTCCGATTATGGCTATAGTGATAGACTATCTCAAGCTATATCTAAAGGAATCACCAAAGCCGGAGTTGGCGTGGAGATGATTGATCTCAAATCAGCAGATCCACAGGAAATAAATGAGCTGATAGGTCGCTCCAACGCTATAGTTTTGGGTATGCCGCCTATAGCCAGTCAGTACCAAAAAGAAATTGCTTCCAACTTGGGGACAATTTTAGCTTCAGTTAATAATAAGCAATCTGTCGGACTATTTGAATCTTATGGCGGGGATGATGAGCCTATAGATACTCTTTCAGCCCGCTTTAGGGAAATTGGGACTAGGGATGGTTTTGAGTCAATCCGGATCAAAAGTGAACCAACAGAAGAAATCTATCAACTCTGTGAAGAAGCTGGGACAGATTTAGCTCAAGCTATCAACCAAGAGCAAAAGGTACAGGCTAGAAAATCCCTAGATCCCGATCTTGATAAGGCATTAGGTCGTCTCAGTGGAGGATTATATATAATCACCGCCAAAAAGGGTAATCTGAGCGGGGCAATGTTGGCCTCATGGGTAGTCCAGGCTAGTTTTAATCCGCCCGGGTTTACCATTGCAGTTGCTAAAGATCGGGCTATTGAATCTCTGATGCAAGTTGGAGATGACTTTGTGCTTAATATTCTTGGACAAGATAATTACCAAGCATTGATGAAGCATTTTCTGAAACGATTTCCTCCTGGAGCTGACCGCTTTGCTGGTATCAATACCCAAATTGGCTCCAATGGCTCTCCCATACTGTCAGATTCTTTGGCATATCTGGAGTGTCAAGTTATCTCTCGTATGGAATGTAGTGATCATTGGATTATCTATAATCAAGTACAACAAGGAAGAGTTTCCAATCCAGATGGTTTAACTGCCATTCATCATCGTAAGGTGGGTAATTACTACTAGGGCAATGTACTTATTGGTTCTTGCCAGTAGATTCTCTACAAAATAAATTAAAATAATTAAATAAATTAATAATTTACAGAAGAATTTTGGGGTTAGGAGATCATAACCAAAGTGCGTAGAACAGGAAAAGGGTTATCCGCGTCATCTAGTACTACCAAATTGGGGCGAGAAAGAACAGGACGTAGACCTCGCCGAGATGACTTTGGTAGAGGCGTAGTAAATATAGCTGGTGGAACTGTTTTAGCCCTGACACTGTTGGGAACTTCTGCCTTGGCTGGAACGATGATGGGTTTGGCAATTAGTTTTCGCAATCTTCCCGATGTTCGTTCTCTCAAAAGTTTTGTCCCACCTGAAACCTCCTTTCTTTACGATATTAAAGGCAAACTTCTCAGTAGCCTTCATGGCGAAGCTAATAGAAAAGTAGTAAGGCTCGATCAGATATCCCCCCATCTCAAGAGGGCTGTAATTGCCATAGAAGATAGTAATTTTAATTATCATCATGGGATCAACCTCAATAGTATTGGTAGAGCCATGCTCGTTAACTTCCACAGTCACGGTGTCAAAGAAGGTGCTTCAACACTGACTATGCAACTGGTGAAAAATATTTTCCTTTCTCACCAAAGAACGGTAGATAGGAAGCTTGCTGAAGCTGTATTAGCTGTCAGAGTTGAGCAGGTCTTCAAGAAAAACGAGATCTTGGAAATGTACCTTAACACTATTTATTGGGGGCATAATAACTATGGAGTACAGACTGCCTCAGAAAGTTACTTTAATAAACCAGCTTCCGATCTCAATTTAGCAGAAGCATCCATGATGGCAGGATTGATTCAAGCTCCAGAGAGCTATAGCCCTTTTGTCAATCTCAAGGCTGCCAAAAAAAGGCAATCTGTGGTGTTAGCCAGGATGAAAGAGCTAGGCTGGATCACAGCCCAGCAAGAAGATCAAGCCCTCAAACAGCCTATAAAACTAGGCCGTAAAACAGCATGGACACAGAGTAAACTACCCTACATCACTGACGCAGTTGTAGAAGAGCTCAAGCGTCGTTTTGGCGAAGAGGCAGTTAAAAAGGGGGGAATGCGGATACAGACTACTGTTGATTACGATCTGCAAGAATTGGCAGAAAGATCAATGCAAAATGCTCATCGTAGTCTAAAAAATGAGGGCATAGATACTCAGGATTTACAAATAGCCCTGGCTTCAGTTGATCCTCGTACTCACTTTATTAAGGCACTTGTAGGTGGTAGTAACTATAAAAAGACTCAGTTAAATAGAGCTCTGCATTCTCAACGTCCACCTGGCTCTACCTTTAAGCCTTTTGTCTACTATGCAGCTTTTGCTAGTGGTAAATATACTCCTGATTCAGAAATAGATGATCGTCCTATTCGTTTTCGTGATGGGGATGGCTATTATGCTCCTAAGAACTATGGTGGTGGATATTCGGGCGTGGTTTCCCTCAGAACTGCTCTAGTCAACTCTATCAATATACCTGCTGTTATTCTTGGCAGAAGAGTCGGACTTGATAAGGTGATTGAAATATGTAAGAGCCTTGGAATTAATAGTCCATTGATTCCTGCCATATCACTACCTCTGGGTTCTATTGGAGTTACCCCGCTAGAGATGGCCGGAGCTTATGCTACTTTTGCTAGCAATGGTTGGCATTCTGAGCCGACGATTATTGCCAGGGTCACCGATAGCCGTGGTGATCTGATTTTGGATAATACTCCAAAGCCTCAACTGATTTTAGATCCTTGGGCAACTGCTACCCTCACATCTGTTTTGAGGGATGTAATTAATGAAGGAACTGGAAAACAAGCTAGTATAGGGCGTCAGGTGGCAGGAAAAACAGGTACAACTGATTCAGAGCGCAATATTTGGTTTGTGGGATATGTACCTCAGCTTGCTACTGCAATTTGGGTAGGGGATGACCATAATCGTCGTCTGGGAAATCATGTTTCTGGTGGCGGTAATGTGGCGCCGATTTGGGGAAGTTTCATGGAAAAGGCAATGAGAAATGTACCTGAAGATTATTTTGAGCCACCCTACAAGTTCAAACGACCTTCTAGTAATTAACTATTTTTGAATTAGATAAAGGGAACAGTTTTGCTAGTTATAGTAACAGATACCCGGATTTTCTCTGCTCAAAGTGTCTGTAAAGACTGCCCTTTGGCTACAATAGAGGGTTTACCTCGTTGGAAGCAAGGTCAACTTGATTGTGGAGAATACTTGAAGAAAGCTAATCACCAGCAGCCCACCACCTATCGATGTCAGATGGGCTTTTGTTTAATGTATATTGAATAGATAATTTTCTTTTTATGCTTTGAGGTTTTGATTTATGAAAGTTTTAGTTGCCATTGATTCATCAATATCCAGTCATCATGCCCTAGAGCAGGCTTTGCTTCTGTTGAATCTCCAAAAGGCTCATTTTCTCTTACTTTCAGTAGAAGAAATCTTGGCATCGCCCAATATAGTTGCAGTAAATTCTTTGGGTATACCAACAGAAAATAATATTTATAACGTTTATGACGAAATTGAACTATCTCACCAAGAGGAAAAACGAACCCTTTCTGCTTTGGAATGGGCACAAGATTTTTGCACTAAAGCTGGTGTCCAATCTCAAACCATTTTGGAGATAGGAGATCCCAAACATATTATCTGTCAAGTAGCCAACAGAGAAAAGCCTGATCTGATTGTCGTTGGTTCTGAAGGGCGTGGGATCATTGAAAGAGCAATTCTGGGCAGTATAAGTGATTATGTATTGCATCATACCCACTTTCCTGTTCTTGTCATTCGCAACGATTAATCAGCAAAAAGAAATCCAGCCACAGAGTAGCTGGATTTCCAGAAGATTATTTGCATTAAAAAGATTTTCCTATTGAACTAGACTACATGTAAGTGGACAGAAAGCATATACAGAGTTGTGATTGGGCTCTGCTTTGCCATTGAGCCAACTTAGCCAACGAACATTTTCGGGATGAATTCCCTTAAAAGTCAGAAAACCAGCACCACCAAATATTGCCAGCAAATGCCCTCCAACGAGTAAACCGGCAACCAATAAAACCGAACTCATCGGCAATAGGGTATGGAGAATCATGGACAAGAAAGCTCCAAATAGGGCCATTAAAACTATAAAGGGAAACCCTATAACCAAGAGACTGACCAACAAAGTAAGGGACCATACTGAAAAGGTTTTTGCTAAAACCAAAAAATGAACTCTTCGACTTGTTTTTTGAGTAGTTAATTCCATTATTTTGTCTCCTAAATTTGTTTTTTTGTTGACACCGCCTCATTCTCTAAGTATAGGAAATATGAGAAATTCTTAGAAATTTTCTTAATAAAACTTAATGCAATTTGGGCTAGATTTTTTTGAAATTTGTTTCCCAGATGACAGAATTTTATAAAGTCCAACTAACTTGATTAGAGATATATTGTTTTAAGCTCGAAAAGAAATCATTTAGCTTGATCCCCACCGGTAAGTTTATATACTCATATTAATTAAAAATAGATAACAGGCTCTTGAGTTAATTTTTGTTAATATATCTTTATATTTAAAATCCTAAAATCTCATAAATAACCCGGGTTATTATGATGAAGATCTCATTAATCCCAAAGAAATAGATAGGATAAATATCATAAGGAAAAAACTGATAATTTTATAAGGAGTGGAATAAAAAAATGGTTGACTCGATGAGATCTGGTTTTTCCCAGCCAAGTGAAGGGTGGAGATCTGAAGCTACAGTTCCTACCAATAAATTAAAAACAGAAGTAAATACCAAAGAGAGTACTGGATTTCTGGAAATGCCCAGAAATGTTCCCTCTCGTAGTAGATTGGCTCAGCCAACTCTCAAGGAACTGATACAAATTGCCTTTGATAATGGCTTTTCTGATGTACATATAGGTATAGCAGAAGTTCCCCGAATGAGAGATAGAGGGGAGATGGTATCTACTGAATTTCCCGAAACTGATGAGCCAACTTTTGCCAATTGGCTAAAAGAGATTTTAAATGAACAACAAATTAAGCAGTTCCAAGAGAGTTCGGAATATGACGGAGCAGTTCAGTATGAGTTTGCCAGAATCAGGGTAAATATATTCGATTCTCTTAGAGGTGGCGCAATGGTTCTGCGTTTGATACCTATGAGGATCATGACCCTAGAGCAATTAAGGCTGCCATCTGTACTTAAAACTATTGCCGATACGCAAAAAGGATTGGTTTTAATTACTGGTCCAACTGGGTCAGGAAAGTCAACCACAATGGCAGCAATGGTCGACTATATCAATAAAGAGCATCCTAAGCATATCATCAGCATTGAAGATCCTATTGAATTTGTGCATGTTAGCCGTCGTTCCTTAATTAGACAAAGAGAAGTCGGCATACATACAGCTAAATATGACATAGCACTCAAAGCTGCTTTGAGAGAAGATCCAGATATAATTTTGATTGGAGAGGTGCGCGATAGAGACACTATGGATACTGCGCTTAAAGCTGCCCAAACTGGTCATCTGGTGATGGGAACCTTACATACTAATAGTGCAATTAAGACATTAGAAAGAATTTTCACTCTCTACTCAGCAGATGAACAGCCTGCTCTGAGATCTGCTATTTCTGAATCATTAGTATCGATTATATCTCAAGGATTATGTAGGACAACCGATGGTAAGCGTAGTGCATATCATGATATTTTGGTAAATACTGAGACTGTCAAGGATTATATACGTCATGGTAAATATGAAGAAATACATGAACTTATGAAAATTGGAGAGTATGATGGCATGATTACTACTAACCAGTCGCTCTTCAATCTATATCAAGAAGGGATGATTATTGAGGAAGTAGCTCTACAATCTTCTCCTAGTGCCCATGAATTGTCTATGATGATGCGCGGTAGGCTATAGCAAGCCTCTATGAGTGATCCATATAAGGGAATTGCTCTTTTTACCCCAGGTGGAGATCTGGTTTATTGTCTTGACCCGACTAAAAGTGAACATTGGCATCTTCACCTATGTTTCAAACTGCAGGAAATTCTAAATTTATCGGATCCACCACACTTTCTTGTTCCTCACTACAGCGCCACAATAGATAGAACTTGCGATCCTCAGACAGGAATAATTAATACTTGGGCTGAAATACATCCGGCAGTAGTGCAACATAAAGCCTTTTTGGAATCAGTTTTTGACACTTACGATCTGCCATGGGTTCAAATACCTTGGCAAGATGAATCTTCAGCAAAGATACTCTTGGAGAGCTATAGGGTAGATTTTCCCGAACTTTGGCAATGTCATGATCTGATTGTGCCTTATAATTCTGTAGCTCTAGTTGAAACATCGACTAAGTCTCAGTCTGAATATATGTTGACTCTATTTGTTGCTGGTGGTGGAAGCGTTACCAAAGGAGCATTGCAGTTTATTTACGAACTACTGGAAAAAAACCTATCTAGTCAATACACTCTCAAGGTAGTAGATATATTTAAAAACCCAGAAAAAGCAGAAATTTTTCATATTTCAGCAACACCCACACTTGTTAGAACAAAACCAGAACCAATGCGAAAAATAGTCGGTTTTGTAGATAACCCTCAAAAAGTTCTGCGAATAATCACCAGCTAAGCTAGTGTTTCAGGACAGTAACCCAGCCCTTTAGTAAACTGCTCGCGAAATAAATCTATTTCGGTTCGATCAGGTTCTCCATGAGAAACTATGGCTACTTGATAACGGCGCATCACATCTAGCGCAGAGCAATTAGCATCAAGTTCCCAACAAACTTGGTTGATGCGTGGTTGAAGATCATAGCAGATGCCTATTTCCCCCATAAGAGCCGTAAAATTGCCATGCTGATTGAGAGTTAGAATTTGTGTAAATTTCATCCTGATGATCCAGCCGTCAATCTGGTGAATCACAGTCAAAATACAATCTGGCAACTCTGTCGAATTGCGAAGATATTCAACTACCCGTAGACAGAGACTAGCATTACCCAGAAAATAAATATAATCCATTGCTGATGTCTCCCCGTTATTCGCTTACATTTCTATTGTTACAAAGCGATTAAGTAATTCATAGGGGCAAATCCCCCTGATTTTTCCATATGACTGGGTGAATTGACCCAAGCTAACAAAACAATGACCCAACTTGATCAAAATCTCACTAGTTATGACTATCATCTTCCAGCCAATCTCATTGCCCAGAGTCCAGCTCAACCAAGAGATCATTCTCGCTTGATGGTTGTGGACTCTCCCATTAGCTATGCAGATCAAAAGTTCTATGATTTACCACAATGGCTCCGCTCTGGGGATTTACTCATCCTCAACGATACTAAAGTGATACCAGCTCGTCTCTATGGACATAAAGCCTCTGGTGCTGCTGTAGAAATCTTGCTTTTAGAGCAATTGGCTCTCAACTGTTGGTTAGCCTTGGTAAAACCTGGTAAAAAAATTGCCCCTGGCAGTCTAATTAATTTTGACGGTGGAGTGAGCGCGCAAGTTCTTGCCAGAGATGAAGCAACAAACGGCAGAGTGCTGCAATTTATACTTACAGAGGGATTGAATTTCTATTCATGGTTAGAAGAGCAAGGGAAAATTCCCTTTCCTCCATATCTTAAAAACGTAGATGCTCTAACCAAGGAATATCAAACTGTCTATGCCAATGTCCAAGGAGCTGTAGCTGCTCCTACAGCTGGACTGCATTTTACTGCTGAATTACTCCAACAACTTAAACAAATGGGAGTTAAAATTGCCTATGTCACTTTGCATGTTGGTATTGGTACTTTTCGCCCAGTTGAGGTTGAAGATATAACCGACCATAAAATGCACCAAGAATGGGCTTTTTTGCCTTTTGAGACTGTAGAAGCTATTAAAACCAGGCAAGGGAGGATTATCGCTGTTGGCACGACTACTGTGCGCACGCTAGAAGGGGTCGCCCAAGCCCAGAAAATAGAGACTATAGATCAGTTAAAGCCCTTTACTGGAAAAGTTGATATTTTTATTTATCCTGGTTATCGAACTAAGATAGTCGAGGGGATGATCACCAATTTTCACTTGCCTTGCTCTAGTCTATTGATGCTGGTTTCTGCTTTTATTGGACGTGAGCGTCTTATGCAACTATATCAAGAGGCTATCATTAAGGAGTACCGTTTTTATTCTTTTGGAGATGCCATGTTGATTCTGCCATCTGCCGCCTGCTGAGATTTTTGATAAACCTGTTTGAGGTATATCGTCAGAGAATCAGCTTCTTCTTGAGGTAGGGGAATTCTTCCTAAAAGATCAAGTAAAGTTCTGCCTGCTAAATGCTCGCTGTTATTGGCAAAATCAGCTAAAGATAAATCATTTTGCTGCCAGAAAATAGCTGGATTATCAGAAAGATTCCTTTGTTTGGAAATATTATTAGTTATGTCAATATTTGTTTGACCATTTTGCCGACGAATAGCTTCTAGAATTTCCTGTTTGGTTTTTCCGCGCAGTTGAAACAGAACAAAAGGATCTTCTGCGAATCTTTCTGCTAGTTGATAATATAGCGCGCCTATATGTTTGCAGGGATTAGCCTTATCTGGGCATGAGCAATCTGAATTAATCTCAGCAAGGGTATAAGGAAACAGGTTTAATCCATTGCTGGTAAAGGCTTGTTCTATTTCTTGGGGCATTTCGCCAATCAATAGAGGAGCTCTCAAAATTGCTCTTTGGGAGAGAGTTTCAATTACTCCATCCCAGTCTTGCTGGCTAAAGCAAGAGAGTGACATTGTTACTAAGTAGGGTTCAGTATCACTTCCTTGTACTTGCGCTTTTACAAGTGATTGATCAAATTCAATACTAAGAACATTTCCTTGCCGGGCATAAATTCTGGCTCTTTCTAGTCTTTTTTTGAAACGATAGGAATCTAAAATTTCTAGCCAGCGAACCACCCACCAAGGATGGGAATCAAGTAGCTCTGTGGTCATAGTTTAGTCTGTTTTTTTAGCTCCTTAGCTTTGTAAAAGGTTTCCAGGCTATCTTGATCCCCTATAAAACGCCAGTGCCAAGGCTCATAGCTGACTCCTTGGACATTATTGCGTGGAAAGGACATCTCAAAACTGTATTTATTGGCGTTCTTTTCTAGCCAGTGAAAAGCATCGGTTCTTTCAAAATTATCATTGAGATTACTAGATGGGTTTTTGCCATCACCAATATCAACAGCGTAGCCGGTATGATGTTCACTGTAGCCTGGAGGAGCGCTAACTCGAGCTCTTTTGGTAGTTTCTTGACCCCTGGATTCTTTAACCTTAAAAAATAAATATTTTTGCTCTTGTATGGAACGAAAACCGGAAATTGGCTCTAGAATTATTCCTTGAGCTCTGGCATCTTGTTGCATAGCTAAAAATTTGGCCGCTGCAGATTTCCTCAGTCTGATATGCCCCTTGGCTGTAATTGGTTCTAGAGCTTCTTGTTTGGCTTCTGCATAGGGAAGATGTCCTAGTATATTGTCCAATTTTTCAGTCGGGGTAGCAGTAGGTATAGGATTAGGAGTTGTGGTGATCGCAGTTCTTGGACTGAGAGAGGAGTCCATAAATATTTTTAAAAAGAAGCTCAATATTGCCACACCTACTGCCGTGGTCAAAATAAAGAGTAAAAAAGGTATTCCATTTGAACTCTTTTTATATGACCTCTTTCTTATAGCTTCTGGAATATCGTCGCTTCGGCGCATACAAGTAGGTGAAAGTCCTTAAAATTGAGATTATAACCTTTTAGAGGAATTAGTGAATTTTTTGCTTTGGGGTGATTTGGGGACGATTAAGCTGGGTTTATGATTATTGCCTTCGATTTTAGGTAAATTAGGAGTTGGAATCAGATAAACTAGAAAGCCAGTTAGAGCAAGACTTGCAGTTCCCACTACAGCCGGCAAAGCTTTTTTAACGGGAGATTCTTCAACTCGGCGGTAGCGATGGCCCAGTGGCTGAAGTTGGGGTGATAACTCAGGTAGAGTTCGAGTATCGGCTAGAAACTGATCTACTGTCTCTACCAAATCAAATAGTTGTACAGTACTTAAATCTATTGTGGTAGACTGCTGCTGTGATTCGGCTAAAGGATAGTAGCTGAGGCGATGCATATTGGCTACTTTCTCTATGGTGATGGTTTCGCCTTTAGTGGAATCGCTTTGAGGGTGTACAATTCCACTTAGTATCTGCTGGGCATAGCTATTTAATGTTTGGGATAAATTCTCTAGAAATACTCTGCCACCATCGAGTTTATTAGGTATACCTAATAAATGACATTGAGCGTTGACAAGCACCGATAAAGATTGTGAAGCATTTGGGGCTAACATATTATCCCCAAAACCCTCTAGAATCAAAGTGCAATTAGGTGAGCTGTATTCTCTTCTAATATTCATGTTTTTATTTCTCCGTCAAATAAACTTGTCCACAATCTTTGTGTGCCCAATGTACCCGTAGAAAAGAGCAATTGGGACAAAAATGTGAGGGCTAGTTGATTTAATTCCTCCTCATGTTCAAGATACCAGGCGATTTTAGTTCTGCGAGGGTTCATGCGACTGCGAAAATAGGAACGAAATTGCTCTAAATATTCACTCAAAAGATAGTTCGTTCCCAGTGGCAAGTTTTTTTCTTCCATTTGCTGTTGGGCTACTAGTAACTGACGAATCGTGACAGTAAGCTGCCTAGCTCTGCGACTGGCAATAATTACAAGCGCTTTAGCTTGATCAGTATTGAGGGTATCATGAGTGTAAGAACGTCGCCAGCTATTGGTACAGCGCATGCGCCAGAGAACTAGTCTGTTTTTGAGAAGATGATCTAATTCCAATTGTTTGGCAATATCAAATATAAAGTCTGAACTTCCCATTTCTAGAGCTTCTAGAGAGAGCAAAATCAGATCTATTTTCTGCTGTAGATGTAGCTGAGCTCTCTCACTAGATACAGAATAGTTTGGTAATATACCTAAAATCAAGGAATTGTTAGGGACAACGTAATCAGGCATTAAACTTAAAGAGGTACTCATTACTTGGACTTTCTGAGAACATATTTTTGCACAAGAGGCGATATGATTAAAGACGCCATAAAAATCATTGTAAGGGGTTACTGATGGATCTTAAATCTCTCATCCGGGACATTCCGGATTTTCCTAAAAAGGGGATAGTTTTTCGAGATATTACAACCCTTTTGAATAATCCTCAAGGACTGCGTCAGACAATTGATAGTTTAACCCTAAAGTGTCAGGAAAATAACTTTTTTCCCGATTATGTAGTCGGAATGGAGTCTAGAGGGTTCATCTTTGCCCCTCCTCTGGCTTATAACTTAAAAGCAGGTTTTGTCCCGGTTCGTAAGCCTGGCAAACTTCCTGCTCCAGTACATACAATAAAATATGAACTTGAGTATGGTACTGATAAACTGGAGATCCATCAAGATGCAGTCGTCAAAGGAAGTAAAGTTCTGATTGTCGATGATGTCATTGCTACTGGTGGAACAGCCAGAGCGACTTCATATTTATTAGATAGTCTTGGTTGTGAGTTGGTTGGTTTTGCTTTTGTTGTTGAATTAAAGGCACTTGAAGGCCGCTCTCGTTTACCGAATGTGCCAATAGTATCTCTGGTTGAATATCAGTGAATAGCAGATCTAAATTTTCTTTTCTTTGGGATTCAGATACCCTGGTCTATGTCTTGGGTAGACTATTGCAAGGTCTAATTACTCTTTTGGGAGCTTCAATACTTTGCTTTGTAATTATCAAGCTAGCTCCAGGTGATTATCTGACTAATTTAAAGCTCAATAATCCTAAAATTTCTCAAGAAACTCTTTTGGAGATAAAGCGGCAGTTTGGCTTAGATCAACCTCCAGTTGTTCAATATTGGGGATGGTTGAGGCAGATTTTAACTAAGTTTAATTTTGGCTATAGTTTTGTCTATTCTAGATCTGTTGCTTCTTTGCTTTTAGAAAGGGTTCCAGCTACAATCTTGCTGGCAATTTCATCTCTTGTGCTCACTTGGGCAATTGCTCTTCCTTTAGGGATTTTGAGCGCAGTTAAGCAAAATAGTTGGCTGGATAAGTTTTTGAGGATTATTAGTTATCTTGGTCAGGGTTTGCCTAGCTTCATCACAGCTCTAGTGTTATTAATATTAGCCCAATACCTCTCTCCTTTGCTGCCAGTAGGAAATATGAAAAGCTTAGATTATGACCAACTCAGCCCTCTAGGTAAGGTTTGGGATATAGCTTGGCATATGATACTGCCAACTATTGCTTTGAGCATTACTAGTTTTGCGGGTTTGCAAAGACTAATGCGCGGTCAATTATTGGATGTTCTTCGTCAAGAATATATACAAACAGCTAGGGCTAAAGGGTTACCTGAAAATAGAGTGATTTACTTTCATGCCCTGCGTAATGCAATTAATCCTCTAGTAACGCTTTTGGGCTTTGAATTTGCCAGTTTACTTGGTGGCGCCTTTATTGCTGAAAATTTTTTCAATTGGCCTGGGCTGGGCCGTTTAATTCTCCAAGCTGTGACAGCCAATGATCTCTATTTAGTAATGGCCAGCTTGATGATGGGAGCTTTGATGCTTATTGTTGGCAATATTCTAGCTGATATCTTACTGAAAATAGTGGATCCAAGGATCAAATTAGGAGTTGATTAAAAATTATGGCCGCGCTGTTGGCGTATCATTTGAGAAAATTTTTGCCTGTGTTTTTCCATCAGTTGAGCAAGCTGTGATCTTTGGATTGTAGTTAGAACTTGCCTGATCTCGAGCATACTATTAAAGCGAAGATCTTCAATCTCTTGAGAAATACGACGTAATTCACTATGTTTAGCTCGGATTTCTTCTGTAGATACGTTACTAGTCATTAACCGTCTGAGCTGCTCTTCGATAATGTTAAAAGTATCTCTTCTTTCTTCAAGTGGACCTCTATACCTGTTTTTAATATCGGCAATCTGCCTCTGTTGAGATTCGCTGAGCTTGAGAGACGGAATAGTCTGCTTGCTGGAAGTTTGCGCCAAAGATGAAGGACAATATAAAGGCAATATTAGCAAACTGGATAGGGAAAAAATCGTCAAAAATGATTTCAAATTTGCTATTGTGAGATGGCCCATGTTACCAATATTTTTTCAGAACTAGTGCGCTCTACTAAGTTGATGCCTTTGTTTAATTTGAGATGTTGTTGGCACATAATTACCCCAAAGTGGATCATTTGCAGTATAAACAGCATCTATACTTTCTCTGTTCCAGTTTTCCAAAACAAAGTTTTCTATCTCTGGAGCGCTTGCTGCTAGTTCAGGTTGATTAGAATAGCGATACATTCCCCATCCCAAAACTACTCCAGCCATAATTGCACTAGAAAAAATCCAGAACACGCCTTTAGAGCGCACTTGAGTGTTCTGTTCGATGCGATCAAATAAATAATCTTCAAAGTTGCCCTGAGTGGAAGGAGGGCAAGGCCGGTAGCGTCGTAAAAACTCACTAAGCCTGGGATCTTCTGGTTGGCTCATAGCGCTCCTTGTTGCTCTAAAAACCTACGGATTTGTTTACGTGCGTAAAATAGACGAGATTTAACAGTGCCTACTGGTAGGCTGAGAATTTCAGCAATCTCTTTTTGAGGAATATCTTCAAGATCATGCCAAACTAAAACTGCCCTATGCTCTAGTGAGAGTATCTGCAAACCTTGCTTGACTAATTCTTGATAATGCATCTGCATAAGATCTGGGGTATCTTGAGGGCGTGAAAGGTTTGCAAGTGGTGAGCTTTCTTCTTCATCGCCCATTTCACCAGATCGCCCATTAGGAGAAAATCTCTCAAACCTACCTCTGGCTAATTGTCTTCTTTGGTCAGTTGCCACATTCCAAGTAATACGATACAGCCAAGTCGAAAAGTAGGATACTTCTCTCAGTTTGGGTAGTCCTTTCCAGACTCTTAAAAAGACTTCTTGAACTAAATCATCAAGTCCCTCACTGCCACAAAGCTGATAGAGAGATGCCTTTACACGTTGTTGATAGCGACGGTAAAGCTCCCGAAAAGCAGAACGATCGCCCTGGCGGCAAACTTCTACTAATTCTCTATCTGTAAAAATTGTTGTAGTTTCGGCTATCACTTTTCTTTTTTTCAAGTTAGTTATTGTTTTAGACTTTAAGGAAACGCCCTTGGTTCAAAATTTGATCTTTAAGCTCTAGTCAAGTTAGAGTATAGGTCAAAGTTATATGAGTTAATAAAGAGTGCAAAGATATTTAGGAGAATCTGCCGCTTTAGCAGTAGCTGGAACTTCAGCAATCGCCTCAGTTATTTATAGCAGAATGGGCAACAGATTTACTCCTTTACTACTAAATCTCTCTAAAGGTTTAGTAGCCATTGTTCTAGCAATCGCGACAATTTTTCTAAATAAACAAGATATACCTTTACCTTTTACCACAATTTCATTTCTTTTAATAGTCAGTGGCGTAATTGGTATTGGGCTAGGAGATACCGCCTATTTCTTGGCAATGCCCTTAGTGGGAGTCAGAAAACTTCTTCTGCTGCAAACCCTCTCAATGCCTTTTACTGCCATTTTTGGTTGGGTTTTCCTTGGGGAATATTTTAGGATGATAGATTCTCTGGCAATGGTTTTGATCATCATTGGTATTGCCATAGTTATCAATGAGAGAACAGAAAAAAAACAACAAGTTGTCTCTTGGATAGGGATTTTTTGGTGTATTATCTCAGCTTTAAGTACAGCTACCGGGGCCCTACTGTCACACTATGCCTTTGATAATTCTCAAGTGACACCATTACAGGCTCTTTTTTGGCGATTATATGGTGGAATTGGAGTGATATGTTTATTAATGTTCTTACCAGGATATAAAAAAGATCGCAGTATTCTTCTCAATGGGCAATGGTATAGTCCTAGATTTCTGACTGCAATAGTCCTTGCATCTTTTATTAATACTTATCTAGGAATTTGGTTACAACAGTTTGCTCTCAAAAATGCAGCAGTGGGAGTTGTTCAAACTTTATGTTCAACAAGCCCCCTTTTTGTACTGCCGATGGTGGCTCTTTTAGGGGATAAAGTAAGCTTGAGGGCTCTTGCTGGAGTATTGCTCACTATGTTTGGTATAGCTTTAATTTTTAGTTTTTGAATGTTTGATGAGATTTTATTAAAGAATATGGAGGTATTTTGGGTTCAATGTCATGTTTTGCTAATTTTTATCCTCCCAAAGCCCCCCTTTATAAGGAGGATTTAGGAGAATCTAATTTTTTTACTTACTTTTGATTTTCTTCAACTTTCTCAAGCCCAAAAATAAAGGAATACCTAGGATAAATCTATTGTTATCATCGTTACTGTCGTAATAATTTCCGACAACAACTCCACTATTGTTGATACCCTGAGCAACGGTACCATTTACGCCATTAGGGTGGATGACATCGGTGAAATTGTATGAGAGGGCATGAGCCGGGGCAGAGATAACTAAACTACTGAAGAGAATAGCTGAAATGGACAGACTTTTTGCTCATTTGTATTGTAGTAAAGAAGAATGTTAGGTTTTGGTTTGCCAAAATTGCAGCAATAAGTTCTAAATTGTATAACAACTCAAAGTGTTGTAGTGATTAATGGTAAATTTTTAGTTCTAAATAAATATCAGTTCATTATTGAGATAGATTCTCAATCTATAGATAGGATAAGAAGCGCCACCATCCTACTAAGGCTACAATAGAGCTTAGAGAGTATATAGAGTAAAAAGTTCAAGAATGCAGCCAACCGACGCTAGTAAATTTACAGAACAAGCTTGGGATGCGATTGTTAAATCTCAAGAAGTAGCCAAGCGTTACAAAAATCAAACCCTAGAGGTAGAACATGTCGTCCTAGCTTTATTAGAACAGCAGGGACTGACCCAGAGAATACTAGCTGTTGCCAATATCGATGGGCTGCGTCTTCAACAACAGATTGAGGGCTTTATCAATCGTCAATTGCGAACCACTAGTGTAGACCAGCTTTATCTGGGTAAAGGTTTGGATGTGATGCTAGATCACGCTGAATCCTCAAGAGTAAGCTGGCAGGATAAATATATTTCGGTAGAGCATCTCTGGTTGGGGTTTGCCCAAGATGAAAGACTTGGTAGAAGATGCTTGCGAACTTTTAATCTAGACCCCCAAGATATTGAAGCCTATATCAGATCTATCAGGGGGACTCAAAAGGTAACTGAGCCCAACCAGGAAGAGCGCTATGAGTCTTTGAGTAAATACGGTAAAGATCTTACCGAAAGCGCTAGAGAAGGCAGACTTGATCCGGTCATCGGTAGAGATGAAGAAATTCGCCGAGTGATTCAGGTTCTCTCGCGCCGCTCCAAAAATAACCCCGTCCTCATTGGTGAGCCTGGTGTGGGTAAAACTGCAATTGCTGAAGGTTTAGCCCAAAGGATTGTCAAAGGAGATGTGCCTGAATCGCTCAAAAACCGCCAGTTAATTTCCCTAGATATGGGCAGTCTGATTGCCGGGGCTAAGTATCGAGGTGAATTTGAAGAGCGTCTGCGCTCAGTGATGAGAGAGGTCACCCACTCTGAAGGGCGAATTATTCTCTTTATTGATGAAGTGCATACAGTAGTTGGCACTGGCTCACGCGATGGGGCAATGGATGCGGGAAATCTGCTCAAGCCCATGCTCGCTAGAGGAGAGCTGCGCTGCATCGGTGCTACAACCTTGGATGAATATCGCAAAAATATCGAAAAAGACCCGGCATTGGAACGTCGCTTCCAACAGGTTTATGTCAAGCAGCCTTCGGTAGAAGATACCATCTCGATTTTAAGAGGACTTAAAGAGCGCTACGAAGTCCATCATGGAGTCAAGATCACTGATTCAGCTCTAGTAGCAGCTACAACCCTATCAGATCGCTATATCACTGAACGTTTCCTGCCGGATAAAGCCATTGACTTGATCGATGAAGCTGCTGCCCAATTGAAAATGGAAATCACCTCCAAGCCCACTGAACTAGAAACAATAGATCGGCGCTTGATGCAGTTACAGATGGAAGAGCTCTCAATTTTGGGAGAAGAAAAAAGGTTAGTAGTTGATAAACCTTCTAAAGAACGCCTTGAGCGCATCAAACATGAAATAGAAGAGCTGGAAATCAAACAAAAATCGCTCTCTTCCCAATGGCAAGCTGAAAAGCAGATGCTCGAGGAGATCAATGCCCTCAAAGAAGAAGAAGAGCAAATCAGGCTCGGTATTGAACAGGCCGAAAGAGCCTACGATCTCAATAAAGCTGCCCAGCTCAAATACGGCAAGCTAGAGGTTTTAGAGCAATCTATCTTGGAAAAAGAAGCCAAACTTACTGAAATTCAAGCTCTTGGTTCAACTCTTCTACGTGAGCAAGTCACAGAAGCCGATATTGCCGAAATAGTAGCTCGCTGGACGGGTATTCCCATCAACAGACTACTAGAATCAGAGCGTCAGAAATTACTCCAACTTGAAGGTTTTCTAGCCAAAAGAGTAATTGGTCAGCAAGAAGCTATCGCCGCTGTCTCAGCTGCTATCAGAAGAGCTAGAGCTGGGATGAAAGATCCTAGTAGGCCTATTGGTTCTTTTTTGTTCATGGGACCAACTGGTGTGGGCAAAACTGAATTAGCTAGAGCTTTAGCTCAATTGCTCTTTGATTCAGAAGAGGCCATGGTGCGCATCGATATGTCTGAATATATGGAAAAACATGCCGTTTCCCGTTTGGTGGGAGCGCCTCCCGGCTATGTTGGCTATGAAGAAGGTGGTCAATTATCTGAAGCAATCAGAAGGCGTCCTTATTCTGTAGTGCTGCTCGATGAAGTGGAAAAAGCTCATCCAGATGTCTTTAATATATTATTACAGGTACTAGATGATGGTAGGATAACCGATTCGCAAGGAAGAGTAGTAGATTTTCGCAATACGATTATTGTGATGACCAGCAATATTGGTAGTGAATTTATACTAAATATCGATGATGCTAAAACTAGAAACTCTAAAGTCATGGAATCTCTCAAGGCGCACTTTAGACCCGAGTTTCTCAACAGGATTGATGAGCTGATTGTCTTTGAAACTCTCAAAAGTGAACAATTACGTCAAATAGTCTTGATTCAACTGCAAAGGCTATCTAAGTTACTCAGCCAGCAGAAACTGAGCCTGGAAATTTCCGAATCAGCTCTCGATAGAATTGTCACTCTTGGCTACGATCCAGTCTATGGAGTCCGTCCACTCAAAAGAGCTATACAGCGAGAATTGGAAAACCCCATCGCCACTAAGATTTTAGAAAATACTTTCAATTCAGGTGATGTAATTTGGATAGACTATCAGCAAGATAAAATGGTTTTTGATCACAAGCCTATAGAAGAAGAGGCAGAGCCAGTGTTAGAACCAATAAATCCATGAAAAACAAGAATAATCAATTTAATTTAGCCTCCAGCCTAGTCAATAAAGTACTAGACATCAAACCTATAGCCAATCTTGCCAGACAAAGAGCTAGAGATATGATGATCAAGCGCGCAGGTAAAATCGGGGTCAACTGGATCGCCAATGTAGAGCATTTAAAATCTCAAAACTGGAGTCTTGATGGGATCCAAAATCAAGATTTGAACTATCCCGCCTATTACACCTTGCCATTTCATGCTTATCCTGAAGGAAATTTGGACTGGGAGCCTGCTTGGGAGGTAGAAAGTGCCGCGCTGACAGTTCATTCGACTATCTGGAGTGGCAACAAAAATCCTCAAGCAGATGGTGATGCTCAATTGCGAGATAGTTACCATGAAAATTTAGTTAAATATATTAAAGATCAACCGCACAATATCTTGGATATAGGCTGCAGCGTAGGAATGAGCACCTTTGCTCTCCAAAAGATCTATCCTCAAGCTCAAGTAACTGGTTTAGATCTTTCCCCTTATTATCTCTCGGTAGCTCAACATAGAGCTCAAAAAGAGCAAATTAAGGAAATTCAATGGATACATGCTTTGGCTGAATCTACCGGACTAGAAGAAAGTTCATATGATTTAGTCTCTGCCTTTTTGCTCTTTCATGAATTGCCCCAAAGACCAACTTTAGAAATTCTCCAAGAGTCATATCGATTAATCAAGCCAGGTGGTTACTTTGCCATGATGGATATGAATCCGCAATCTAGTATTTATAGAGAAATGCCGGCCTATATCTTGACTTTGCTTAAAAGTACTGAGCCCCATCTCGATGAATATTTCACACTTGATTTTGCCTCTAGTTTAATTAAAGCCGGTTTTGCTGAACCACTTATTATTGCCAATAGTCCACGTCATCGTACTGTAATCGCCCAAAAACCAAAATGAACGTTTTACTCTAAAATATTGTTTAATCTCCCAACCCAAAAGAGCCATGACTGAAGAAACTAAAGCCCCAGCAGAAGCAATAGCAGCACCAGCAGCAGCCCCCAAAGCCAAGCCCCCAGCTATTGAAGATAAACCCTTGCCTCAATTTGCCCAAGAGCATCTATTGCCTGCTGTAACTACAGCTTTGGAAAAAGAACAAATTGATGGGGTAAAGCTTTCTTTTGAGAGTGCCCCTATCCTAATGAATGCCAGCAGTTCATGTTCTCAACTGATTGGCCGCTTTAGTAATGGACATCAGTTTAATATTTACTTTCTAGATGAGAGTGTATCCGGCAGAAAAGCCTTCTCTTCTTCTGCTGGAGGGCAAGCGAGCACTCTTGAATCATTTATGATCGATGAGCGCAAGGCTACTCTCGATATACTAGTGCTTTATATCTTGCAGAGATTAAATAGTCAAAAATGGCTCTCTAAAAACTAGCTATTGTTGAGAGAGAGCTTCTTTTAAGGCTGTGCTTGCGGCGTAGTAGTTCCTGGTTGAAGTTAATATTTCTGACTCTCTACGCAGCCTAGCTGCTGTATCTTGAGTGTCTAGAAGATATTGTTGCTCAGCAGGAGCTCCTTGCAAGTTTCCAGCAATCCAGTAAGAAAGCTCTAGAGGGAGTGAGGGCAGATCATCAGGAAGCCCTCGCTTTTGATCAGTGAGCTTATCATGTAACCTGACCACATCGCGCAATAACTGCTCTACTTGCTGGCCTAAGGGTCTGAGATCTTCAGTAGGTGGTGTATCTTCTATCCATTCGACCAAACCCACTAAATAGGGCTTTTCGCGGATATAGCGCAGCAATCTAAAGCGCTGCTGACCTAATGTATCAATTTTGAAGCGGTCATCAGGTAAGCGCTGGGCATTAATTATCTCAGCGCAGCAACCAACAGTTGCAATATCGCCGTTTTCTGGGTTGCTCATCAGTACGCCAAAGCGGCAATTCTCCTCCAAAATGGTGTTGATCATTATTCTGTAGCGAAATTCAAATATATGCAGAGGAAGAGGCCGGTTGGGAAATAGAACAACATCAGGTAGGGGAAATAAAGGCAGTTCTGAGACACCGCACGAAGATGAAAAGGTCATGAGCTAACGAGTTCGTATGCTAACTTTATATTTACTTTAACGGATTTTGGAAAATTATGTCAGCAATATTTCTACCGTTGTATCACCATAGCCTTGTTAGAATGGAGTTTAGGTATTTGCTAACAATATGACAACAGATATAGAAACCGAGCTCTTCCAGGCAGTCAACAAAAGACGTAATTTTGCGATAATTTCTCACCCAGATGCTGGAAAAACAACCTTGACAGAAAAACTACTGCTCTATGGTGGTGCCATACATGAAGCTGGCGCAGTTAAAGCCAGAAGATCGCAAAGAAAAGCAACCTCTGACTGGATGGAAATGGAACAACAAAGGGGTATTTCCATCACCTCAACTGTCCTACAGTTTGAGTATAATAATTACCAAATCAACCTTCTAGATACACCCGGTCACCAGGATTTTAGTGAAGATACCTACCGTACTTTGGCTGCTGCTGACAATGCAGTGATGCTAATCGATGCGGCCAAAGGTTTAGAACCCCAGACTCGTAAGCTTTTTGAAGTTTGCCGTCTTCGCTCATTACCCATTTTCACCTTTGTCAATAAACTAGATAGGCCTAGTCGGGAACCTTTAGAATTGCTTGATGAAATTGAACAGGAATTAGGGCTTAAGACCTATGCTGTCAACTGGCCTATCGGCATGGGGGATCGCTTTAGAGGAGTCTATGATCGTTATCATCAAGCTTACTATCTCTATGAAAGAGTCACTCATGGAGCCAAAGAAGCTCCCGAAATAGTCCTAGCAAAAGATGATCCTCAAGTTAAAGATTACCTAGGCAGTGAGCTTTACGATCAACTCCAAGAAGAATTAGAGATCATTGAAGAAATTGGCGGTCAATTTGATCTAGAAATGGTGCATGAGGGAATGCTCACTCCTGTCTTTTTTGGCAGTGCGATGAATAATTTTGGAGTTAGGTTATTTTTGGAGACCTTTTTAGATTATGGAATCAAACCGGAAGCTAGACAGTCTTCCCTTGGCGTTCTAGATCCAACCTATCCAGAATTTAGTGGTTTTGTTTTTAAACTGCAGGCTAATATGGACCCCAAACACCGAGATAGGGTAGCCTTTATTCGCGTCTGTACAGGTAAGTTTGAAAAGGATATGACAGTCAACCATGCCAGAACCGGCAAGGTGGTCAGGCTATCTAGACCCCAAAAACTCTTTGCCCAAGATCGAGAATCAATTGATGTAGCCTATCCTGGCGATGTAATTGGTCTGAATAATCCGGGAGTTTTTGCTATTGGCGATACTATCTATTTGGGTAAAAAGCTCGAATACGAAGGGATACCCTGCTTTTCACCTGAATTATTTTGCTACTTGCGCAACCCTAATCCCTCCAAATTTAAACAGTTCCAAAAAGGGATTCAAGAGCTAGCTGAAGAAGGCGCAGTCCAAATTATGTATTCATTAGACCAGTTCAAAAGAGAACCTATTTTGGCAGCAGTTGGTCAGTTGCAATTTGAAGTAGTTCAGTTTCGTATGCTCAATGAGTATGGCGTTGAGACTACTTTAGAAAGCCTGCCTTATAGTCTGGCTCGCTGGGTAACAAGTGGTTGGGATGCACTCAACCAAGCTGGCAAACTCTTTAATAGTCTGACGCTCAAAGATAGTTGGGGTAGACCGGTTCTGCTATTTAGAAATCAATGGAATATGCAGCAGGTGATAGACGATCATCCCGAATTGCAGCTACAGTCTATTGCCCCGGTGGGAGTTGGTCTAGAGCCTGAGAAGAATTAACTAACTTAGCTCATCTCCAGAGGAAACCCAAAGCAACTTGAGAGCCATAAGCATCATCCCAATAGCTACCAAGGCTTTAAGAATGCGCCCTGGTAAAAATTGGGACATGCTTGCTCCAATAATCACCCCTAGTAAACTGGTGAGAATCAAGGCGCTTACTGAGCCAAAAAATACCGCTCTAGGTGAGCTAGAAGAGCCGCTAAGAGCTATAGCTGCTAGCTGGCTTTTATCTCCTATTTCTGCTAAAAAAACTGTCAAAAAAGTTAAACCGAATAGTTGCCAATTCATAAAAATCAATATTGTACTACATCAGAGAGTAACTGAGCGGCTATCACTAACAACAAAATAGCAATAGCTATATCTAAAGCTTCAGGAGAAAGCCTGCCTGCTAGAGTGCGTCCAATGATCACCCCAATCAAACTAGTGGCAACTAAAGCAATAGATGAGCCGGCAAATACTACCAAAGGTGAATGGGATTGGGCGCTGAGCAAAAGTGTAGCCAGTTGGGTTCTATCGCCTATCTCGGCTAGAAAGATAGTCACAAAAGTAGATAAAAAGACTTTTCTAAAGCCCGTTTCTTCTTTGAGCATCACAGTTACACTTTTCATATTTCTTTCATTTTTAGCAGAAAAACGCCACAATTAGGCTACTGTTTTCCAGCGAATAAACAAAAAACAGAGCAAGCCATATACAAAAACTAATAACAACAGGGTTAAATCAGGCCAAGCTATCCCCATCCCCTCGCCTAACCAGAAGCTACCAAAAGCCATCAACAATATCCCAGCGGCAAGTTTAATCAAAACTTCAGGGATTTTTACTAAATAACCATGGAGCAAATAGACTAGAGCGATGGTCAAAATTAAAGACAAAAATGTTCCTACTATTGCCTCTTTCCAAGCATGAGAAGCCAAACCCAAGGTCACTACCACTATTGCTACTTCTAAAGCCTCAAGAGCTGCGCTTTTGGTCATCAAGAAAAAATTGAGCTTGCTAAAACCGGCACTTTTATTCTCCAGAACAATATGCTCAGATTTGAGAGGATCTATAATCCAGCCAGCTCTTTTATGCTGAATTTGTCTGCGGGTCGATTTTTTCACCCAGCCCCAGCCAAACCAAAGCAGACTTAAACCTATGACTATTTGCAAAAGCTGAAGTGGAACCAATTGCAGACCCTTGCCAAAAAGCGCAGAACCAAGCCCTACTATAGCCAAGCCTGAGATAGTTCCCCAATAGGCCTCTCTATGATAGCCAGCTCTGGCAATAGCATAGGCAATAGCGGCAGTTTCCAAAAACTCCACCACAGCCGCGCTGCTAACTCCAACTAAAACACCCACATTCATCCAGCCACCTCAGAGTCAGCTATAATCTCCTTGAGAATAGGATAGGGATTGCTATCCAAGCGGCCAGAGCGAATCAATTCTGCATAGGTATCGGTTTCGATATTCAAAAGTTGCTCAGCTAGTTGTTCAAAATCCAAGGTTTTAATTTCAGGATGATCATTTTGCAATTGGTTTATTGATTGTTCTACTTGCTCTAGTTTTGCTTTTACTAATTGTTTTCTTTGAGCATAAATTTCAGAATTAGGCTCAAGGTTGTTGTAATCTGCTTTTTCTAGAAAATCAATAACTCTTTGCATAGCCAGTCTTTTGGCCAATAGCTCTTCATAGGATTGTCGAATCGGTTCATCGCCAATAAGCTCTAATTTACCCAAGACAAACTTGGTGGTAATCCCCTGGAATAGTAAAGTAAAAAGAACCACACCAAAGACAGTCTCAATGATTGCTTGTCTGCCTGGTAAAATAGCCGGCACGCTCAAAGCCAGAGCTATAGAGACAGAGCCACGCAGTCCGCCCCACCATAGGGCAGTTTGCTCTCGCAAATTAATATCTTTTTTGGTAATTAGATTACTCAAAGCTGAAAGGGGATAAATCGCAGCTGCGCGGCTCAAAAGTGTAGCTATAATTGCAACTACAATCAGATTGAAATTATCAGCCAAGCTGGAGATCTTAATCTGATCGCCAATCAATAGAAAAACAATCGAATTTACTAAAAAAGCCAAAAATTCCCAAAATTCTGATACTAATAACCTAGTGCGTGGATTCATGCCAATCCTGGAGCCAAAATTTCCCAGGATTAAACCTACTAGAACTACGCCAATGACTCCAGAACCGCCGAGCTCTTCGGTCAATAAATAAGTACCATAGGCTGAAACCAGAGTGATTGACTGCTCTACTACCGGTAAATCAAAACGCTGAGTCAGATAAGAAAGGCCAAAGCCCACCACGCAGCCTACAGCCACACCAACCCCAACAAACAACAAAAAACGAGCAAGAGTATCTTCTACAGTAAAACTAGTCACTCCAAAGGGCAGATCTACTAGGATGACAAAAGCCACAACTGCTACTCCATCGTTGAAAAGACTTTCGCCCTCCATCAAAACTGTTAAGCGTTTGCTAGCTCCCACCTCACGAAATAGAGCCACCACCGAGACAGGATCGGTCGTGGATAAGCTTGCTCCGACCAAAAGAGCAATCGGCAGAGGTAAATTGGTAAATTGGTTGAGTGCAAAACCGATGACAGCAATAGAGATCAAGACTCCACCAACAGTATAAAGAGCCACAGGTAGGCTATTGTTCTTGAGCTCGCGCCAACGGACATTCCAGGCTGCTTCAAACAACAAAGGAGGCAAAAATATCTCCAGAATCAACTCAGGTGAGAGATTGACAAAACGAATATTGACAAAACTGAGTACCGAGCCGACAATCACCAGCAAAAGGGTATAGGGAATTTGTCTTAGCCAACTGAAAATACGCGAAATGGTCGCAACACCAAGCGATACACTCAAAACCAAGAGAAATTGTTCTAGATTTTGTTTGATTACTTCATCAACAGGAGCTGCTATGGTCATTAAATACTCCAAAAATGGCTTTAAAATTGAGACAACAATAGGGTTTAGCTTGGGGAAACATTTTTGTCAAATTACAAAACATCAGATCTCTTAACCACAGCGCCAATAGATCAATTACAACTAGTCAGATTCAAAACTCATCTAGATCTGATTCTATTGGCTTTAGAGTCACTAGCCAAGATTGGATCGCAATCTATTGCCCAAGCAGTAGAGTCATTAGCTCTAAATCGCTCAAGCGCTGATTTTTTGCAACTTTGGCGATTCCAACATGACGATCAAACCTCAAAGCAACTAGATCTAGAAACTATCAAATCTCTTGTTTTAATTATCTGTTATTTGGCCAAACAATATCGAGATGTAATTCGCCGCTCTGTTGAATCGCTTGAGCAATTCAGCCCTAATGTCAGAGAATCGGAGCTTTTAGCAGACTATCTAGATTCTTTTGCCTATCTCTACCGTCAAGATCTTTTAGAGGAGATAGCTTTAAATCTGTTGTTAGAGTTGTTATTTTACAGCAGTAGCAAAGGTCATCTTCGTCTTTGGCAGATGCTTTTAGCTCTTTAACTTAAAATTAAATCTATGTTTTCTAAAGAAAAATATCCTACTAAACGCTTTACTCCCCCTACTTGCAGCTTGGAAATTTGGGAAAAGTCACCTCAAACAAAAGCGCCACATTTTGTTCTAAATTTTGATGATCCCAAATTCTCCCAAGAAGAACAAGTGAGTATCCAGGGTGAACCTTCCCAACTTCCAGAATTATCCCAAACAGTTAAGGAATATCTTCAGCTCTTTCTAAAAGACCCACTCAAAAATCTCTCTTTTACTCATCAAGGAAGCTTACTTAATTTAACCAGGCAAGAAGGTTTGAAGCATCTTTTGTCTTTTAGAAATTTGGAGTTTTCGCGTAATTCTATCAACCTAAGTACCAGTCAGCTCTTTGATTTAGTTGATGCTCTAGAGCAATATGAGCTCTCTGGTAGCAAACCAAAAGCTAGTCAAAATAAAGCAGCAAAAATCGCCCTTATATCCTTAATTGTAGGTTTAGGATTACTTGGTCTTTACTGGTGGCGCCATAGTATAAAAATCAACAAAAAAACTTCCTCTCCGACTATCTCTAAAAAAATAACTTCCACTAAAAATGAATTTCCTGTGATTGCCCCTAGTCAATTGCCAAGCCCTAAGCCTATACCATCTAATTTGGTGGTGCCTCCCAATCTAGCTATGCAAACTACAATAGCCCCACCTCCAGTAGTAGTTATTCCCTCACCAAAAATTGTTGAGAATCAACCTCAAGCGCCTGTAAATATGGCTATATATCCTTCAGCAGAGCCAATTACTACTGCTGCTAATAATAATGAGCTTTCTCTGCCTGCTCCTCTAAAAAATGAAGCTCCACCAGCATTAACAAGTGAGAGAATTGCCAAAGCTGATGAGCATCCATTGGAATCTACCTACCTTTTAGATACAATTGTCCAAGTAAGGGAAGTTCGCGAATATTTCCAAAAAAACTGGAAAGTGCCCCAAGATTTAGAGCATACCCTAGAATACCGTCTACAAATTAATCCCCAAGGTGCCATCATCGGGATCATACCTTTAGGGCGCAGTGCTAGTATTTATCTTAATCAGATAACTATGCCCGCTCTTAATCAACCTTTTATTTCTCCTCTTTCTAATAAAGAAACCGCTACAATACGTCTAGTGCTTTTACCAGATGGAACGGTTAAAACATTTTTAGAGTAATATTAATTGTGCTTTTCTTGAATCCTTACTAATTACTGGTTATTGTGGCTATTACCCCTCCTGGCAAAATAACAGCTCAAACAGATACGACACTGGTTTCAGCGTTAAAAGAACTAGTTTCAGGTCTTTATCGTGAACAAAATAAGGTGCAAAATTTATTGAGCTCTCTTGGTTTTGCTTTGAGAAGTTTTAAAAATATCGATCAAGTTTTGGAATTAGCTCCTTTAATGGCAGCTAGAGTAACTGAAGCTGATAGCGCTGCTCTATTGTTATTTAGCAAGCAGGGGCAAATTACACTAGAGCATCTCTATGACAACAATTCTGAGCGCTCTCAAGAAATCCGCCAAACCATCGAGAAAATTATTAATCAAATCAATCACGAGAAGTCCGAGAGCATAGAAATTACAACCTTACTCGATGGAAATCTCAAACAAAGCCTAGACCCTAGAGTGCGCTTATATAGCACGCCTATACTGATTGATAATATCCAAAGGGGAAGAATCTACATTTTTAGCAGGGATTCAAATTATGTCTGGACCCAAACAAGGCGCAAGTTATTGCATCTGATTGCCGATCAAAGCGCTGTGGCTATAGCAAATCATGAGCTGACTATGGATCTGCGCTCTCGGGTACGCCAGGACAAGGAGATGGAAATCGCTTCGGAAATCCAACGTCGTCTGCTTCCACCCCAATGCCCCACTATCAAGGGTATCAAGATTGCTGCCCGCTGCCGTACTGCCGATAGAGTTGGCGGAGATTATTATGATTTCATCCCTACTGATTATGATCAACATAGCCAAGAAGAATCAGAGGCTAACCCCAAGGTCCCTTGGAGTATTGTCATTGGGGATGTGATGGGCAAAGGTCTCTCAGCTGGGCTAATTATGACTATGACTAGGGGAATGCTCAGAGCCGAAGTTCTCAACCGTCATAGTCCGGCTAAGGTCTTGCAACATCTCAACCAGGTAATGTACGCCGATTTAGAAACTGCTCATCGCTTTGTCACACTTTTTTATTCAGAATATGATCCTAGTAGTAGCACTTTGCGCTACAGCAATGCAGCTCATAATCCCCCTTTGATGTGGCACGCCAAAACCCAACAAATTCTTCATTTGGATACCAATGGTGTAGTAATTGGACTTGAGCCTTATTCTCAATACGAAGATGCCAAGATCAAACTTTCGGTAGGCGATACTATTTTGTATTATACAGATGGTATCACTGAGGCGGCTAATCGACATGGAGACCGTTTTGAGGAAGACAATCTAATCAGTATTTTGGAATTTAACGCTAAGCAAGGTTGTCAACCACAAGAGATTCTTGATACACTTTTTGAGCGCATTGATAGCTTTACTGGTATGACAAATCAAAATACTGACGATATGACAGTTGTCGTAGTACAAATAGAATGAGATGATTTTTTTATCATCCGATTTGATTTAGGTTATATTTTTAGAATCTTTACCGGTTATTAAACTCACCCTCTAAACAATATCTACTGTGAACAAGAACAAAGCATGGAGTGATCGTTTTGAAGGAAGTCTGCATCCAGCAATTGCTATCTTCAATGCCAGCATAGGCTTCGATATTGAGTTAATTGAGTACGATTTGACGGGTTCTATAGCCCATGCCCGCATGTTGGCTCGTACTGGTATTATTTCGCCTACGGAAGCTCAACAGATAGTTGATGGTCTAGAGCAAATTCGCCAAGAATACCGGCAGGGAAATTTTAATCCTGGTATTGAGCAAGAGGATGTGCATTTTGCAGTAGAAAGAAGACTTACTGAAATCATTGGGGATGTTGGTAAGAAATTGCATACTGCCCGCTCACGCAATGATCAAGTAGGCACAGATCTGAGACTTTACTTGCGTGATCAAATCAGCCAAATTCAACAATATCTGAGAGATTTACAATCTACTCTAGTCAAACAAGCTAGCCAACATGTAGAAACTTTGATTCCCGGCTATACTCATTTGCAAAGAGCCCAACCTGTCTCTTTAGCCCATCATTTACTGGCTTATTTCCAGATGCTAGAGCGTGATTGGCAAAGATTGAGTGAAGTTCGTAGCAGAACCAATACCTGTCCTCTAGGTAGCGGGGCTTTAGCTGGTACAACTTTTGCTATTGATCGCCATTACAGCGCAGAGCTTTTAGAATTTGACCAAGTCTATGCCAATAGCCTAGATGGAGTCAGTGATCGCGATTTTGCCATTGAATTTCTCAATGCCTGCAGCCTGATCATGGTACATCTGAGCCGTCTGAGTGAAGAAATGATTCTTTGGGCTAGCCAGGAATTTGGCTTTATTTCTCTGACCGATAGCTGTGCTACAGGTTCGAGCATCATGCCGCAAAAGAAAAACCCCGATGTTCCGGAATTGATTAGGGGTAAGGCTGGCCGAGTATTTGGACATCTTCAGGCTCTATTAGTGATGATGAAGGGTTTACCCCTAGCCTATAACAAAGACTTACAAGAAGATAAAGAAGCAGTATTTGATGCGGTCAAAACTGTCAAAATTTCCCTAGAAGCTATGACAATCTTACTAGAAGAGGGTATAGAATTTAAGACTAATAGGCTTAATCAAGCAGTCAATGAGGATTTCTCTAATGCTACTGATGTAGCAGATTATCTCGCTCAAAAAGGGATCCCTTTTCGCGAAGCTTATAATTTGGTAGGTAAGGCAGTTAAGCATTCCCTCGCCTCTGGAAAGTTACTAAAAGATCTCAGCTTAGAGCAATGGAAAGAGATCCATACTGCTTTTGAATCTGATATCTACAGTGCAATCGCCCCGCAGCAGGTAGTAGCAGCACGCAACAGCTATGGTGGAACTGGCTTTGAGCAGGTTCGCCAGCAGTTACAAGATGCTATTGCCCTTCTGCAACAATCTTCTTGATCTATGCAACATCCTTGGTATTTCATTAAATCCGTACTAAAGATTGTGTTTCGTCACCCTATCACTGGGGTGACGATTATAGCTCGCTTACCTGATGATAAAATCGTCCTGATTAGACGCAGTGATACCAAACAATGGGGGCTTCCAGGAGGGATCATTGACTGGGGAGAAGATCTATCTAGCTCGCTCAAACGCGAATTGAGAGAAGAAACTGGTCTAGAATTAGTCTCAATTGAGCGCCTAGTAGGGGTCTATACTTCTTTTGAGAGAGATCCTCGCATACATTCAATTTCAATCCTAGTTGAGGCAAAGGTCAAAGGCCAACTCCTCACCAGAGATCCTAAAGAGGTACTAGAAGTAGCGGCTTTTAACAGAGAAGATCTGCCCAATGGTCTATACTCACATGACAACCAGCAGCAGCTGCGCGATTATCTCCAAGGTGGAACTTTTATCCGCTAATTATAAAAATCCTCATCGAGAATTTGCTCAAGTGTAAATGGACATTGACTTGGATAGCTTTGCTCTTTTGGTGTATCTATGCCAAAACTAGCAAATTTACTTTCTTTGATGGCCAGTTTTCTGGCATCTAGATAGGCTTTATCGATAATTTCAACTAGATAAGCCCTCAAAGAAGGGCTGTCAGCTATATTGTTTAGGACTCTTTGGCGATGTTCTATTGTGGAACTATACCAAGAGCCTTTCATCGATTCAGGAACATCTTTTTGTACCTTAAGTTTGAGCAAATGGGCAAGCAGGATAGTTAGATTGCTTTTTAGGCTGTTGCGTTCGGACTTGCCCACATCAAAAAGTTCCTCAATCAAATGTTCAACATCAAGTGATTCAAATTGTTGATTTTTTAATTGCTCTATGGTCTGTTCTATCCATTTTTGCAAATCTTGATTGTAGAGGGTATCGCTCATAGTCACTCAGAAGAATATTCTCAAGATTATAAAAATTATAGAGATTTTCCAGAGAAGCCAGAAGAATTGAACTTAGGGGATTGGCTAACCCGGAATGTAGCATTCAGAGCTGATAGCAAAAAAACTAACCAAATTCCTAATAAGACAAAGATATATTTATCGAATTTTTTAGTTGTTCTAATTCTGGGCATAGTTACATAATGTGTAAATAAGGAAACAGGGGATGCCAAGTCATAACTGTAGAAACGACAAAAAGAAAAAACATTCCCAAAAAAATTATTCTAGAAGAGATATTTTTCTCGCGCCACAATTGATGCAGAACGAACCAGCTACCTAACCAAAAAATTAATAAAATTGTCTCTTTACCTGAATAACTGCCAATATTACCCCAGATTTTACTAGGATTATGACTTCCAGCAATCCAGCTACCAAGTGACCAGATAAAACTATCTATACTTTTTGAACTATCAGCAAGATGGTGAGAAATCATCATTGCCCAAGCTCCAATTCCGGTAGATAAAAACGCGGCAGCAGCCGGTCCATTATATTTAGGTGATTGTTTTGCTCCTTGTGAGAAAAAAGTGGGAAACAATTTTAAGCTTTGCCAAATTTTTTCGTAAAATCTTGTTTTATCCATAGAAATTAAAGAGCCTTGATTTTGGCTACAGCAAGTCCTGAGACTAAACCACCAATAGAAAAGAACATAGAGAGTATCAAAGCAAGACAAGTAATCATCAAGACGCTGCGATTGCGCTTTTCTAAAATATCATCGCCATAATTCCAAAGAACCCAAGCGCAAGCTGTATTAATTGGTAGGATAAAGAGCACTGAAAATTCGTGAAACTCCATCAAGATATATTGCACAAGAGGAGTATTTTCTATCAGCCAAGCCCTAGCCCCACCTGTAGCTAAATTTGCGCGATATCTCATGTAAGCCAGGTTGCCAGTAGCTATTCCAAGAAAGCTCAAAATAGCTGACCAGAAAGAGAGAGTGCGTATTTGGGGTAAGATAGTGCGCACACGCCTGGCAAGTGGAAAAGCTAGATGTCCTGTATAGGCTGCTATCACAGTTGTACTGAGAGCTCCTATGCTGTGAATAGTGCCTATTGAGCGCTGCCAAGGGCTTGGATTGAGAAGATTGACCAATGGTAATGACAAAAACAGCAACGCAGATAGAAAACTCAATCCATAGATGGCAAGAGTAATAAAATCAGCTTGATTTAACTGCTCAAGAGATTGGTTTTGCTCTTTATTTTCCATTTATTGTCTCTTGCGGTAGCGATTAAAAAGAACTACAGTTGTCGCTGTTAAAACAGCAGCCGGTAATTGGGAAGATTCAGGTACAAAGGCAGTCAAACTAGTAGAGAGAAAAACTTCAACTTGGTCAGCTCCTCTTTGATAAGCATAATCAACTTCAAGCGGTGCTAGCCCAAAAGATTCGATAGGGATTTGGAATATATTTGAGCCTGGTTCTGAGCTGATAGGATCTCCATTGTAACCTGCTAAAATCTCTAGATTGGGATCATTCCCACTGACAGTTTTTCCATAAAGACTGATTTCAATTGGTAAATAACTTCCAGCTGAAAGCTCAAAAGGATTTGCTAGAGGGACAACTTCTAATGGTAAGTTAAAAAAACTACTATTATTGACCTTGGGAGAAAAGCCATTGTAAAGAGCTTGAGTAAATTTTAGCTCTTGTACTATATTAGAATAGCCATATGCTTGTTGTTGGGCTGGGGTTAGAAAACCTAGGTAATCACTAGGATTGTGTTCTGTATCCATACCCATGGATGGATCTTGTGCCCAATAACCACCATCAAATGTAGCTGAGATAGCTCCTAAATTAACTTGAGAGGGAACGACAGTAACTGGACTTTGCTTTGTGCCATCGGCAGGAGTAATCAAGTTGCCATTTATATCATAGATATCAATTGGATTGCCTGATAAATCTACACTAGAAAAAATAGTTCCATTGGCATCATATACATCGCTGGCTATAATATTACCACTTGTGTCATAGGTGGTAATATTAGCTGTATTACTTTGACCATCAGTTAAACCCTTGAGATCATAGACAATAGATTCTGCTTCGGCAAATTCAGCCAACCAAAGTGGATGACTTGTTTGCCCTGAAGTAGATGGTGACCAAAAAATATGAGCTAGAGCAGGTTTAGCAAAACCCATCAATAAAAGAATTGCCAATGACAGCTTTTTCATCTTTATAAATTTGTTAAAGTACAACTTGATTATTCTTTGCTGGCAATTTTTTGTCAAACGACAGCCTGTCAAAGTTCATCTAACAGCTTGGGCTTTTTGATTCCAAAGTTCGGGTTTTACAGCCAAAGCCATTGCCTGTTGATCTAGTTGCCCACCTAGAAAACGATTAATACGATTGCTAGAAGAAGCAGGATCTCTAACTACATCGTGATAGTTGATATAGAGCACATCAATACTTGGATATTGGTTGATCATATTCAAGATTTTTTGAAGATCTCTGATATAAACTTGGGCTAATTTGTCTTTGGCAATATTGCCGCCAGTTTTGTTGAGCTTTTGGAGCATTTTTTCTTGAGAGGCGATCACTTCTGCCATTGGTCTTTGCATGAAGATAATGCGATATTTTTTCTTTGGTGGTAATTTAGGCAAAAGTTGAACTATGATTTTGACCGCTTTGCCATTGGCTCCTTCTAGCCAACTGCTATCTTCGGCAAGTTTTTTAACTTGCTCCAGTTCATAATAACCCAAAGGATTATTGGCATCAGCTTCTCTGAGTTGATCAGTTAAGACTGGCAGGCCTCCAGCTGCCAACATCTGCATCAGCATAGAGGTGCCAGAGCGGGGTAATCCTGAAACTATGACTATGTTTTCTTCTAGATTTGAGGTAGGAAGAGGATCTTCTGTTTGATTAGTGAGTGAATCTAGCCATTCTAAAACCAAGCTAGGAGTTGATTCTAGATTGCCTGCTTTAAATTCTTTGATTCTTTGGAGGGATTCTTTGGCTAGCAGTCTATATTGATTGGCTTTATCGGCATCTTGGAAGTTCTTGACATAGATAGAACTCAAGTAACGATAAGCGGCTGGAAAAACGGGATTTTGACTAGTGGCTATTTCCAGAGATTGGATCGCTTCTTTAACTCTGCCAGAGCGATAAAGGGCCATGGCATGAATCAGATGAGCTTGTGGGTTATGGTAAATAAGCCCCAAGCAGGCTAATGCTTGCTCTATGGCTGATTCTGGTCTGTTTTGTCTTAAATGTACTTTGGCCAGACCCAAATGGGCTTCAGCATTAACCGGGTCTAATTCTTGTACTTGCAGGAAGTGAGCTTCAGCTTGCCGATAGTTTTTCTCAGCTAAGTACAAATTGGCAATGCGCTGATAGAGACTAGGCAGATCATGCGTTTGGGCTGATTTGGCTTCTTCAAAGAACTTGATGGCCTCACTATAGTTTCCTTCAGCTTGAGCTAGACAGCCGCTCATAAAACTTACAGTAGTAGGAGAGATGCCTGCTTTTTTCTGGAGGTTATTAATGCGATTTTTCTCCTGATCACTGTAGTCTTCTGGTTTTTTTTCTTTGAGACTTTCTATCAATTGCTCTAATTCAACTTTGGCTCTTTCCATAGTTGCTTGTTTGCGCTCTAATATTTTGGCAAAGGTTGAGCGAGCTTCATTGATATTGTTTAGGGCTAAATAAGCATTGAATAGATGAACTCCAAAGCGGCTCTCGTCAATAAATTCATCCCAGAGCTCTTGATAGATAGGCGCTGCATCGATTTCTCTACCAGCTCCTACATAGGATCTAGCCAGATTGTAGCGCAATTCTCTGATGGTTTCTGCTCTTGCTTTTTCTTTACTACCATCGAGCTCGTCAATATAACCCAAGTCAACAAGGTGTTTGAGCGCTTCGGCTGAGTTGATTGAATCGATCCTCATATCAGGTGGATGCATGGCGCTATCTCCTTCAACTTCATCCCAACTATCGATATACTCTACTTGGGTATCTCTATCAAGGGCATTAAGTAGTACTTTGCCTTCCATATCTCTACCTACTGGTAAGCCAAAGATGCTCAAAATCGTAGGGGTTACATCCAGCAAGCTAGCCCCGAAGATAACTTCATCTTTTTTGATGCCGGGACCACACATAGCGATGATTCCAAAAGGCCTATGTTCTTCAGCCGGGCCTGCTGGCTCGTTGGGAATATATTGCGGTCTTAAGCGATCTGGATGGAAACCATGATCTGAAACTATTATGATGGTGGTATCTGGGCCAGCTAGCTCCATCATTACCCCCAACATAAAGTCATGATAGCAATAGCCAGTTTCTATCACCTGAGAGTAAAGATCAAAATCCTCTTGAGATATCCAAGAAGATTTGGGTGGATGGTAGCGCATGAAGCCATGGCCAAAGTGGTCAATGGCATCAAAATAAACTCCCATAAAATCCCACGGCTCTAGTTGCATAATACCAGTAGCGGCAGCTTGAATAGTGGAGCATTCTGCCAAGATCTTGGCTACGCTATAGAGTCTTTTGTCTTTATCTTGATCTATTTCTCTGGCTTTCGGGACAAAGGGCTCTAGTTGCTCGCCTTGGATCTCCAGAGGATGAATTCTTAATCTGGCCAATGGTTCAATCAATCTTTCTGGATGGATGGTACCTTTGGGCATAGGCCAGGGCTTACCCAACTCGGCTACAGATTCTTGATAGTGATTAGAGACCATCACTCCATTAATGGGCTCTACGGGATAGGAAGGCCACCAACCAACTACATTGCAGCGTTTTCCTTCCTGGTTGAGGATATTCCAAATCGCTTTGGTGGTGCGGGCTAGATTAGTGATGGGTCTGACTCCCCCAGTTTGAGGATCTGGCTCACTAAAACCATGCACGCCATGACCATAAGCTCTTTTGCCAGTAGCAATCGAGGTCCAAAGTACTGGAGAAAGGATAGGATAAAGTGTAGCGAGATTACCCATCACCCCTTGCTCTAAAAACCTTTTCATATTAGGCATTTTGCCCGCATCCACCAGCGGAGCAATTACTTTCCAATCAGCAGCATCCCAACCAATCAAAAGTACTTTATTCGAAAGAGCTTTAGCCATAGTTTTTTTAATTTAATTTAACGTTAATATCAAAAAGTTGGTCAGTACACTTGAGGTCAACAGAGAGCAACTCCAAAGCATTTAGTATTTTATTTCTGTAATTGTGGATTTTTTTTGATTAATCGTTTGAATGATCTCTTAAAGCTGTTGTCCCAAACTAAAATCATTAGTTCGAGTCATCCAATAAATCCTCTCTCAAGTCATATATATTTCCTTTCTTCGCAATTCCATTTTTTAAAGATTTGAAAGTGATTCAGCTATGAGACGCAAAAGTAGGACCGTATGAGAAGAACAAAAGGTGAGACGGTGAGTCGCTACCAGACGGGCCTGCCCCTCATAACCAATAACAGAATCCAGCAACCAAATGGGACTAGAATTTGTTGCCGAAACATTCGTCCCCCCTAGCACAACCTTGGCATCAATCCCGAATCCCAGAAGGGACGAGAGACTATTAAGATTTTCAATAAACCTCGATAAATAGACAAAGTAACTCTAGGTATTTTGATCAATTAGTTTTTAATTTATCAATCTCTTGTTGAATAATTTCTAGATCTAGTTCTAGTGCAGTAGCTAATTGTTCGGCCGATAAACCTAACTTTAAAAGACCTGGGATTGATTCTAACTTGCCTTCAATTTTACCCTTTAACTTAGTAATCTCTTGATTAATGAATTCTAGATCTAGTTCTAGTGCAGTAGCTAATTGTTCTGGAGATAGACCTAATTTTAAAAGACCAGGTATTGTTTTTAACTTGCCTTCTTGAATACCTTCAAGTTTTACATCTTTATAGAATTGGGTTTGTTGCCATTCGCTTAGTCCAAACATCTCTTCTAACTCCTTGTTGCTCTTTTTGGGAAATTTATAA
>CAISPN010000011.1 GCA_903887375.1 uncultured cyanobacterium
ATGTACCATCCAGGCCTTGGTGCGGGGCTAAGTAACAAGACCCTACCGCTTGATTCAGGAGATAAAGACCAATCATTTAATATAAATATACCAAGATAACGACGCAAGAAATTCACTGCCGATGACTGGCCTGCATGCCAAGGATGAATTTAGTAAGACTAAAACCAACTGCACATGAAGCCAAAACAGTGAAGAATCCTTTACTCCGCCAACTATTATCCGGATCCTCCGGCAACTGGGGAGCCGATAATAATGCCATAAATTTTTGCTGGCGGCGACTTTCTATTCTTGCTTTTTCGACAGCACTTAAAGATAACTTATAGCTATCTGTATTAAAACTGACATCGGATTCAAGTTTCACAAGATCAGCAGCCCTCCTGTTAAAATCGAGTCCCTTACTTGAAAGGACAGTCTTACGTTCAATCTCTATTTGTTTTTCCAATTCCTTGATTTGGTCTGATACCGAAACCATTTCCGGTTCGTTTGCATCACGATATTGAAGCTTCATGGTAGCCAAATCAACACGTAGTTGCACCAGTTTCTCTTGGAGCTTACTAATTGTTTGACTGGCTAAATCTGCCTCAAGCTTCGGATCAATAACGGAATTTTTATTTCGATAATCAAGAAGATTGCTTTTTGATTTCTCTAACTTGGAACGGGATCTCCGGAGTTCTTCCTCAGCAAAGCCGAGCTGCTTAAGACTTATGTCTTGATTAAGGCGATTCACAAACTGTTCACTTGTTGCCAGCATAAATCTGTTGAGATCGAGCGATGTCTGTGGGGTTAATCCAACAGTACGCAATACAACCGCTCCAGATAACTCATCAAGACTTACGGCAACCTGTTTCTTGAAAAATTTTAAACGCTGCTCCTTACTTGATCCCTTTTTTAAACCAGCAAATGGATCAAGACGATTAGGGGCATAAGCCGTCTCTAGATTGTAAGTACGACTAAGATCGTGAAGAACTTGTGGAGATTGAAGATAGGTTTTTAGATAACGACCATCTTCAATCGAAGCTTGATTTGTCTTTCCAAGTAGATTAGCCAATGCAGATCCTCCACTAGCAACCTCTGAATCCTCGGCTTTACGTATAACAAAATCAGACCTAGTAACATATCGATTGCTGGCAATAGAGTAGAAATAAATCGCTGAGCCAATAACTGGGACAATGAGTAACTGAGATATGGAAAATTTTTTGATAAAGCCAAATCTTTTTTGAGGAGGTTTGGATTTCACAACAATTACATCGGAAACCTCGTCATTATCTTCAGTCTTGCGTAGCAAGAACCTATTTAAAGGATTGAAATTGTCAACATCAATCATAATAAATCAAGGACGAGGAGAAATTAGGAAAATTGTTGAACAAGCATGGCTAGTTCATGGGTTTGCTCAAGAGGCGTTCCGTATGAAGGGCGACAGCTTCCTCCAGATCATCATAGATTTCAATTTTACCACCATCCAGCAGAAAAGCTCGGTCGCAATGGAGTTTGAGTCCCCATAAGTTATGGTCAACCATCAGAAAATCAGATCTTTTTCTTTTATCTAACAAAAGCTGTTTACTTTTTTCACGGAAGCGTTGGTCTCCAGCGGAGGTAACCTCATCTATTAGGTATACATCAAAATCGAATGCCATAGAAAGCCCGAAAGCCAATCTAGATCTCATGCCACTGGAGTAAGTTTTAAATGGACGATCAAAATAAACACCGAGCTCTGCAAACTCCTCAATGTAATTAATTCTTTCTTCAATACGATATTTAGGTGAATAGATACGACTAACAAAAGTCACATTTTCTCGTCCTGTTAAGCTACCCTGAAAACCACCAACTAGACCTACGGGC
>CAISPN010000012.1 GCA_903887375.1 uncultured cyanobacterium
AATAAAAACTTTATCATATAAAATAAAAAATTAATAAAATAAATAGTACTATGAGATTTAACACAATAGCCTTAACCACATTACTATTTTCTTTGACTGCCCCAGCTCAAGCTGCTACTTGGCGTTTTTCTTATAATGCAGATGGCATATCGGCTTCAGGTCAGCTTACAACCGATGCTACTGGCAGCCTGATTACTAATATTTCTGGAACTCGAAATGGCAAGTCAATCTCAACTTTACTGCCAATTAATGGATATGCCAACAACGATAATATTTTTTTTCCCAGCGGCAATCCTGGATTTCTAGATGAGTTAGGGCTTTCTTATCAAACTACTGATAATATTTCCTACAATCTGTATTATTCCAGCACTATAAATACTAAGTACGGAGAATGCAACAATGTGCAGATGAGCTCATGTAATTTTCCCTATATAGGCAAGCCTGTTACTGCAAATTTTAAGGAAGTACCTGAATCTTCTACGATTTTGGGGAGTTTTCTAGCTTTGGGCTTTTTAGGATTTGTCTCTGGTAAATCTAAAAAAAATAGCTAATAAATAAAAAACTCCCGATCTCTTCGGGAGTTTAATTATAAAAAGAAGATTAATTGGATTAATTTCCTCTTTCAACCGCCAATTTTGCCTGATTAAATTCAACCTTGAGACGATTTTTTAACTTATCTGGGATAGGACGAACACCATAAGAGGTATAGTAACTTGCCAATGCATTGAGAGCAGTCTGCATGGTGGTAAAAGAGCGTAGAGTACCAGATTTTGTCTCACGTCTATAGCGGGCAATATATTCATTAATTTGGGTGCGGGCTTGGGTTTGAATATCTTGAGCATCAGCAGATTCAGGATTCAGTTCTATTGCACTGAGAAGATTTTCAATTACATTGACTGTATCTTCGCTGTAGTTGCCAGTGATACCTCCAGGGGAAGCTGAACAACCAACTAAGCCAACAACCACAACTAAAACTAGAGCTAGCAAACGAGAGAGATAAGGTTTTAATTTCATAATGCTAAACTTTAAAATTGTAACTTTTCTTAATACTATCAGGAATCGGGTCTCTTCTTTAGCATATCAGACCCCAAAAAAACTTAAGGTCTCTTTGAGCTTGTCAATAAAGATATCAATTTCTTGTGGGGTATTGTAGAAGTAGAGAGAAGCTCTAGCGCTGCCACTAGCTCCAAAGAGCCGATGCAGTGGCTGAGTGCAATGGTGTCCTGAGCGAATGGCAATTCCCTCTTCATCTAACATAGTTGCTATATCACTAGCATGAAGACCCTCAACATTGAAGGCAGCCAGAGCAGCTCTTGGGGATTTTTTAGGACCATATACTTTCAATTGGGGAATTTCTTCTAATCTGTCAAACAGATGAGCCGCTAATTGAGCTTCATAGTCATGAATATTATTCATTCCAATCTCGCTGAGGTAGTCTACAGCCGCTCCTAGAGCAATTGCTTCAGCAATAGCAGGAGTTCCAGCCTCAAACTTATGGGGTAGTTCACCACAGGTAAAACTATCTAGAAAAACTTCAGCAATCATCTCCCCGCCGCCGAAAAAAGGCTGCATGTTTTCTAGGATAGCTTGCTTGCCATAGAGAAAGCCTATGCCAGTGGGACCACACATTTTATGTCCACTAGCTACTAACCAGTCACAATTGATATTTTGAACATCTATGGGCTTATGGGGTATACTTTGGCAAGCATCGATCAAGACCTTTGCCCCAACTTGATGAGCCTTTTTAACAATATTTTCAACTGGATTGACACAACCTAAAGCATTAGATACATGAACTATAGATACTAGACGAGTTCGAGGTGAAAGCAATTTGAGATATTCGTTCCAATCAAACTCTTGCTCTTCGGTTAAACCTACATATTTAATAACCGCTCCAGTTTTGCTAGCAACTATACGCCAGGGCACTAGATTGCTATGATGTTCCATCACCGACAGAATTATTTCATCGCCAGCTTTGAGTTCATTTAATCCCCAACTATAGGCTACTAGATTGATTGCCTCGGTTGCATTGCGGGTATAGATGATTTCCTTGGAGCTTTGGGCATTGATAAAAGCTACTAACTTTTCTCTAGCGTTTTCATAAGCTTCGGTTGCCCGTACGCTCAGACTGTGAGCTCCTCTATGGACATTGGCATTGTCGTGCTCATAATAATGAACAATAGTATCTAGAACGACTTTTGGCTTTTGGGATGTAGCAGCATTGTCAAGATAAACTAAAGACTTTCCATTGATAGTTTGATCTAAAATTGGGAAATCAGTTCTTATTTTAGCTAGTGAATTTTTGGTTTTACTAATCATTTGATAAAGTTCGTGAGTTTTTGGGAGAGGGATTTGTACGGTATTTTATTAATAATCTCGATAGCAAAAGCCTCTAGCAAAAGTCTTCTACAGTTTGCAAGAGTAAGACCCCGACTTCTGAGATAAAAAATCTCTTCATCTTCTAATTGGGATATAGTTGCACCATGGGCACATTTAACATTGTCGGCAGTAATCTCCAGCTCAGGTTTAGTATATACTTTAGCTCCAGATGAGAGGATCAAGTTGCGGTTTAACTGAGCTGCATTGGTCATTTGGGCAGATTGTGGTACCGATATCTTGCCATTAAAAACTGTCGAAGAGCGATCTGCTAAGATGCATTTTTGTAACTGCTCCACAGTTCCATATGGATGGTGTAAAGCTACCTTGCTGTGGAGATCGATGGTTTGCTCATCTTGGGCTAAAGCCAAACCCCAAAGCTTAGTATCTGTCTGTTTACCAGCTTGGATAATATCTAGATTATGGCGGCACAGTTGGCTCCCCAAATCAACCTCTACAATGCTGTAGTAGCTCCCTTCTTTCTGTTGAACAGTAGTTTGGGCTATGTGAAAAGCATTATTAGCTTGCCACTGAACTAATACATGCTCTAGCTTGGCATTTTCTCCTACAAATATTTCTGAGAAACTATTGTTCCAATAGGGTTGCTTCGTCTCTAGATAGTGATAGCTCTCTAACAGTTGAACTTTGGCCCTTGGCTCGATAATCACTACTATATGAGGCTGAATCAGGATTTGTTCGTTGTTAGCGCTTGCTAAAAAGAGCAGTTGAATAGGTTGAGCAATTTCAACATCTGCCTGTACCCAAACTATGGCTAAATCTTTTGTTGCCAATTGATTGAGCGCGCTAAAGTAGTTCAGATCTGGCAAGTTTTGCTGTAGATAATCTGTTAATTGAGTACGTTTTTTGTCTTTGATTGTGGCGAAATTCCCAACATAGATTCCTTTATCTCTATTGCTAGAAAGGGCAGCTTGATAATAACCATTGACAAAAACCAATCTATTATCAGAGCATTCCTCTAGCTCAAAAGGTGCAAGATCTTTCTTTGTCAACTCAACAGGACTAGCAATTTCAAATTCTTGTTTTTGCAGATTATCTAGATCAATGAATTGCCAATCCTCATCTTTTTTACTGGGAAAAGAGCTCTTAGCGTAAATCCCGCTAGCTCTTTCGCGAAATTCAACTAGATCTAGTTCGCCTTTGGTAAAGTCTTTGAGCTTATTGAGAGTTGGTATCATCCAATGGCAACCTCAAGATCAAGAAAATCATAGCCACTTTCTTCTAATTCAAGGGCAAGCTCTTTATCACCAGTTTTGACAATTTTGCCATCATACATAATATGAACATAATCTGGCTCAATATAATTCAAAAGCCTTTGATAGTGAGTAATTAGTAAAAAGCTATTGTCACTTCTGGTAAGCTGGTTAACTCCATTAGCTACAATTCGAAGAGCATCGATATCCAAGCCAGAATCAATCTCATCTAAAATTCCTAAAGTTGGTTCTAATATTGCCATCTGTAGGATCTCATTGCGCTTTTTCTCTCCACCGGAAAACCCTTCATTCAAACTGCGATCTAAAAAAGCTGGGTTCATTTGCACGATATCTAGTTTTTCTCGTACGAGATCTTCAAAGTCAAAGGCATCTAGCTCTTCTTGTCCTTGAAATTTTCTTTTGGCATTGTATGCTACGCGTAAGAAATCCAAATTGCTAACTCCAGGGATTTCTAAAGGATATTGGAAAGCTAAAAATATGCCGGCTAAAGCTCTTTGATCTGGCTCTTGCTCTAAGATGCTCTTACCTTGATAAATTATGTCTCCGCTAGTTACTTCGTAATCTGGGCTACCAGCAATGATCTTGGAGAGCGTACTCTTGCCGGAACCATTTCTACCCATAATGGCATGAATTTCTCCAGCTTTAATTTCCAAATTCACTCCTTTAAGTATGGGAGTTCCCTCAATAGAAGCATTAAGATCATTAATTGACAGAATGACTGGACTATTTTTATTGATCATTATTTCTATAAAAATTTATTTATATGGCTAGATATAAATCTTACCCCACTGTACCTTCTAATTTGAGGCTGAGTAACTTATCTGCTTCGGCTGCAAATTCCATTGGTAGTTGGTTGAGGACATCTTTGCAAAATCCACTGACTAGCATAGAGAGCGCATCTTCTTGGGAGATACCTCTTTGGGCAAAATAAAACAATTGATCTTCGCCAATTTTAGAGGTAGAAGCCTCATGTTCAACCTTAGCTGTGCTATTGTTGACCTGAATATAGGGGTAGGTATTGGCTTGGGCTCTATCTCCAATGAGCATAGAATCACATTGAGAATAATTGCGAGCACCTTTGGCGTTAGGACCCATCTTAACCAAACCACGATAGCTATTTTGGGAATGACCAGCGGAGATACCCTTGGAAATAATAGTACTGCGGCTATTTTTACCGATATGTACCATTTTGGTGCCTGTATCAGCTTGCTGTCTATTATTGGTCAGGGCTATGGAGTAGAATTCACCAACTGAATTGTTTCCCAATAGAACACAACTTGGATATTTCCAAGTGATAGCTGAACCTGTTTCTACCTGAGTCCAAGATATTTTGGAAGAATCTCCCTTACAAAGTCCGCGCTTGGTGACAAAGTTGTAAATTCCGCCTTTACCATGTTCATCGCCAGCATACCAGTTTTGCACTGTAGAGTATTTAATCTCTGCATTCTCCAGGGCAACTAACTCTACAACAGCAGCATGCAATTGATTTGTATCATACATTGGCGCAGTACAGCCTTCTAGATAGCTCACTTTAGAGCCTTGCTCAGCAACAATCAAAGTACGCTCGAATTGACCAGTCTCTCCATTATTGATGCGGAAGTAGGTAGAGAGCTCCATTGGACAATCTACTCCCTTGGGAATAAAGACAAAAGAACCATCAGTAAAAACAGCCGAGTTAAGAGCGGCATAGTAATTGTCGCCAATTGGTACTACAGTGCCTAAATATTTTTCGATTAATTCTGGATATTCTTGAACTGCTTCACTCAAAGAGCAGAAAATTACTCCATGCTCAGATAATTTTTCTCTAAAAGTAGTGGCAATAGAGACACTGTCAAAAATGGCATCAACTGCAACATTGCCCAGTCTTTTTTGTTCAGAAAGAGGTATGCCAAGCTTTTCAAAGGTTTCTAAAAGAGTTGGATCAACTTCATCTAAGCTATCTAGCTTTTTTTTAGCCTGTTTAGGTGCGGAATAATAAATAATATTTTGGAAATCAATAGCCTCGTAAGAAACATGAGCCCAGGTAGGTTCAGTCATCTTCAACCACTGTTGATATGCCTTAAGACGAAAATTTAGAAGAAATTCTGGCTCATTTTTCTTCGCCGAGATGAGTCGAACAATATCTTCATTGAGTCCACGTGGTATGGTATCAGACTCTATATCTGTAACGAAGCCATATTTGTAAGGTTGATTAACGAGATTTTTGACCGAGGTAGAACTCATGCTATTTTAGGGAGGTGTGGATTAAAACAACTTTTTTGTTGTTTAACTTAATCCTATAATAGAATAACAACATAGATGTTGTCAAAGTCAAGGTTAGTAAAATTTGGGATTAATCGTGACAAGCCTAATTAGAGAGCCAGTTTCAACCAAGAAAGAAATACTCAAATATCTCTTGAAAAACCCGCAATCTCAAGCCCTTAAGATTGCATCAAGTCTGAAAATATCTGCTCAAGCAATCAGACGCCATCTCAAGGATCTAGAATCAGAAGGGTTGGTTGGATATGAAGCAGTTCAATCCGGTATGGGAAGACCCCAATATCTTTTTAGTCTAAGTAAAGAGGGAAAAGAGCAGTTCCCCAATCGCTATAGTAATTTTGCTGTATCTTTTCTAGATGCTGTCAGTGAAACCTTTGGTGAAAATAAGCTAGATGAAGTCTTGCGCCAGCAGTGGAAAAATAAAGCCCATGAATATTGCTCAAGTATAGGCCAAGGATCTCTGGAACAGCGGCTAGCTAAATTGGTTGATTTGCGCCATGAAGAAGGCTACATGGCTGAAATTCATCACCAAAGTGACGGCGCGTTTATCTATTGCGAACATCATTGTGCTATTGCAGAAGTTGTAGAATCCTATCCCAATGTCTGCTCACATGAGCTGGAAATGTTTGCAGAAATTCTTCCTGATGTATTAGTAAAGAGAACCCATTGGTTTAAAGAGGGAGAAAATATTTGTGGTTATTTAATCAAGGAAAAAATTCGATGAATCAAGCACCTCAGTTTTTAACTACAGAAGAATCCAACGATATTGATAAAGCGCTACTGAGCTCGAGTGAAAAGTTTCTAGCCAGGCTGACAATTTCTTCGCTGCGACTACTGAAGATTATTGCCCAGCAGTTGGATGTGCCTCTTGAAAGTTTAACCCATGAGCAAGTGGTAGAATGGTTCGAAAAAGATGCCCAAATTCGCCAACAACAGGGTATTGATGCTGCAACTTTAAAATGGTGAGGAAAGATTGTGACTATAGAATTTAAGGTACCTGGAATAGCTTGCGGTGGCTGCGCTTCAGCTATAACTAATGCTATCAAGGAGCAATATCCTAGCGTACTAGTAGATGTAGATATAGAAAATAAGACAGTGACAGTTCATAGTATTCAAGATCAAGAAAAGATTCGCAATCTGATCGAATTAGCTGGTTATCCTGTTCTTAAGTAAGCGTAAGTTGGAAACTCTGGTGAACCATTTAGAGCGTGCCAAAATCAGTATAGAAGATACTCTCGGCTGGTATACCGGTCAAAATAGGCATTGGAATTTACCCCTTAATCGTAAATTACAAGCTATTACTAGAGAAGATATTCTTGCACTTAAAGGTACATTAGATAAAATTAACCAAAATATTTTTCAGATAGTCACCTTTGGCTTGGTCAGCAAGGGAAAATCCTCGGTAATCAACGCCTTTGTTGGTGAGCATATCTTAGCCAGTGGTCCATTGAACGGCGTTACCCAACAACCCCAATCGGTCCTTTGGAGCCCTGGTAGCGCAAAAGTGCAGATAGAGTTTATTGATACTCCCGGAATAGATGAAATTGCCGGAGATTCTCGCACTTCTATGGCTTATTCAGTAGCTAAGAGCGCAGATTTGATTTTGTTTGTTGTTTCTGGAGATATCACCAGAACTGAATATAGAGCCCTATGTCAACTCTTGGAAAGTAAAAAACCTGTACTTTTGGTTTTTAACAAGATCGATCTCTATCCTGAAATAGATCAAAGTACTATCTGCGAAAAATTAAAAGAACTAGCATGCCAAAGAAAAATTCCCCTCAGGGCTAAAGATATTGTCTGTATTGCAGCAGAACCTAATCCAGTATTGGTTCAGGTAGAATATCCAGATGGCACAGTTAAAGAAGAATTAGAAACACCACCACCGCAAATTGATGCTCTTAAGCTCAAAATACTGGAAATTCTCAACCAAGAGGGACAAGCTTTGTTAGCTCTCAATAGTTTGTTGAGAGCCCAACAATCCGAGTTGGTGATAGCTCATAAAACCTTGCAGATTCAAAAAAAACAAGCCGAAGAATTGATCTGGCGCTACGCTCGTTACAAATCTCTTGCCGTAGCTCTAATCCCCATTTTTTTACTAGATATCTTGGTGGGTATCTTGGCAGATTTGGCTTTGATTAAGGCTCTTGCCAGTCTCTATGGCTTCCCTATTACTAGTCATAAAGGGGTTTTATTGTGGAGAGCACTTTCACTAAGTGTAGGAGGGCTTTCTCTGGGGGAGTTGACCTCATTGGGGCTAGGCAAAATGATGCTCTCTGGTGGGGGAGTAAGTGAATATATGGGTTCAGCTTTGCTGCAAGTGGGAGTTGCTTCTTATGGAAGCTATAAAATTGGCAGATCAGCTCAAGTATATTTGGAGCAAGGTGTGACCTGGAGCTCATCAGGTAGCAGTACCATCATTGAGGAAATTTTATCTCAAGCGCCGCCTGAGAGTTTGATTAATTTTGCTCAAACCACTCTTTGATAGCATGGGCAATTGAGCGGGCTAGTTTGCGCTGCTCCTGTTGGTTGGTGATCCATTCAAATTCTTCAGGATTACTCAAAAATCCCAACTCCAGAAGAATTGATGGAGCAATAGTAGGTCTAGTCAGGGCTAAATTATCCCAATAGACTCCATAAGATTTGCGCTTGAGCTCTCGAACAATATTATTTTCTAGAAAAGATGCTAAATCTTCAGCCTGGGGATGATACCAGTAGCTACTTACTCCCATCGTTTTTACAGGATCTCCTCCATCTGGCAATGAATTATAGTGCAGAGAAATAGAAATGTTCGGTTGAATCTGTTCGATTAATTTAACCCTCTCTTCTAATGAGACATATATATCAGAAGATCTAGTTAGCTGGACATTGGCTCCAAGATCCAATAATTCCTGCTTGAGTAAATTGGCAACTGTCAAGGTGAGATCTTTTTCGTGACGACCATCAGGGCCTGTTGCTCCAGTATCTTTACCGCCATGGCCAGGATCTAGCAAGATAGTAATTCCCTTGAGAGTATTGGGCTGTTCTGGGTCAACTGGATGGCGCAGAGATAGTAGGAGATTGTTTCCCTCATATTTCAGGCTATAACCAGCTTGTTCTTTACTGTTGAGCCGAAAGATATATTCAATGGTACCAGGACTGGTTTGGGACCACTCTATCCTCTTGAGGAAAGCATCATAGTCAGAACGAATGATGTCAGTTTGGGCAGTAGTATTGTAGAGAGTGAGAATGAACTTGCGATCCCCTTCTCTGACAGAAAAAGGAACCGGAGTTTCTAGAGGAAAGAGAATTTCTGTGCCACCGGGTATCCGGTTTGAATAAACTCCTTTAATAATCGAGTTGACGGGAGTTGCATTTTTGATTATTTTCGTTTCATTTTTTTTGAGCCAAGCTCCATAATCTAGTCTGAGCCAGTCTCCCTGTTTGGCGGTCACTGTAGCTCTTGTTCCTTTAGGTAAAGGGGTAAGCCTAGAATAGTCAGTACTAGGACCAGTGCGTGTAATAGCCTGATCTGCGCTGATTTCTATTACTTGGAGAGATTGACTATTGGTAATTGTTAATTTACCTGGGCTCTTTTGAGTAATTTTCTTGCCTTGAAAAGTTAGTTCATAAATGATTTCAGTAGGTTGGGTGATTTCATTTTCAGCAAAATTTGTACATCCTCTATAGCTTCCTGTCATTGAATCAGAATCTGGAGGTTGTGATGAATCAATCAAAACAGAATTATTGGCAGCTAAAGGTTTAATATTTGCTTGCCAAAAAAGAGGAATATTTTTTTTGTTGAGCTTGGCTACAACTGTAGCTCCTTCTGGCGCTATTGCCTTAAAGCAGGTTAGCTCATTAAAGGGAATTTCCACATTAACTTGAGGAAAGAGTGATTCAACTAAAAAAAGTGCATCTTTTGGTATTTCCGGTTGATCTCTTTTGCGCATCACCGTCACTAACTTTTCTTGACCTTGGTTTTTTAACTTAAACTTGTTGGGGCCTAAGATCAAGGGAACTTTAGCGGCAAAATAGCCTTTTTGAGTTTTATTAATAGATTGATCGTTGATATAGATTGGATCTGCGCTAGAGGCTACACCTAGAAAGAAAATACTAGAAGAAGTGGTCTCTTGTCCATCGGGAGGATATGCTAAAAAAAATTCATTCTTGGATGCCATCATTACCTGAGTGAATTGACAACCTATGACTATGCATAGACTAATTACAATTACAGCAGCAAGAACTATTTTTTTGCGCATATTTATTTGTGAAAACTATTGCTTTGATTGATCACTTCAAGGTATATATTCTCTAGACTAACAAACTGCCTTGATACTGAATCTACAGACAATCCATCAAAGTAATTCAGTATTTCTCTTAGTTCTAAAGCCTGGGGTAAGAGAATCGCCAATTCTCTTCTATAATAACGGTAAGTCCAACCCAATTCTTTGATAAGGTCTATTGCCTCTTCCTCTTCTTTGACTTTAATAAAGACAATTTCTTTGGCTGGAACTAGCAGTCTCAATTCTTCTAAACTTCCTTGAGCAATGATTCTGCCAGATTTGATAATACCAATACGATTACATAGTCTTTCTGCCTCATCGAGAAGATGAGTAGTCAATAAGATAGTCATTCCTTGTTGGTTGAGCTTTTGCAGCAATAACCAGACTTCATAGCGTGATTCTATATCAAGTCCAGTAGTTGGTTCATCTAGAATCAACAGCTTGGGTCTATGGATCAAGGATATAGCAATATTTAGCCTTCTTTGCAATCCACCGCTGAGGTTTTCAACTCTATGATTTGCTCTATCAGAAAGATTCACCCACTCCAATGCCTGTTTAATTTGTTGATTTTTCCTACGACCACTGAGCCCGTATATATCGGCATAGAAGGAAAGATTTTCCTGACAGGTTAAGCTTTTGTAAAGCAAGTTTTCCTGGGGAACTACCCCTAATATAGATTTATCTGATTCACCAGAGCGTTTCTGATTGATTGTAATTGAGCCAGCATCTGCTTTTAGAAGATTACAAATCAAATTGATTGTAGTTGTTTTACCTGAACCGTTGGGACCTAAAAGTCCATAGATTTCGCCTGATTTGATACTCAAATCCAGCCCGCACAGTACTGAGCGAGTTCCATAATTTTTGTGGAGATTTTGAATCTCGAGCATTTACAATCTCTTCTCCAAGCTCAACATCTTGCGATAGGATAACCAGCCAGCTATCGAGACGCTCAGAGCAAATATCAACAAAAATTGGAAATGAAAATCTATCTCCTGGATTGTTTCATATCCCCGAAACCATACCCCGATTAGAGCTTCATTCATATGATAAATTGGATTGAATTTAGCCAGATTTAAGAGAACTTGTGGAAAAAAACGAACAGGAATAAATGAACCACCCGCAATCAACAAAGGTACTCCAAAAGTAGCGATGATGGTGTTGACATCTTCTGTTCTTTTAGCCAATTGGGTACCTAGAATAAAGCCAACTCCCACATAGGCTATCACAGAGAGTATCAAGATAACTAGCCCCAACCAAAGAGAGCCAACAAATTTGGCACCAAAGGCAATAGTCACTAGATAAACTAGAGCTGATTGACCAAGAGCAATTGTCAGATAAGCTAAAAAAATGCCAGCAAAATAGGAGCCTCCACTAAGAGGAGATAAAAATAATCTTTTGATGGTTTTATGTTCTCTTTCGGCTACTATCGTAGAGATTGATCCTCCTAGACAGCTGAAAAACAGGGCAACTCCAACCAAAGAAGCTGGAGCAATATAGGACATTGCTTCTGTAATTGGTAGTTTACCGCGCTCAGCAACAATAAATGTATTGAGCCAAAGTAGTATTAAAGGAAATATTGCCCAGAAAAGAAGATTACGCCGACGATAGAACAACTCTATCAAGATTCGTTTGGCTACTGCCATGCTCTCTCGATAGTATTTCACAATAATTTCTCTAATGCCATTTGAATACGTGCCCCGACTGTCATATCGGTTTCGATACTTTTTCTTGTTTGAAGGTATTGGATGATTTTGGGCTGATCAATTGAGGCAATCGCTTCTAGAGAACTAATTGCTGCATAGCGAACAACCCATTCAGGCTCTTGGGAGGCTTTTAATAGTGAATCTATGATTACTTGTTTGATATCGCAAAGCTGCTGTGCTGAAAAATCTTTCCAGGTAAGATTACCCAATCCTTTGGTTGCTGAGCGTCTTACACTAGCTGAAAAATCATTGGCCGCTGAATCTAGTAATAATTCTAGAGCTCTCCCATCTCCAATTTCAGCTAGAGCGCGAACTGCCCAAGCTCTGGCACCATAATTGTAGCCATCGATCTGGTTGAGGATTGGTTCAACAGATACTCTTCCCAATTTGACTAAGCCATTAACTGCAGCTACAGCAGCTCCTGGGTTGTTGTAACCAAGTACCTCAATTAAAGTAGGAATTGCCGCTTGATCACCTTGGCTGGCAAGTTCACTGACGGCCATTACTAGGTTTTGGGACGAATCTGCTTCCCTGACTTTCTTGATTTTAAATTCTATAGACATTATGGGCTAGTTATTAACTTAAACTCTCTTTTAATCTACGTTTTGCCGTTTCCAAAGCAGCAGATAATTGTTGAGGATCGCGCCCACCTGCTTGGGCTAGATTGGGGCGACCACCTCCTCCTCCACCACAAAGTTGAGCGATTTCTCCAATAAATTTGCCGGCAGAAAGTTGTCTATCTTTGTATATTTGAGCGCTGAAAGCTGCCACAAGATTAACCTTGTCAGTTCCTATGCTAGAACCTAGAACTACAGCAGCTTCTCCTAGTTTTTGTTGTAATCTTTCAGCTGCGCTCTTGAGAGCTTCTGCTTCGGTTTCGGGTAAGCTAGCTACCAAGATCTTGAACTGTCCGAGTGTTTGTGCCTCGAGTAAAAGCTGATCTGATTTCAAGATAGCTAATTCCTGTTTTACTGATTCTAATTGTTTTTGGCTATTTTTTAGCTCGCTTTGTAAAGTAGTTATACGCTCTTGGATTTCCTCTGGTTTTACCTTGAAACGATCACTGAGATCTTTGATTACTTGATCTCTAATTTTTAAATATTCCAAAACCGCAGCAGCCCCGGCAATGGCTTCTATTCTTCTTACACCAGAAGAGATTCCACTTTCAGAAACTATCTTGAATAGTCCTATTTCAGCAGTATTTTGAACATGAGTACCACCGCAGAGCTCTAGAGATACTCCAGGTACATCAACTACCCTAACTTCAGCTCCATACTTTTCGCCAAACATAGCTATGGCACCTTTGGCTTTGGCTTCTTCTAGGGGTAAAACACTAGTTTCGGTAGGATGCCCCTCACTTATCCAGCTATTGATTAGATTTTCTACTTTTTCTATTTCTTCCTTAGTTAAGGCTCTTGGACAGTTAAAGTCAAAGCGAAGTTGATCAAAACTTACTAGAGAGCCAGCTTGAGATATATTCGGATCTACAATTTTTTTAAGTGCAGCTTGCAGCAGATGGGTTGCGCTATGGTGAACTTGGAGACGACGACGAGTAGATAAATCAATCCTGGCGGTTAATTGATCACCGATTCTAACTAGACCACGCTCTACTTGGCCAAAATGTACAAAAATATTTCCCTCTTTTTGTACATCAAAAATACGAATAATCAAATTTTCACCCAATAGATAACCCTTATCACCAATCTGTCCCCCAGATTCAGCATAAAATGGGGTCTGGTTAAGGATAATTTGCAATTGGTTTCCAGAATCTACCTCGTCAACTTTTTTTCCTTCATAGAGTAAGGCAACTATCAAGGCGGATGCTTCCGATTGGCTATAGCCAACAAACTCAGTAGAATGAACCTCTTGAGCTAGACTATCGAGGCTTTCTTGTACTGTTAAATCGATAGTTTGATGAGCACTAGAAGAGCGTTCCTTTTGCTGCGACATAAAAAGTTCAAATTCTTGAACATTGACTGATAGTCCACTTTCTTGGGCTATTTCTTCGGTCAGCTCCAAGGGAAAACCATAAGTATCATAGAGCAAGAAGGCATCTTTTCCTGATACTATTGTTTTGGACTTTTCTAGGATTTCTGAGAGGATTTTTTCCCCGCGCTCTAAAGTTTCTAGAAAACGGAGTTCTTCTTTTTGCAGTTCAAGCTCAATTCTTTTTTGATTTTCTCGAACCTGGGGATAGACTTTTTGGGCTAAGTCAATAGCACTTTGAGCTACTTTGACTGTAAATGGTTCATTTATTCCCAATAGTCTTCCATGGCGAACTACTCGACGCAAGAGTCTGCGGAGAATATAACCTCTACCAATATTAGAAGCGCTCACACCGTCGCTGACTAGATGAATGAGCGCCCTGATATGATCACCTATGACTTTTAAGGAGATTTTGCTCTTTTGATCAACTTGCTGATAATCAAGATTTGCTAATTGGGCTGCTTTTTCAATTATCGGAAAAATCAAGTCTGTTTCATAGTTGTTGGGTACTTTTTGTAAAATTTGGGCCATGCGCTCTAAGCCCATTCCTGTGTCGATATTTTTATTTTGTAGTGGAGTGAGGTTGCCTTCAATATCACGGTTATACTGCATGAAGACTAGATTGTAAAACTCAATGAAGCGGCTATCATCTTCCAAGTCAATATTTTGATCGCCCAATTCAGGATGAAAATCATAGTAAAGTTCAGAGCAAGGCCCACAAGGACCAGTAGGACCTGAGACCCAGAAGTTATCATCTGCTCCCATTCTCTTGATTCTAGCTGGGTTAACTCCTATTTTCTCTTGCCAGATCTGGTAAGCTTCATCATCATCTTCAAAGACACTGACCACTAGAGATTCTACTGGAAGTTGGAATACTTTAGTAGAGAGCTCCCAAGCCCAACTAATGGCCTGCTCTTTGAAATAATCACCAAAGCTGAAGTTACCTAACATCTCAAAAAAAGTATGGTGTCTGGCGGTGCGGCCAACGTTTTCAATATCATTGGTGCGAATACACTTTTGGGAAGTTGTGACCCTTTTAGCAACAGGATCCTGCTGTCCCAAAAAAACGGGCTTAAATGGTAACATACCGGCAATGGTGAGTAAGACGGTGGGATCTTCTGGTATTAGTGAAGCGCTAGGGAGTATTTGGTGCTCGCGCTTTGCAAAGAAACTAAGAAATTTTTGCCGAATTTGGTCTCCACTGAGAGAATCTGGTCCATTGCCGTTACGTTGCATATCAGGTTGTTCTTTTTTAACTTGCTATATATATGCTAAGTTATCGGAGGCTCATTAATTCTTCTAACATAGTAAGTAATAGCCCCATCGATTTAGAAAATCAAATGCTCAGCATTAAAAGCCTGCAGGAAGATAAAGAAACTCCCGTAATCATTACCGATGATCAAGGTATTGTTATATCGATTAACCCAGCTTTTGAGAGCGTTTTTGGTTGGAGTTGGACAGATATTGTAGGTCAACCAATGACGTTAATTTTGCCTGCCTATTTTAAAGATTCCCATACTCTAGGATTTTCCCGCTTTAAAACTACAGGCAATTCTACAATACTCAACCATCCTCTTTTACTTAAAGCTGTGACCAAGGACAATCGAGAAATTGACTCTGAGCACTATATCATTGCTGAAAAAATAGATGGTCATTGGGTCTTTGCTGCCACTTTACGACCCATCTTAGATAGTACTGTTTGATGGTCTATGGATCGAGAAGTTTTAACTAAGCAAATTGCCCAACTTCGCTCTACCTTGGGGAAGATGGAAATTGCTCTTGGCGCTGTTGAAGAAGCCATTGTTTGGAGCGATCCATTAGGCAGGATACAGTGGTGCAATCGCGCTTTTGATAATTTGGTTGCCCAGCCACATATCCTCATTTTAGGTAAACAAATATTAGATTTATTTCCCCTAAGAACAGCGGGTCAAGTTCTTTCTGTAGAAGAACATCCTTTTACTCTTGCTCTTAGGACAAACGAGAGAACCAAGAACTATTTTGAATTTCTTAAAGCAGGTGAGCTTTTAACTTTAGATATTTCCAGTTCATCTTTGGAATTCTCGGGGGATGAACCTGATGATATATGTATTGTTTTGGTTGCTCGCGATGTTACCGAAAGTAAACAAAATGAACATAAATTATTGCAGGCTAATGAGGAACTGATTCGGGTGACCCGACTCAAAGATGACTTTCTGGCTAATATGAGCCATGAACTGCGCACGCCACTTAATGCCATTTTAGGTATGGCAGAAGGTATGTTAGATGGCATATTTGGACCAGTTAACGAGCGTCAAATAGATAGTCTATCAACTATTGAAAATAGTGGTAAACATTTATTGTCCTTGATTACTGATATTCTGGATGTCTCCAAGATAGAAGCAGGCGAAATCAAATTGGATATGTCTGCTGTTTCAATTTTAGATCTGTGCAAATCTAGCATAGATATAATCAAGCAACAGGCCTTGCAAAAAAACATTCAGCTCAATCTAAAAATTGAGCATAACCTGCCCGATCTTTTGATCGATGAGCGAAGAATGAAACAGGTTTTACTAAATCTTCTCAGTAATGCCCTCAAGTTCACCGCTGAGGGGGGAGAAATCACTCTACAGGTTCAAATAATAGCTGAAGTTTTAAGGATATCAGTAAGCGATAATGGTATCGGAATTGCCAACAAAGATATAGAAAAACTATTTCAACCTTTTGTGCAAATTGATAGCGCGCTCAATCGCAAATATGCTGGAACTGGACTAGGTTTAGTATTAGTTAAACGAATTGTAGAGCTGCACAATGGAAATGTTTTGGTAGAAAGTCAACCAGATGTAGGTAGTTGCTTTAGTATTGAATTGCCCACATCAGTAATATTTGCTGATTCCCAATATTTTGTACAATCGGGTAAAGATGATAAATATAAAAAGATCTATAGAGCCTCAGAGCTTTTGCTCCT
>CAISPN010000013.1 GCA_903887375.1 uncultured cyanobacterium
AGTGCTGCTTACAGTAAAACTATCTGTATAGTTTCCAGTAGTTAGGGTATTTAGATTGTTTGGTTGGTAGATATAGCCACCGGTACTATTATTGATTGTCAAAGTACCATAATTACCAACTGCACTTGAAATTCCATTACTAGCAATGACCCCAGGTATACCATAAGTTACAATAGTACCCTCAGCATCAGTAGCTGTGATAGTTCCTGTAGAGCTTAAGAAAGTGTCATTTGCAGGAGTATCTATATAGCTCAGATTAACTGGACTACTGGTATGGCTAGGGGTATCATAAACACCATTTATATCAACTGTAAATACTTGTGAGGTACTAGTAAATCCATCATTAGAAGTGAGTGTAAAGTTATCTGTATAACTTCCAGCAGTTAGGGTGTTTAGATTGTTTGGTTGGTAGATATATTCACCAGTACTATCGTTGATTGTCAAAGTACCATAATTACCAACTGCAGTTGAAATTCCGTTACTAGCACTAACCCCAGATATACCATAGGTTGCTTCAGGACCTCCTCCATTTCCGGTAATGACCGTTCCGGACGAAGAGAGAAAAGTATCATTAGTTGCGGTATCTATGTAGCTTAAGGTAACTGGACTGCTAGTGAAGCTCAAAAGGGCAGGAACAAAGTCAGCAAGTACGCTAACATTATTATCACTATAATTTGCGACAGCTAGGTCTAGTTTTCCATCACCGCTAAAATCTCCTGTTATTACTGACTCAGGACCACTACCAGTATTGTAATTTATAGCAAATTGGAAGGCTCCATTGCCATTACCTAAAAGAATGGAAACGGTATTAGAGCCATAGTTAGCTGTAGCTAGGTCTAGTTTTCCATCACCATTAAAATCTCTTGTTATTACTGATTCAGGACCACTACCAGTACTGTAGTTTACGGCAGATTGGAAGGTCCCATTCCCATTACCCAAGAGTATGGATACAGTACTGGAGCCATAGTTAGCTGTAGCTAAGTCTAATTTACCGTCACCATTAAAATCTCCTGCTATTATTGACTCAGGATTACTACCAGTACTGTAGTTTACGGCAGATTGGAAGGTCCCATTCCCATTACCCAGGAGTATGGATACAGTACTGGAGCTAATATTTGCTACAGCTAGATCTAGTTTGCCATCGCTGTTAAAATCTCCTGTTGTTATTGATACGGGATTACGTGAAGTACTGTAGTTTACAGCCGGTTTGAAGGTTCCATCTCCATTACCCAAGAGTATAGAAACTTTATTAGATCCGTAGTTAGCTATAGCTAAATCTAATTTACCATCAATGTTAAAATCTCCTGTTGTTACTGAATAAGGATTTTTGCTAGTACTATAGTTTACAGCCGGTTTGAAGGTTCCATCTCCATTACCCAAGAGTATGGAAACTTTATTAGATCCATAGTCAGCTATAGCTAAATCTAATTTACTATCACCGTTAAAATCGCCTATTGTTACTGAATGAGGATTATTACCGGTATCGTAATTTACAGCCGGTTTGAAGGTTCCATTGCCATTACCCAAGAGTATGGAAACTTGATTAGATCCATAGTCAGTCGTGACCAAATCTAATTTACTATCACCGTTAAAATCTGCTATCGTTATTGTACTAGGACCGTTGCCAGTAACATAATCAACAGCTGATTGGGCGGAGACCGATGATGCATATTCTACAGGAATCAATTGTCCATTAAATGTAATTGTTCCGTTATCATCAATAGCTTGTAGTGCTGCTAATTGTTGATCACTCAGGCTAACTCCCTGAACAAGATTGGAAAAAATACTTCCAGTTTCACCTGTACTGTTTGCTTGAATTTGATTGTTGAGAAAATGTCCAAACTCTTCTATCAATACAGTATTGAGTAGATCTGGCTGATTGCTATCTAGGAAGTCTTGATCCAAGTAAATGGTGTTAGTAGTAGCAGCATAAGCCGCTAATCCACTCATCCCAGTTGAGATAACTTGTATAGATGGTAAATTACTAAAATCTCCACAGGCCCATTGTTTGCGGATAGATTCAGCTAAAATAGGATTGTAATTAGTACCAAAAGATCTATCAACAATATTGTAAAAGTTAATACTATTTTGAGAAATTAACTGAAGAACATTTTCAGCATAAACAATACTATTTTCTATAATGGTATCGTTATTAGTAGATGCAGTAACAATAAATGGACTAATAGTCATAAGTTGTTTGTATGATTTATTGCAATAATCAATCATCAATTAAGTTTCTCAAATTTGATTCTATCAATAAGTATTTAAATCTAGTTTAAATTTAGGTTAAATCTAGTTTAAATTTAGGTTAAATCTAGTTTAAATTTAGGTTAAATCTAGTTTAAATCTAGTTTAAATTTAGGAATCAAGTCAAAAAAAATTACAGCCACAAAGCCTACTCAGTAAAAGCTTCAGTTACTCTTTCGCTCAAATTAATTGTTTTTTATTCTCAAGAATATAGGTAACTGGAGTCTTTAGGAGATGACGTGAAAAGTCAGCACTGTTAATCTCCTTTTTTACCTTCTTCACTTTCTAGGCTTCGCTGTTTTCTTTGGATCTTCTATTGACTTTACCTCCCACCCCTCAGGAATCATACCCAACAACTCTACATCAGAATCCTTATAGCTTGATTAGCAGAGAAAGGTCATACAGAATTAACCTGCCAGAGGGGAGATTGGGGTCAATTTTTGGGAAAATCCATAGCAGAAATGCAATCTATAGAGGTTATGGGACTAGTGTCATTTTTAATAACCGAGATTATTTTTTCTCGCCAACTATGTCCAGGGGATATCCGATCCATAAAGTACAGAAGGATTATCAGGGTATTGTATATTTTCCTAGAATTTACAAACTGACCCTTAACTCTATTGCTTTCTTGTTTTACACCGGCTGGAGTCCTTGTAAAGTCCCTATTCCATATCCTTGAATGATGAGCACAATAATTTCGAACCTATGATAAATGATTAAGCCAGGACTCCAAAACTGCCTCGTCTAGGTTATGGATATGTGCAATAGCGCTCCGTATTTCTTTAGGCTCAATACTCTTGTACCATTTTGAAAGGCTGTCAAAAGACATAATTTCACTTACTACCCAAACCGGAGGAAGTACTTCCTTATAGTTGTTTTGATAGTGTCTAATAAATGTTTCTTTTGAGCTCCGCTCGACTTCTTGATTAAGTTTGGAAAGATGGTTTATCCAATATTTAGAATTAAAAAGTTCTTGTTTTAGATGAGCATGTGGTCCATGCAAATGTCCAAGTTGATAAGACCAGTGAGCGCGAACTGAAACTTCAATGCGTTCAATAGCATCTAAAATCAATATTCGAAGCTCTCGATCAAAATTATATAGGGCTAAGACTTCATCAAAGCTAGTATTAGGTCTAAATTTATGAGTTTTATGATCTTCCTCGAAGGGAAGCCAATAAGCAGTAAGGCGATAATAATTAATATGCTGCAAATAAAACTCAGCCTTAGTAACATCTTCTATAATCATGCCGCGTTGCTGCAATAATTCTACTTGCTCTTCGTAGGTAATAGCTGGCTTGTTGTAAGGCTGTCTTCTTGTTTGATCCATTAAAGCAACGACCCGCCACTTTGAGGTTACTTCTGCAAGCATAGCCTTGGCGGGTTCTATTAATTCTATCTTTACAAATTCCTCTTAAATTGTCAAGGGCTCAAGAATCTAATCACTGTATCTGGCTTAACATGTGAAACTAGTTCACCATACTGTTGCTCTGGCTATACCATAATCATCAAGAGCTAGTTTTTGGGGTACTGAGACCATAATTTTTATCTTAATCTTTATTCCAATTTTAACTGGATAATTCGATAGAGTAGTGTTTTTAATACGCTAGTGCTTTGTCCTTTATCCTAACTTTACTTGCTGAGGATATCAACGACTCTATTGACTAGCTTGATCTTCAGCCTTTTTCAAATCTATTTTCCATTGAGTAAGTTTTGAATTACGATTCCTTTTCCTTAATTGTTTTTCATCGGGTTCTGTTTCATCGACCTTACCAGGATTAAGATATATTCCTTTTGTTTTGAGCCATTGCTGACAGAAATATTGCCATACATATTTATGATCATGTGTTTCTCCTCCTAAGCGGCGAATTTTTTTAATAGAGAGATTAGGATCATTAAAAATATTATTTGATTGATTCGCATGCAAAAGACGTGTTTCTGCAACAGGTCCACGGAAAATTTCTACAACCAACCAATCACCAAAATCAAAGATACAGACCTCTGATGATTCACTGCCATCTGGTTGTAAAACATCAAAATTGTGAGTGAGTTGATCGCCGATAACATTTATTGATTGTTTTGGTAAGAGAATTTTAATATTTTTGAAGCTGTCACTATATTTTTCCCAAAAAACTCGTCGCCTCTCAAGTTGATTTCTTTCCCACTTTTCTAATGGAAGTCCTTTTAAAACTAATATAGCCAATTTTTCAAATTCAGCATAATTAACAGCGCCAATCCAGTCGCTCAAGGCACGTTGAGCCTTTTCTGTTAATCTATAGCGTAAATTACGACTCTTATAATTCTCTTTTAACCAATCAATTAATTCAGGAAACTTAGTGCATTTGTCTACTGAGATTTCAGTCAAAATACTATTTACAGCTTGGATTTGTATTTCTATCTGCATACTATTCAAACATCTCAATAGCCAGTTGACTTGTTCATTATTGGGTGGGTTAATATTTAAAAAAACAGATACAGCTTTATCCAAGCACTCTTGAGCAATACTGATCCAATCTGGTAATTTTTCTTGCTTCAATAATTCTATAGGCAGTTTGAGATAATCTAAGGATAATTTACAAAGATCCTCCTTTGGTTTACTGCTCCTAATTGCTTTAATAATTGCTACGGTAACTTTTTTTTTAATTTGAAGCTTATTGTCAAACTGGGGAAATCTTTCAACTAAAGAAAAAGGTAATACTCCTTCTTGTTGATCGCCATAATATAGTACCAAGCGATGTAAAAGAAGCTGATTGAGTAAATAGTCTAAATATTGATTCTCAATTGCTTCATTCCAAATTAAATCCGCAGTTTCAACTGCCCTAGTAGGATGTTCGTGATCCCATTGAGTTTTATTGTAGAGACAAGACACCCATTCTAATGGAGTAACGTTCTGGGCATTATTTTTCTCAATTGCTTCTATTACCTCATCAATATTGCGAATCTTTAAATCTCGATCCTCTAGTCCGTTGGCAATTTGTAATAAATTTTTGGGTTTCAATGGAGGTATATTAACTAGATCTTTCATAGACTGTAATCTATTGTTTAGAAATTATATGTTTGACAAGAGATTTTTGATTAGTAGTAAGTTGTTCATTTTTAAATTGAAAACGAAATACAACTTTGCGATCACTAGGGTCATCTATCTTTTGATCTGAGTCGAATTTACCACGACCAGATGCAAGTAGTTTTTCTCTAAATAAATCTTTGGTAGGAAAATTCATTTCATTTGAAAATATATATTTATAAACTGATAGTGCTCTTAATAAACTAAGTTCCATGTTATCTTCATATGAACCTTTAGAACTAGTATGTCCTTCTAAAATCACTCTCAATATATAACGATTAAATTCAGGTTTAGAAAAAATCACATCACTATAAATTGGGATGAACTTCTTGAGCCAGACTTTACCTTCCGGTTTAAGCTGCGAGCTACCTTCTGCAAAGAGAATTTCGTTTCTTAAACTAACATCACCAGTTTCACTATTAATTTGAACCTTTAAGTTATTACCATTTAATTTCGAGATTAACGTACCAACAAAAAAACGTTTCTCTTTAGCCATATTATCTTTGACTTGTTGAAGTTGTAGGAGAGCTGTGATAAATAATAAGGCAAAAAACATTAACAGTCCAGACATCAAGTCCCCAATTGAAAGATAGGTACTAGCTTCAGCAGATTCTTCAATTTCTGGCTCTCTTTCTTCTGAATCTTCTATAAACATTGCTATTAAAATTCCCGTTTATTATTATTAATTAATAGTTCTTAATTTTGTAAATCATTATTATTTTTGGCTGCCACTAGAATATTAGCTGCTTCTAAAAGTCCACCAGATATTTTAGCCATTGCAAAATCAGCATCATCAAAAAACTTAGTTTGAGTAGTGATCAAATTGTTAGACCAATTATTAAGACTCTCATCAATCTTATTGGTATGATCATTATATCGTTGCTGAACTTGTTGAATTTCTTGAGCAAGATCTCTAATAAATTCTTTCATTTCTAATTTTTGCTGTTGTGAAGTTAAACCAACTGCTGATGCTAATCTATTAATAACTTCAACAGTTTCTTGAATTTTATCCATACTTTGATTCATTAAGTTCCTTCTTTCAGCTTCTGCATTAAAAACTTGTTCTAAATTAGCAACAACTTCAGCAAGGCCCTCACGTTGCTGACCTAGAGTTCCTTCAAGTAGATTATTTTGCTGTTGAAAAAATTGTTCTAGAGATTCTTGGTAATTTAGACGAAATTGTTGTAATTCTTCTTGAACCATATCGCTAGTTTTCCGGAGCATTTCATCTATATTCAGTAGACTTTTATTCAAATTCTGCTGAGCATTTTCCATAACTTTTGATGACTCTTCACCAACTGACTTAATAGTTTCTGACTGTTTTTGAAAAGTTGTATTTGCTTGATTGAGAATATCTTTGGTTTGAGATGTAACCTCTTCAAGCATTGCTCTTTGCTGTTCGGCTTGGGTTGTTAATGCAGATTGAAGATCTTCTCTAATCCCTCTAAAGGTTGCAGCAGCTTGATCTGCGCTATCTCTAAAAGCATTTCTTTGATATTCCATTCCCTGAATACTTTGATCAACTCCCCGATTAATTTCTCCAGCAACTTGCCCAAGAACATCTTTGGTTTCATTTTGGAATTGTCCTAATGTTTGCTGTAAGCTATCTGCAAATTTTTTCAAATCATCTACTGTTTTTAGCTGAAAATCTCCAATAGTCTCAATAGAGCCAGCAAGACTCTTCGATACTCCTGCTAATTCATTATTTAAATTTTGAACAGATACTGAAACATCTCTGGTTAAATTAGCACTTTCGCCTAATCGATCAACAATTGGTTCAATTACTTGTTCACGTAAATTTAAAATCAAATTTTGGAGAACTTCTTGCCCTTGATCCTGTTTGATTTCCCTTAAGACAACTAATTCATTTCTGATATCTTTAAAAATAGGAGTCAGAGCATTACCAACTTCAATACCTATATTTTCAGAACTAAGTTTAGAAATATTTTCAGTTGCATTCTTTAGCTGTATAGCTAAATCGTTGTCTTGAAAAGAGTTATCTAGAGTAGCAATTTGTTTAAGTTTACTAAGCAGAGATTTACGCTGTTTTTGTCGTATTGAATCACAAATAAATATAACAAAAGTAAATAAACTAGCAGAGCCTAGTCCAAGTAAAGAGTTAGAGAAAGCAGTTCTCATCCCAGCAAACAAATCTTTACTGGCATTTATTAAATCCTGTGATTCGCTGAGTCCTGGATTGATTCCACTCAAACCTTTTTGGATTCCATAAAATGTTCCCAAAAGCCCAAGTGCTGTACATATAGTAGGAATAAATCGCAAGTAACTCGAAGGAGCAGACCTAATTAAAATACTAGGATAATTGGACAAAGTATATTGTTGATTTTTTTCATCTCTACGTATTCTGTGATCTTTTAGCCAACGTATTA
>CAISPN010000014.1 GCA_903887375.1 uncultured cyanobacterium
CAGACCTATCGTAAAAATTTTTCTCATACCTATGGTCAAAATAAACAAGAGAATTTTCCGCTACTTGATGCTGTGATAGCTAAAGATTTTGAGCAAATCGGCAAACTGCTCCATAATGACCTAGAAAAAGTTGTGCTTGTTAACTATCCCCAGGTACAAAATCTCAGAGATATTCTAGGGCAATTTGGCACAATAGGTACTATGATGTCTGGATCTGGCCCATCGGTTTTCACTCTTTGCCGCACTGAGCAAGAGGCTTTGCAAATTCAACAACAACTAAAAAGCCAGATCAATGATAGCGATCTAAAAATTTGGACTACTCGTCTAATTGGCAAGGGAATCCAAATTATTGGAAGTTGAAAACTTAATCTTATAATGTTTTTGTATGAACCTGATTTGAGGTGACGATATGACAATATGGGTTAATGAGCAAATAGATCCTTGCGGTATCATTTATTCTTGTTTAGCTTGCCTCGATGAGCAATCGGCTAAGGACTGCTATTCAACCTGGAGTGATAACCTAACTAGTGAGCAAAAACAAGAAGGATGGCGCACTATACTAAGAACAGTCAAATCTTGGGATGAAGTACCTGTCAATGCTCTCAAGCTCAACTATTGAAAAAACCTCAGCCACCATTTACTGGGGGAATCAAGACTACTTCATCCCCATTTTCTAAAATAGTCTCAGGTGGCACAAACTGAAGATTAACGCCAAAACGGGTCAGACTTCGCCAACTCTCTAGAGAAGGATAGGTTTGAATTATTTGTTCTAGAACATCTTGGACAGAACTGCGACTAGGTAAGCTCATCTTCAATTCATCTTTTTGGTATGTTTCTTGATAAATTGCAAAAAGTTTGACGGTAATCTCTATATTCTCAGACATTTAGATATTTAGATAAAGTTACAGTTATTTTTAAGAGCTTTACTTAAGATAATTTGGTATTGATTATTAGAGATTATATAGGAGCCAAATCTCTCTAGATGAGGGTTTTGCATTTGCGCATCAAATATAGTGAATTTTCTTTTTCTCAGATGCTCCACTAATTTTACCAATGCTACTTTAGAGCCATCGGGAATATTGTAAAACATAGATTCACCAATAAAAGCTCCTGCTATAACTATTCCTAGAATACCTCCGGCTAAGCTATCTCCTTGCCAGGTTTCAAAACTATGGGCATAGCCGTAGCGATTTAGTTCTATATAGATTTCAATAAGTTCAGAAGTTATCCAAGTTTCATCTCGCTTAGCACAACCGCGGCAGACTGCAGAAAAATCGCGGTCAATTTCCAAGCTAAATCTGTTTTGATTGAGAATACGATTTAAGGATCTAGGCTGGTGAAAACGCTCATCTAGGGGAATCAAAGTCCTCTGGTGACTAGAGTACCAATCGAGCACTCCCTTGTGATCGCTCATAAGAAAGTAACCTTGGGCATAGCCCTGTATGATAGAATTTATATCAATCAATGTGTTACCTTGAAATTAGAGGTTCTCTCAATGACAGTTAAACCAATAGAACCTATCACTTTGCCTCCTTCTCAAGATATTCAAAGAGAAGGAAACTGTTTGAAAGAGGCTCTTTGGCAATGGCTAAACCAAGAGTATCTAGCAGAGCAAATCAATGAAAAGATCGCCTCAGCCGCATGCCAAATCTACATCAGGCAGCGTATGGAAGGAGAAAATGATCTAGGATCTCTTGTGATAGCTATGGTTACAGAGATGCAAGCTTTTGATTTTCGTAAAAGTTTCTATAGCGAGTTTGCAGTCGCCAATGCTATGAGTGATTTAATTTTAAAGAGTCTAGGCTATGATCCATGTTGCGGATCAACCTAGATCACTGCAGCTACCAACTTGACTTGACAACTCCAGGTAGAAGTCCTTCGTGTGCCCACTCTCTAAATAGGTTACGGCACAGTCCGAAGTCACTATAGTACCCTCTCGGTCTACCTGTGACACGGCAACGATTGCGCTGACGATTGGGAGCGCTGTTGCGAGGAAGTCTTTGAATTAAACGATGAATCTCTAATTTATCAATTGGATCTTCAGCTACACGAAATTGTTCTTTGAGATCTAGTCGCTCGGCTGTAAATTTATCAGCTAAACGCTTGCGGCGCTTTTCGCGCTCAATCATAGATTTTTTGGCCATATCTTTTCCCTTTTAAGACAGCATTTTTAATTATATCTGTTTTTTCTCGCATAAATCAACTATTTGGCAGGAAAGACAATCAGGTTTGCGAGCTTTACAAATTGCCCGGCCATGATAGATCAAATGAATAGACATATTTTCCCATTCTGTTTGAGGTAAGAGTTTCATTAAATCTTTTTCAATACGGATCGGGTCGCTATATTCGGTCAGACCTAGACGTTGAGAAAGCCGCTTTACATGAGTATCTACCGTAACACCAGCATTGATTCCAAAGGCATGGGCAAGAACAACGTTAGCCGTTTTGCGTGCTACGCCTGGCAATGTCAGCAGATCTTCCATATTTTGAGGTACTTCTCCAGCAAAATCGGTAACAATCTTACGACAAGCTCCTTGAATGTTTTTGGCTTTATTGTGATAGAAACCGGTAGATCTGATAATTGATTCTAGCTCACTGATCTGGGCTTGCGCTAGAGTTTGGGCATCAGGAAAGCTCTCAAATAGAGCAGGTGTAACTTTATTGACTCTCTCATCCGTACATTGAGCAGATAAAATAGTCGCTACTAATAATTGAACGGGGGTCTGATAATCGAGACTACAGGTAGCACCAGGATAGAGCAACTTGAGCTTGGCTAAAATTTGACAAGAGCGATTCACTGAACTAAATCTTGGAAGGCTTCTAGAGAAACTGTATCACGTACTATCAGGAAAATCCCTAAACTCAGCAGCAAAAATAAACCTGTCTGCATGATGTTCTCTTGGATACCATCTGGCAGAGGCTTGCCGCGCAAAGCTTCTAGTAAAAGAAAGACCAACTGTCCGCCATCTAAAGCTGGCAAAGGAAGTATGTTGATAATAGCCAAATTGATGCTAATTAAAGCGGCAAATTGGTAAAGGTTGGCTAGATTATCTTTAGCAATATTGGCACCATATTCAACTATTTTTACTGGTCCTGCGACTTGAGAGATATTATCACCAAAATTACTAATTAGCTGCCAAAAACCATCTGCTGTCAGAAATACTAAATGTCCAAAAGTTTTGGCACCTATTGCCAATGCTTGGAAAATTCCCTGTGGATGTTGTAAGACGATATTGGGTGAGAGCATAACCCCAATTTTGCCTTGTCCATCGGCATTGGCATCAGGGGTCAATTCGATGTTGAAATTTTCTTTGCCTCTTTTTACATTTAAACTTACTTGTTTTTGTGGGGAGCTTTGGATTATTTTTTTAAATTGAGCCAGAGCATCTGTTGAGGCAGGTAGAATTTTCTCATTGATAGATAAAACTACATCCCCTTGTTTGAGTCCAGCTTTGGCAGCAGCTGAACTACTACCATTTTCTTGGATAATTTGAGGGATGGCTACCCCAGGAGCTATATCTTGTACGCCAACAAATGCGCTCTGGGCAACTAAAAGAAAATAGGCAAAAATCAAATTAGCTAAAACCCCTGCGCTGATTACTAGTGCTCTATCCCAAATAGGACGATTGCGCATTAGATCTGGGTCATCTATTGATAGATTTTGATTTTCACCGTTTTCATCATCTGGAAAGCCGACATAACCACCTAAGGGAATTGCCCTAAGAGCGTAGAGAGTTTCCTTACCTTGATATTTCAGTAAAGCAGGTCCAAAGCCTATGGAAAATTGGGCAACTTTAATACCCTGTAGCCTGGCAGCTGCAAAATGCCCAAGCTCATGCACAATGATCAAGACTGCCAAAACTAATATTGCCGCTAAAACTGACATAAAAACTTCAAGGGGGGTAATTTGAAACGAGCTGTTATTCTTGCCTAACCTAGTAAAAGTCCATTCTCTCCTTGGAAGAGATGAACTGGTTCTTTTTTGCCATTATGCTCTTCCTGAAATAGAGGAGGAAGCACGGGATAAAAGGGCTGATGAATACTAATTAGATGGGCAAGAGTGCGCTTGAGCTGGGGGCGTTGTACTATTGCATCGACAAAGCCACATTTAACCAGATATTCTGAGGTTTGAAAATCATCGGGCAGTTTTTCTCGCAAGGTTTGCTCGATGACCCTTCTGCCGGCAAAACCAATATTGGCTTTAGGTTCAGCCAGAATTATATCTCCTAGCATGGCAAAGCTAGCTGTAACTCCTCCCATAGTAGGGTGAGTTAAAATTGGAATATAGAGTAATTTAGCCTCACGATGGCGTAGCAGAGCGCCAGAAATTTTGGCCATCTGCATCAGGCTCAACATGCCCTCTTGCATTCTGGCTCCACCAGAAGCGCAAACTACAATTGCTGGAATGCGCTCTTGAGTTGCTCTTTCAATCAGACGGGCTAATTTTTCCCCAACTACTGAGCCCATACTGCCGCCCATAAAGCGAAAGTCCATCACACCCAAGGCAACTGGTAATCCATCAAGAAGACCCAAGCCAGTTTGCAGAGCATCGCTAAGACCAGTTTTTTCTTGCATCTCCTTGAGCCTATCGCCATATAACTTGCGATCTTTAAACTTCAAGGTATCTACTGGTTCTAACTGTTCATCAAGTGGTTGCCAAGTTTTGATATCAATCAACTGTTCTATCCGCTGGTCACTGTCAACCTTATGGTGATGGGAGCATTCTGGACATACCATTAGATTTGCTTGCAAATCCTTAGTATAGGCTAGAGCATTGCAGGATTCGCATTTAGTCCAAAGTCCGTCGGCTATTTCTCTTTCTTGATGCTGAGACTGAATATGGGGCTCAACTTTCCTTTTATTGGCAAACCAATCGAATAAAGAGGACATGTTTGTTCAAAAATTATTGTGTTTAGACTTATTAGTGGGTTTTTGAATAAAGTTTAAGAATATGGAAAAAACAATTTTACATATCTAAATATAATCTCATTCCCCCAAAATACTGTCAAGAGTGCTCCTATTGCCAAAAAAGGGCCAAAGGGAATTATCTGACGCTGATTAAGCTTGCCGCTAAAAATCCCCGTAATAGCGCCAATGAGACAGGCTAGAAAAATGGATAACAAAAGATACTTCCAACCAAGCCAGACTCCTATCATGGCTGTTAACTTGGGATCTCCATCTCCCATTGCCTCTACCTGTAGAGCAAAAGAAGCTATTATCCTTATTATATCCAACAAAATAAGTCCCAACCAGGCGCTAGCAAGTGAGATAAAAATGGTATGACCTAACTCTCCATTTTTGAAACCCAAGATTGCTTGAAAAGCAATTCCAATCACTAGTCCAGATTTTAGTATGGAATTGGGTAAGGTGTAAGTATCTAAATCAATCAGACCTAAGACAATTAACCAACTGAGCAACAACCAGTAAAAAGGCGTCACTATACTATAGCCAAACTTGAGAAATACTAGGCAAAAAATCACCGCGCTTAGTACTTCAACTAACAAGTAGCGTATATCAATCTTAGAGTCGCAGCATCTACATCGCCCGCGACAAATTATCCAGCCCAAGATAGGAATATTTTCCCTCATTCCCAAACGATGAAGGCAATAAGGGCAGTGAGAAGGTGGATAAACTACAGATAAACCTGCTGGAACTCGATATACTACTACATTCAAGAAGCTACCGATTGCCGCCCCGCAAACAAATACAAAAGGTAAGCTCAAAGAGATAACTAAATTTTCTTGCATCTAATACTGATTAAATTTAGCTCTCAATCTGCTTGAGAGTTAGAAATAACTCCTCTGGCAATAAAACCGGAGTATTTGTAAAAATAAGCTGACCTCGATAATTTTTCAGATTGATAACTACTCCCAAGGGCTTTCGCAATGTCCTACTATTATTGTGTAGAAGACAATAGGCTTGATAGATACCCTTTGCCTCTTTGAGGACTACTTCATCAGTTGGAGTTTCTAGGTTTTCTCTGTTGTTTTCAGCTCCTGGGATACTAACCACGACTAGGTGTTCCTACTATTTTTCTTTGATTTTGATTCTAGCTTACAGGTGTCTTGATTAACTCGTTAATGTCTTAATTAAAAGTTCACCCATCTGTTGACAGCCTACTAGGGTCATCCCGGGTGACATTATATCGCCAGTTCTATAACCAGATTCTAGAATATGATTGACAGCGCGCTCAATCTCGCCGGCTGCTTCTGGCTGATTTAGTCCATAGCGCAACATCATAGCAGCGCTCAAAACTTGAGCTAAGGGATTGGCCTTGTCCATACCAGCAATATCTGGAGCCGATCCATGCACAGGTTCAAATAGTCCTGGATTTTTCAGTCCTAAACTAGCTGAAGGTAGCATACCAATGCTGCCAGTTAAGACTGCAGCTAGATCTGAGAGAATATCTCCAAAAAGATTTCCAGTAACTATAGTGTCAAATTGTCTGGGAGAGCGCACAAGTTGCATGGCCGCATTATCTACATAGAGATGAGATAGTTCTACATTAGGATAATCTTTGGCCATCAAGGTTACCCTATCTCGCCAGAGCTGAGAGACATCTAGAACGTTTGCCTTATCTACTGAGCAAAGCTTACCATTTCTTTTAGAGGCAATTTCAAAAGCAACCTTGGCTATGCGATCAACTTCCCAATCACTATAGACCATTGTATTGAAACTGCGGGTTGAGCCTTGCTCATCAGTAAAGGTCCCCTTGGGCTGTCCAAAATAAATCCCTCCGGTTAATTCGCGCACTACTATCAAATCTACTCCTTCGACTATTTCTCTTTTCAAAGGAGAAGCTTCAATTAGTTGGGGAATAATCGTAGCAGGGCGAAGATTGGCAAATAGCTCAAGCCCTGCTCTTAGTCCAAGTAAACCAGTTTCAGGTCTTTGCTGGCGTGGTAAATTGTCCCACTTATATCCCCCAATAGCTGCTAAAAGTACAGCATCACTCTCTTTGCATGTCTTCAACGTTTCTGCTGGCAGAGGTTCACCCGTGGCATCTATTGCGCTACCTCCAACTAGGGCCTCTGTAAACTCGAATTCCAAGTCAAATTTTGTGGCAATTACCTTCATTACTGCCACCGCTACAGCCATAATTTCAGGGCCAATCCCATCTCCTGGCAAAAGAGTGATGCGGTATTTTTGTTTCATATTAGGATTGAAAAGATGAAAAAAGCACAGATTAACATCATAGACCCTTAGGTAAGTTAATATCAATTGGAGAAAAGGCTATAATCGAGCAAATTAATAATATCTTTTAAAACCCAGACCATGACTGATGCTGTTCGTGTCGAACACCTAAAAAAATCTTACGGTAGCGTTAAAGCCGTTGAAGATATTTCTTTTAATGTCCAAAAAGGAGAAATTTTTGCCCTGCTTGGCCCTAATGGAGCCGGTAAAACTACAACTATCAGATGTCTTTGTTCTCTATCTAAACCTGATGCTGGTCTAGTTGAGATTGAAGGTATCTCGGTGATTCAAACGCCTAAGCAAGCTAGAGCTCTTCTAGGTTATGTTGCCCAAGAAGTGGCTCTGGATAAAATATTGACCGGTAGAGAGCTACTAGAGCTCCAATGTGATCTCTATCATTTGCCCAAAGCCCAATCTCGCTCAAGAATAGCTGAATTAATCAATATGCTTGGTCTAGAAGATTATCAAGATAGGCAAACCGGGACTTACTCAGGCGGCTTAAAAAAACGCCTAGATCTAGCAGCAGGTCTTGCCCACCATCCTAAGGTACTGATTTTAGATGAGCCAACTGTTGGACTAGATATTGAAAGTCGTAAAATTATCTGGGAATTACTTACTAAAATCGCTCAAGATGGCACCACTGTCTTGCTCAGTAGTCATTATCTAGAAGAAGTAGATGCTCTAGCTAATCGATTGGTGATTATCGATAAAGGAAAAGTCATAGCTTCAGGCTCACCAAGCCAATTGAAGCAAAAAGTTGGTGGTGACCGTGTCACCTTAAAAATTAGGGAATTTACTCCTTTAGAAGAGGTAAATATCGCCAAAAATCATCTAAAAGATTTACCATTTGTGGAAGAAGCAATCATCAATACTGCCCAAGGAAATTCTCTCAATTTGGTTATTAAATCGCAGCCTAATGCTCTCTCGCAAATTGAGCAATCTCTAAGTGAGATAGGCTTTCCTGTATTTAGCCTTGCTCAATCTAGACCAAGTCTAGATGATGTCTATCTCGCAGCAACTGGACAGACATTGCTTGATGCTGAAATTGAAGCCTCTTCTACTCGCGACATCAAGTCAGAGAAAAAAATGCAAATGAAGTAATCCAAGATGCAGGAGTTGAACCTGCCTTGCACGAATTATGAGTTCGTTGCCTCAACCGCTCGGCCAATCTTGGTATCTTTATCATCAAATTAACATATCTCATCTTTTTATGCAATTTAAAAAATTAGTCTCAAACAGAAATAGGCCTTCAATAGTACTCTATACAATGCTTGGTACAATGCTGGTGGCGGGAATATGGAGTTTTATTATTGGTTCTGCATCACTCAAAGGAGTAAATACCTTAGATATGAACCTCAGCAAAAAAATAAACAAAAACAATACTTCCTTGAGTACTTCGCCAAAGGAATTCGCTCCCTACCCTGAGGAAAAAATTCTCAAAACGGTGAGAGTCTATATTGCCAATCAGAAAGAAAATAACCAAAACAAAGACAACACAAATCAAGCTAAAAAATAGCTATTGGTGGAAATGACGCCATCTGAATTAACATCAAGACTGTTGTTGGTATTTTCCTTAATTGGGATAAATGCTTTTTTTGTGACAGCCGAGTTTGCTTTAATCTCCGTTAGGCGCTCGCGGATTCGCCAATTGGTTGAAATGGGAGATTCAAGTGCCCTTCAGGTACAACATCTACAATCAAGCCTCAAAAATCTTCTTTCTACCACTCAACTGGGGATTACCCTTTCCAGTTTAGCTTTAGGCTGGATAGGCCAAGGCGCCTTTGTCAACGTTTTTAAGATTTTTTTCTCCTATCTTCCCTTCCCTGGGGATTATTTTAGTGTACTTCTAAATACGCTGGCAATTTGCTGCTCTTTTTTTCTATTGGTCTATTTACAAATTGTTCTGGGTGAATTATGTCCTAAAGTACTTGCTTTGCAATATTCAGAGGTATTGGCAAGTTTTCTGGCAGCTCCAGTTAGGATGGTTGCTAGAATTTTAGCACCATTTTTAACTGTGCTCAATTTTTCTAGAGATGCGATACTGCATATATTAAATATTCCCAAGGTTGAAGATCTCTGGACTTCTCAAATTAGTTCAGAGGAGCTGCAAGTGATCATTTCTACTGAAACTGAATCTCCTGGTTTAGAAACAGAAGAGCGCGAATTATTGGGTAATATTTTTGCACTTGGCAATATTATTACTGATCAGATTATGACCCCTCGCCATCTGCTCACTACCCTCAAACAAGACACAACGTTGCTGGAATTATTTGAACTTGTTGCTAAAAGCGGTCATTTGTATTATCCGGTATTAGATCAAGGCGATAGGCAAATCATTGGGATAGTTGATTTTAAAAGCATCGCTCCATATCTGAGTGCGAATCCACCAGATTTTAATCGTACAATTGTCCCATTGATTCAAAAAGCCAATTTAATTCCAGAATCTGCTCCATTGAGTGATCTGTTGATCCTGTTGCAAGGTTCACGTAGGAAAATGGCAATTGTGGTCAATGAGTTTGGTGAAATGGCCGGGGTGGTTACTCTAGATGATATTTTGCAGGAGATTCTCTCAAGCAAGTCAAAGATCAATCCCACCGGTGAATTTATTCTAGAGAAAATTGATCAAAATACTTATATACTAGATAGCCAAATTAACCTGTTAGAATTTAATCATTTATTTGCAGTCAATATTGCAGCTACAGAGGAATACCAAACCTTGAGGGGATTTCTCCTCTATCAGTGGCAACAGATTCCTGAAGTAGGAGAAACCATATCCTATGAAAATCTAGAATTTGAAGTTATCTCAGCTAAAGAGCGTAGAGTTGAACTAGTAAAATGCTCTAAAAAATAATATTTAAAAATTTTTCAAAACCCAAAGAGAGTGAAGAGAAAGGGTTTGAGGGGATTGGGGTGAGAGAGAAGAAAAAAAAGATAGAAAAAGGGGTTGACAGTCCAAGGAAAAGATATTACATTGATAAATGCGCGATGAACGAAACAAACGAAACGAACCGCAAAGCGCAGTCCGCACCTCGATAAAAAAATATAGTTTGAAAGCCTTAAAGCATACAAAGCTTTAAATCCTTGTTAATAAAATAACACATCTCTTTCCATATGGGAAGAGATAAAAGCAAAAAAGCCAAACAAACAAAACATTACAATGGAGAGTTTGATCCTGGCTCAGGATGAACGCTGGCGGTCTGCCTAACACATGCAAGTCGAACGAATCTCCTCGGAGATTAGTGGCGGACGGGTGAGTAACGCGTGAGAATCTACCTTTTGGACGGGGACAACAGCGGGAAACTGCTGCTAAAACCCGATGTGCCGCAAGGTGAAATTATTTATAGCCAAAAGAAGAGCTCGCGTCTGATTAGCTAGTTGGTGTGGTAAAGGCACACCAAGGCGACGATCAGTAGCTGGTCTGAGAGGATGAACAGCCACACTGGGACTGAGACACGGCCCAGACTCCTACGGGAGGCAGCAGTGGGGAATATTGGACAATGGGGGGAACCCTGATCCAGCAATGCCGCGTGTGTGAAGAAGGCCTGAGGGTTGTAAAGCACTTTCAGTGGGGAGGAGGATTACGAGATTAAGAGTCATGTAATTGGACGTTACCCACAGAAGAAGCACCGGCTAACTCCGTGCCAGCAGCCGCGGTAATACGGAGGGTGCAAGCGTTAATCGGAATTACTGGGCGTAAAGGGTGCGTAGGTGGTTTATTAAGTTATCTGTGAAATCCCTGGGCTTAACCTGGGCAGGTCAGATAAGAC
>CAISPN010000015.1 GCA_903887375.1 uncultured cyanobacterium
CCAATCAATCCTAGCTTCTCCAACTGCAACAGTAGCAGCACAGGCTGTCTCTGACGTTTCTACCCAAACTGCTACTACTTCAAGTAACAATCTACCCCCACAGATCCACATAACCAATCCGACAGTCTCTGAAAAAGATGGCAAGGTTAACTTCCTGTTAACTCGTACAGGAGATGCCAGTAAATATCTAGCCGCGCGCTATTTCACCATAGACCAAGGAGCCAAAGCTGGATTAAATTATCTTGCAGCAGCAGGACAATTAGTCTTCGAGCCAGGTCAAGTTAGCAAAACAATCACTGTAGAGCTACCACAAAACCAAATCTATACTGGCAAACAACAATTCCAAGTAGAAGCGGCAATCACTAAAGAAAGCTCTACCCCAATTTCAAGCTGGTCTGTTGCGCTAACAGATACTAATGGCTCTCTAGTAAGACAGTGGACTCATGAGCTTACTCCTACGGTAGCTTTACCTACTGATCCAGTAAATCCCTTAAGCAACACTACAGGAGAGTTTGATTTCTATGTAACAGCCGATAAAAATGGCCAAGCAACTCTATCTTTCAACGTCACTGGAGATCCTAAAGCTAATGGAATTTATGTTCAAAATGCTAATGGAAAATGGGTAAACTTTGTTAATAATGGCAGTACTGGGGTTGTAATTAGCGACAACTCAGATGGGACTAAAACTGTTAAGCTCAACTTCCAAGATGGCGGTAGGGGGGATTCAGATGCTTCTGTTAATGGAGTAATTAAAGTCAACTTAGCAATAACAAATTCTCCCTTAAAAACAGTAGTTGGTACTCCTTTAAAAGATACTTTGACAGGTAGTAGTCAAGCAACCCAAATAATAGGTCTAGGTGGCGGGGATACTCTTACAGGTAATGCTGGATTGGTTAATGAGTTTACTTATACTTCTGCAACTGAAACAGGTAGTATCATCACCAACTTCCAAACTGGTAAGGATGTAATTAACTTGCGAGAAGTGTTAGATAGTTTAAATTACCAAGGCAGTGATCCTATCGCAGATCATTATGTGGGCTTTAAACACATAGCTAGCGGCACTTTTGTAACCCTAGATAATGATGGTTTAGGTACTAAAGATATTGCCCGCAACTTTATCTTTGTTAAAGGAGTGAGCGAGAATCAGTTGCACAGCCTGAATAACTTTGTGTTCTAGTTTAAAATCTCTCAGTTTGGTAGTATACACATATGCAACTAAACTGAGAAAATGCAACTTTAGATCTCAGATAGCCCAAATATTTTAGATTTTCTTTAGAGCAAGATCACTTTTAAGCAATTAACCTAGAAGTGAAGGGATGAATCAATAGTGAAATAACCATGACTCAGAGAACTTTCGGTGTAATTGGCTTAGCAGTGATGGGTGAAAATCTGGCTTTAAACGTCGAAAGCCGTGGTTTTCCCATTGCAGTCTATAACAGAACCTTTGCCAAGACAGAATCATTCATGCAAGAAAAGGGAGCCGGTAAAGATATCAAGGCTGCCTCTACCCTAGAAGAATTCGTACAACTTCTAGAGCGTCCACGTAAAATCCTAGTGATGGTCAAAGCAGGTGCGCCAGTTGATGGTGTGATTCAAGAGCTTAAACCCCTGCTAGAGCCAGGAGATATGATTATCGATGGTGGTAATTCACTTTATGAAGATACAGAAAGACGCACCAAGGAACTAGAAGCAACCGGACTAGGTTTTGTTGGTATGGGAGTCAGTGGTGGCGAGGAAGGCGCGCTGCATGGACCTAGTCTCATGCCAGGTGGTACTGAAAGTGCCTACAAAGATTTAGAACCTATCTTGACTAAGATTGCTGCCCAAGTTGATGATGGACCTTGTGTTACCTTTATCGGTCCTGGTGGAGCTGGTCACTATGTAAAAATGGTACATAATGGCATTGAATATGGTGATATGCAGCTGATTGCTGAAGCTTATGATGTTCTAGCCAATGGACTAGGACTCAATAACCAGCAATTACATGAAGTATTTAAGCAATGGAACGAAACTCAAGAGCTCAATTCCTTTCTCATTGAGATAACAGCTGATATTTTCAGCTATATAGATCCCCAAAGCCAAAAGCCCTTGATCGACATGATTGTTGATGCTGCAGGCCAAAAAGGAACTGGCTTATGGACGATTATTAACTCCTTAAAGCTAGGCGTTCCTATACCTACTATGTATGCTGCTGTCTATGCCAGAAATATCTCATCGATCAAAGATGAAAGAACAAGTGCTTCTAAGCAGTTAACAGGCCCTAGTACTAAATTTGAAGGAGATATCTCCTCTTTTATTCCTAAAGTCAGAGATGCACTTTATTGCTCTAAGATATGCTCTTATGCTCAAGGTATGGCCTTGATTGCCAAAGCCTCTAGTGATTTCAATTACAATATTAATTTGCCGGAAGTTTCACGAATCTGGAAAGGTGGCTGTATTATCAGGGCGGGTTTCTTGGATAAAATCAAAAAAGCCTTCCAAGATGATCCTCATCTAGCTAATTTATTGTTAGCACCTGAATTTAAACAGAGCATATTAGATCGTCAACAGTCTTGGCGTGAAGTTGTCTCTTTAGCTAATAATTTGGGAATATCAGTTCCAGCTTTTAGCGCATCTTTAAGTTACTTTGATAGCTATAGAAGAGAGAGACTTCCCCAAAACCTCACTCAAGCTCAGCGCGATTATTTTGGCGCTCATACCTACGAGAGAATCGACAGGCCCAGAGGTGAGTTTTTCCATACTCAGTGGCAGTCGTAACAGGCTCATCTGGCCGCAGTTTTGGGGTAGAATGATTAACTATTGAGAAATTAAGTTATTGCATGAAACCCTATCTTGCGGCCGCTATCCAGATGACTAGTAAGCCAGACTTACAGTATAACTTGACACAAGCAGAGGACTTGATTGAGCTAGCTGTTCGTCGCGGCGCAGAATTAATTGGTCTACCAGAGAACTTTTCTTTTTTGGGCAAAGAAGAAGAAAAAGTTGGTATGGCCGCGGAAATTGCCAATCAGACCGAAAAGTTTTTGAAAACCATGGCGCAGCGTTTTCAAGTTACCCTTTTAGGTGGTGGTTTCCCTTCACTAGTCGATGGTGAACCTAGCAAAGTTCATAATACCGCGGTTTTAATTGACAAAAATGGGCAAGAGCTTGGCCGCTATAGTAAGGCTCACCTGTTTGATGTGAATGTACCAGATGGAATTACCTACCGTGAATCCAATACAGTAGTCTCTGGTAAAGAGTTGCCCAAAGTTATAGCTTCCGAGAAATTGGGCAATATAGGCTTGTCAATCTGTTACGATGTCCGTTTTCCTGAACTTTATCGATATCTTTCAGCTCAAGGGGCTGAGATACTGGTAGTACCTGCTGCTTTTACAGCCTATACGGGCAAAGATCACTGGAGAGTTCTCCTAAGAGCAAGAGCCATTGAGAATACCTGTTATGTTATAGCGCCAGCACAAACTGGAAATCACTACGAAAGAAGATATACCCACGGACATGCCATGATCGTCGATCCCTGGGGTCTGGTTCTAGATGATGCTGGCGAATCAATCGGTATGTCTATTGCCGAAATTAACCCAGAGCGCTTACAAGGAGTTCGCAGACAGATGCCATCTTTGCAACATAGGTTGTTTCTTTGATGCTAAAATTAACTAACTTTTTATATAGATAAGCTTATGGTGGTATCTCTTAGTAAAGATCTTATAACTCGCCTAGATCAATTGGCTGAGCGTATAATTTCAGGCTATAGGATTTCGAGAGCCGAGGCGATCGAATTGAGTAAAATAGAGGGGCAGGACAATATTCTAGAGCTATGCAGAGCTGCTAATAAGATTCGCCAAGCTCTCTGCGGTAATAAAGTAGATCTTTGTAGTATAGTCAATGTCAAGTCGGGAAACTGCTCTGAAGATTGTGGTTTTTGTGCCCAATCTTCCCATCATCCTAATCCCGATTCTCCAGTATATGGACTCAAAAGTGCTGAAGAGATAATAGCCCAAGCCAAAGCAGCTGAGGCGGCAGGAGCTAAGAGATTTTGCCTAGTTAGCCAAGGCAGAGGACCTAAATACGCCAATGTCAAATCAAAAGATTTTGCCACAATACTAGAAACAGTCGAAAAAATCATAGAGCAGACAAATATTAAGCCCTGTTGCGCTTTAGGCGAGGTTACGCAAGAACAGGCTTTAGCTCTAAGAGAAAAAGGAGTAACCCGCTACAACCATAACTTGGAAGCTAGCTCTTCTTTTTTTGGAAATATTGTATCTACCCATAGCTGGCAAGATAGAGTTGAAACCATCAAAAATCTGAAAAAAGCCGGTATCCAAGCCTGTAGTGGTGGCATTATCGGTTTAGGAGAAAGCTGGGATGATAGGATTGATTTGGCTTTTGCTCTAGCCGAACTGGAAGTTGAATCTGTTCCCCTCAATTTATTAAACGCAAGAGAAGGAACTCCCTTAGCCAATCAAAAAAGGTTAGATCCCTACGAAGCGCTCAAGTCAATTGCTATATTTCGTTTTATACTACCAGAGCAGATTCTGCGCTATGCCGGCGGCAGAGAGGTCGTCATGGGAGAGCTACAAAACCTAGGCCTAGAATCTGGTATTAACGCCATGCTTGTTGGGAATTATTTGACAACTTTAGGCCAGCCCCCTGAAGAAGATTATAAAATTCTCAACTCACTTGGATTAGAAGGGGGGGAGGCGCCTATTCCGGGTGAATACCAAAAGAGAACGTAGAAAAAGAAGAGCTCCGAGCAGCGCTCCATCACGCAGGCCAAAAAAAGACATTGCTGCTGCCGCCCCAATTCCTTGGTTAGCACAATGTATTTGGCCTTTCATTGGCTTGATGCTAACTATATTCAGCACATTTTTTCAAGCTTCAGTGATTGCTATACCCGCAGATTGGGGCAGTGGTCTGTCCAAGCATTATCTTGGGGTGACCTACCAAGTTGGGGCTGTGTTGTTAACCGGCTGTCTAGCAGGTAGAGATGCAGCTATAGTGGCCCAAATAGCTTATTTGATTTTGGGTTTGACCTCTTTGTCTGTATTTGCTCAAGGTGGAGGCTTAGATTATTGGCGAGAACCCTCTTTTGGTTATATATTGGGGTTCGTGCCAGGGGCTGGGCTATGTGGTTGGTTGGCTTTTAGGCGGCGTAATTCATTAGAAAATTTAGCTATTAGCACTTTTTGTGGTTTAGTTGTCATCCATATTGTCGGGATCATTTACCTAATATTGATTTCCATATTTACTGGAAGTCCTGCAATTTCAGCCCTACCCGAGCTACTGCGACATTATTCATTTTTATCCCTACCTGGACAGTTTGTAATTATCTGTATCACTGCCTTAATCTCTTTCCTGCTTAGGTCCGTTTTGTTCTATTAGAGTGATGTTAAAAAATAAGTTTTTTTGGTTAATTGCTTTAGCAGGACTATTTCTAGATCAGATTTCCAAGTTATTGATTATCAAAAATTTCCCTCAAGGAACATTTCCCCTATTACCGGGTATATTTCATCTGACCTATACTGTCAATACTGGAGCTGCTTGGAGTGTATTTCAAGGGGGAGTAAATTGGCTCAAGTGGCTTTCTTTTTTGGTTAGTCTAGGCTTAATGCTCTTTGCTTACTTTGGAAATAAGCTAAAAATGATAGAGCAGATTGGTTATGGTTTGATATTATCTGGCGCTATGGGTAATGGACTAGATCGCTTTATTCAAGGATATGTCATTGATTTTCTAGATTTTCGGCTCATTCATTTTCCTATCTTTAATATTGCCGATATCTGTATCAATTTAGGTATCATCTGCCTCTTATTGGCAGGAGTTATGGAGAAACCTAATAAAAGAAATATTCATAAAAAATAGACCTTTTCAATTATAATTTGTTTAATTGTATATATCATAAAGAACCTCATGTTTTTCCCTGCATTTCATTTAGCTGCCGTTGCTGAGTCCTGTAAAGATGGAGTAGATTTAGGTTTTCGGAGTTTAAATTGGCTACAACTGTTTGTCTTAGGGGTTGTGCAGGGAATTACTGAATTATTTCCAATCAGCAGTACTGCGCATTTGAGGATCGTTCCTGGGCTTTTGGGCTGGCCTGATCCTGGCTCTATATTTAGTGCAATTGTTCAAATGGCTGGTTTAGCTGCGATTGTAGCCTATTTTTGGCGTGATATCAATAAACTAATTCGAGAGTCGGTGAGCGCTCTAATTGAAGGAAATAGTAAATCTTTTTCCTTGCGTTTGACAATGGGAATCATTGTAGGAACTCTGCCAATTATAGTAGCTGGCTTGTTACTCAAGAAAACGTTAAATTCTTGCAATTCCCCTTTGCGCTCACTTTTGGTCATTGGGATTGCCTCAGTTGCTATGTCAGCTCTATTAGCTTTAGCCGAGTGGAAAGGTATCAGGCAGCGCTATTTTCAAAAACTTACTCTTCTAGATGGGCTGTTGGTTGGAATTGGCCAAGCCTTTGCCTTGATTCCAGGGGTATCACGTTCTGGCTCAACTTTGACTACTGGTCTTTTTTTGGGGATGGAGAGAGAGACTGCGGCTCGTTTTTCTTTCCTTTTGGGTATTCCAGCTATTATTTTAGCTGGGACCTCACAATTGCATGAATTGCTCAAAGCTGGATTAACCGGAAGTGATTGGTTGATGCTTGGCTTTGCTCTTTTAGTATCTACAATCTCAGCTTTTTGCGCCGTTTTTTTTCTGCTGCGTTATTTAGAAAAATATAGTACTTGGCCTTTTGTTGTCTATCGTTTTTTGATGGGCGTATTTTTAATATATTTTTCCCTCAATGGTAGGGTTTCTTAAGTAAGGTTAAAAGAATGAACCAAAAAATGAGCCAAAAAGTAACTATTCTCAATGTTGATATAGATAATTTCACTCAAGAGCAGTTGTTAGAGAAACTTGGTCAAGGAGGTCTTTTGATAACTCCTAATGTGCAACAGTTGATGATTTTGCAGAAAGACCCTGAGTTCTATAGAGCCTGCCAATTGGCGGATTATCGGGTATGTGATAGCAAAATACTCATATATACCGCGAAATTTTTGGGTACACCGATTATTGAAAAACTTTCTGGTTCTGATCTTTTACCCGCATTTTGTCAATACTACAAAGACAATGAAGATATCAAGATATTTTTATTAGGAGCAGCCGAAGGTGTCGCTCAAAAGGCTCAAAGCAATATTAATCAAAAAATTGGCAGATCGATCATTGTAGATGTTTATTCTCCTCCAATGGGTTTTGATACATCAGAGCAAGAGTGCAAAAAAGCTATTCAAGCTATCAACCAGTCCGAAGCTAATGTTCTGGTTATTGGACTAGGCTCACCGAAGGAGGCAAAATGGATAGCTATGTATGGCCCTCAACTAAAAAAAATCAAGACGATTTTACTTCTAGGTGCAACTATTGATTTTGAAGCTGGTAACAAGCAACGCGCTCCCAAGTGGATGAGCGAAGTGGGACTGGAATGGTTTCACCGGTTGCTTTCTGAGCCAAGACGTATGTGGAAAAGATATTTAGTGGAGTCTTTACCTTTTTTCTGGCTGATTGGCAAGCAGAAACTTGGTCTCTATAGATGTCCCTTTGAACAGGCAAATTACGCTCACTATAATGTTCCACTTGGTCAGATTCTCCTGCAAAAAAAATTGATATCCCCAGAAGATCTTGAAGAAGCACTTGAAATAATAAATAGAGGAGATAAGAATGCAAGAATTAGTGAAATACTTTTAGAAAAAGGACTAATCAACCACAAGCAGCTTCAACAGGCCCTGGCTGAGCAGAAAAAGAGGATGATTTTTGCAAAAAATGAACTTTCTTAACGCTTTTTTGGGTGATTTGTGAAGAGCTATTACAAAAGCTGAGAAATCATTGCAGATCTCGATTAAAAGGAAAGGAAGATACTTTAACTGCAATGAACTTAGAAAGACAATGAGTAACATACAAAAATACAAAATGGTCTGTACTTTGACCTTTGGCGATATCTATGGTCAAATCATCGCTTGGCTGATAGTGATATTTATTACTTTGGCTACCACTTTGGCACTCTGGAGTAGTACTAGGCAGATCTATGCTTTGGCAACTGTCGGTATTGTTTTGGTTCTCTCTCTCCCTTTCTTGCTTTTTTCATTTGTGACTACTTTGTTTAATCACATTGAATTTAAATCTGAGGAATAAATACCAAATAAATTTGCCAAGTTTGACCCTTTAGAGTTAAGATGAGAAATTGTCGCTCGGATCAGGTATAAACAAAAGCTGTTTAAGCTACCTGTACGGGATAATAATGAGGTAAATTTATGACCTACGCGATTGTAGAGACTGGGGGAAAACAACTGAGGGTAGAGCCCGGTCGTTTTTATGACATAGAACTGCTACATCTAGATCCAGAGAGTACTTATACTATAGATAAAGTCCTGCTGGTTAGTCATGAGCAAGAAGTTACTGTGGGACTTCCTTTTGTAGAGGGAGCAACGGTTGAAGGCACTATAGTTAAGCATTATCGTGGACGCAAGGTCTTAGTCTACAAGATGAAACCTAAGAAAAAGACCCGCAAAAAGCGTGGTCACCGTCAAGAAATCACCAGATTGATGATTAACTCTATCTCCCTCAATGGTTCTGCTTTGGCTGTTGAAGCAACTGCTGAAGTTACAAAATAAATAGGAAAGGAAAATGGCTCATAAGAAGGGAACAGGTAGTACCCGTAACGGCCGCGACTCACGCTCCAAGCGTCTTGGAGTTAAGTGCTATGGCGGTCAGACTGTAAAAGCAGGTGGTATTATTATTCGTCAGCGCGGTACGAGAATTCATCCAGGCAACAATGTTGGCAGAGGAAGTGATGACACTCTTTTTGCTCTAGCTGAGGGCATTGTTAAATTTGAATATAAAGTAGGTGGTCGACGCAAAGTTAGCGTTTATCCTGTTTCTGCTTAGTTTTTTTATATTCTATGCATAGTGATTTTGACAGCGCCGTGATGCGGCGTTGTCTTGTCTTAGCGGGCCAAGCCGCTGGTCAAACATCTCCCAATCCTTTAGTTGGTTCTGTAATTGTCCAAAATGGAGTAATTGTAGGGGAAGGGTATCACCATAAAGCGGGTGAAGCTCACGCTGAAGTAGAGGCAATAGAGGCCGCCGCCAATGGTGATCTCCAAGGTGCCACACTCTATGTAAATTTGGAGCCCTGCAACCATCATGGGCGTACGCCACCATGCACTGAGGCTATCTTAAAGGCAGGAATTGCCAAGGTCGTAGTGGGTATGGTTGATCCTGATAAGCGAGTCTCTGGTTCTGGTATAGCCAAGTTACGCTCAGCAGGGGTAGAAGTTGTTGTGGGAGTTGAGCAAACTGCATCTGAAAATCTCAATGAAGCTTTTATTCATCGCAGTCTTTATCAAAGAGCTTTTGGTATTTACAAATATGCCATGACCCTCGATGGCAAGATCGCCGCAGCTTCTGGGCATAGCGCTTGGGTGAGCAATAGTCAATCTCGCTCTTATGTGCATCATTTGCGCTCTACTTGTGATGCAGTGATAGTTGGTGGCAATACAGTAAGACTAGATAATCCACATTTAACCACCCATCAGGTAACAGAAAATAATCCCCTGAGGGTTGTCCTTTCAAAAAGCCTCTCTTTGCCTCTAGAGGCTAATCTTTGGCAACAGCAAGAAGCTAAAACCCTAATTTTCACTCAAGCTGACTGTGACCCCTACGCGCTTGATTATCTTGTTGGTTGTGGTTTGGAAATTATCCAATTGAACCATCTCACCCCTGAAGGGGTAATGAGTTGGCTTTATCAAAAAGGTCTAACAAAAGTGCTCTGGGAGTGCGGACCTACATTGGCTGCTGCCGCTATAAAAGATGGAGCGATTCAGAAAATTTTAGCCTTTATTGCGCCTAAAATTATAGGTGGAACTCAAGCCCCTAGTCCAATTGCGGATCTTGGTTTAAGCATGATGAATGATGCTATCAATCTAGAAAAAATATCTTTAACTCAAATAGGAGCTGATTTTTTAGTAGAAGGATATCTCAGCTTGGGGTTAAAATAGTAGTTTAGTTTAAATAATTTTTAAATTTGGTCCTCTATGAAACCTCAAATACATGATATTGCCTCACACATCAATACATCTAGGCTGGAGTTAAATATTCCATCTTGTACCAAAGGGATCATTGAGACCTATACTGCCTATTTGCCTGTAACGGAAGCTACCCCAATTGTCACCCTCAAAGAAGGTAGTACGCCACTGATTCCGCTCAACTATGTTTCTTCATTGATAGGGCGTGGTATTCAGGTTTTGATTAAGTATGATGGGCTCAATCCCACTGGTAGCTTTAAAGATCGCGGTATGACCATGGCCATCTCGAAAGCCAAAGAAGATGGAGCTCAAGCTGTAATCTGCGCTAGTACTGGCAATACTTCTGCTTCTGCCGCTGCCTATGCCACTAGAGCTGGTCTGAAAGCTTTTGTGATTATTCCTCAGACTAAAGTAGCAATGGGTAAACTAGCTCAGGCTCTTCTCTATGGAGCCGAGGTCATTGGAATTGATGGTAATTTCGACCAGGCTCTATCGATTGTGAGAAATCTAGGCGAGAGCCATCCAGTGACTATTGTCAACTCTGTTAATCCTTACAGATTGCAGGGACAAAAGAGCGCTGCTTTTGAAATAGTCGATGTCATGGGTGAATCGCCAGATTATGTTTTTATTCCAGTTGGCAATGGTGGCAACATCACGGCCTATTGGATGGGTTTTTCTGAATATTACAACGAGGGTAAATGCACTAAACTACCCAAGATGATGGGGTTTCAAGCAGCAGGTTCAGCTCCTTTGGTGATCAATCGTCCGGTTGTCAATCCTGAAACTATAGCTACAGCCATCCGCATTGGTAAACCTGCTAACTGGCATAAGGCCACAGCAGCTAAAGATGCCAGTGGTGGTGAGTTTAATTCAGTCACAGATGAAGAGATCCTCAACGCCTATCGAATATTGGCAGGAAAAGAGGGAATTTTCTGTGAGCCTGCTAGCGCAGCTTCAGTCGCTGGAGTAATCAAACATGCCAACAAAATAGTAGATAATGCAGTGGTAGTTTGTGTTTTGACTGGCAATGGATTAAAAGATGCTGATTGCGCAATCACCTACAGTGGTAATGAATTCAAAAAGGGAATAGCTCCTTCACTCGATGCTGTAGCCCATGTCATGGGATTCTAACAATGAAATAGTTATTACCGGTGTTGCTCTGCGCTCTTGTTTGGGAGATTTAGAACAAACATGGCAGCAACTTTGTGCTAATCAAACTGGCTTAAAACTCCTTAGTCCTTTTGCTCAATTGCCTGCCTACCCGCTGGGATTGATTCAAGATAACCCACTTACTATTTCTGAGATTATTGTCCCGGTGATTGAAGAGTTACTCTTGAGCGCTAAAGTTTCTGCTCCTTTGCCAACATGCGGCGTAGTAATTGGGTCTAGCCGCTCTTGTCAAGCTGGTTGGGAGAGTTTACTAAGCAAAAAAACCTTTACCGGTTGGGAAAATATGTTTCCCTATCAGCCTGCTAATTTAGCTGCCGCCATGATTGGCAGTCATGGCCCTGTCATAGCGCCAATGAGCGCCTGCTCTACAGGAATTTGGGCTATTGCCAGAGCTTACCAACTTATTGAGCAAAAATCTTGCCAAATGGTCATTGCCGGAGCAATAGATACACCCATTTCTCCTTTGACAATCACTGGTTTTCAGCAGATGTCACTTCTATCTAAACATTGCTGCTCTCCTTTTGATCGTCAGCGTGATGGCTTAGCTTTAGGAGAAGGCTGTGCAATCTTGTTAATTGAATCTTTAGAATCTGCCAGAGAGCGAAATGTTCAACCGCTTGCCCAAATAAAGGGTTTTGCTTTAAATTGTGATGCTCAGCATATGACCTCGCCTGAGGCAAGTGGACAAGTGGCAACTTTGGCAATCAAAAAATGTTTGGACAATAGTGAATTGCTCCCCGAAGATATAGATTTAATTTATACCCATGGAACTGGAACCATTCTCAATGACCAGAGAGAATGCAAGATCATCGAGTCTATTTTTCCCTCTGATGTTCATTTGGCTTCAATTAAAGGCGCAATTGGGCACACTTTAGGCGCATCTGGGGCTATTTCTTGTGCTTTATCTTTACTTTCGCTCAAGCAGCAGATCGTTCCTCCAGCAGTAGGTCTAAATAATTCAGCCTTTGCCCTCAATTTGAGCAAGTATGCTACCAAAGCCAAATTGCATAATATATTAAACTTGAGCTTTGGTCTTGGCGGACAAAATGCTGCCTTGCTCTTGCAAAAATTCAATCGCTAGAAAGGCTAATGAACATGGCCTTGCTAAAGTTCTTAAAACTTGCTAGAATTACCAAATTGCTAGTGGGGAGAGATGGCTGAGTGGTTGAAAGCGGCATCCTGCTAAGATGTTGTGGGGGTAACCCCACCGAGGGTTCGAATCCCTCTCTCTCCGTTTCCTTAACATACAAAAAAAAAGTAGGACTTGTATCCTACTTAATTTAATTATTTAGGCTTTAGTTTTTAGTAGCGTCTGTTGCCGCCGCCACCGCCGCCACCGCCACCGCCTCTATCTTCCCGAGGCTTAGCAGGATTGACCTTTAGAGTGCGCCCCATCCATTCAGCTCCATCTAGAGCCTCGATGGCCTTTGCTTCCTCACTAGGACTACTCATCTCTACAAAAGCAAAGCCTCTCATTCGACCGGTTTCACGGTCAGTTGGGACATTAACTCTTTTTACTGAGCCATACTCAGCAAATACAGAGTTGAGATCTTCTTGTGTAACCTGATAGGACAGATTACCAACAAAAATGGACATAAAATATTGTCTCCGTTCATCAGAATATATGCAGAGATATGAGATATCGGAGATAATCTTGCTTGAACTAAACAGATAACCAGCTTGCCGACACTTATACTCGATATCTATCGTAGCGCAGTGTTACAAGCCTGGCCTCATTTTGCTCAATAAATTTTTACTTTAGCTTTGATAGTAAGGAAAATCTATGTATCCTTGGGGCCCATCAGAGTACCATACTGCAGGATCACTAGGTGGATTGAGCGGCCAATTATGAGTAAAACGCTCTACCAAATCAGGATTACTGATATAGGCTCTTCCAAAGGCAATGAGATCGGCATTACCTTGATCTAAGGTAGTTTCGGCACTTGCTTGTTCATACCCGCAATTGCCTATGATAGAGCCTGAGAATAATGGACGAAATTCAGCCAAGATCATGGGAGTGCCTAGTCCATGAAAGCCAAAGCCTAGACCATCTATGATATCTAGAAAAGCTAACTTGTAAAAATCTAATTGCTCGGCATAGTAAAGGAAAGACTCACGGTAGTCAACTGAGCCCATGCCATTGAAAACCCCATTGGGTGAAAGTCTGACCCCAATCCTGCTAGGGTCCCAAACCTTCAAAACTGTTTCGACTATTTCGCGCAGGAATTGAAACCGGTTTTCTTTGCTGCCACCATAGCGATCTTGGCGCTGGTTTGAACATGACTGAAGAAACTGGTCAATGAGGTACCCATTGGCTCCATGTATCTCGATAGCATCAAAGCCCGCCTTTTGGGCATTTTCTGCTGCTTGACGGTAATCTTCAACAATAGAGGATATTTCTTCTGTTTCTAGGGCACGTGGGACTTGATAGGGTTGTTTGCCTGTAGCTGTGTAGACTCCATCTTCTCCAGCAATAGCAATAGCCGATGGGGCAATAGGAAGAGATCCATCTTTTTGAAAACTAGAATGGGATGCTCTGCCTGTGTGCCAAAGCTGCAAGGCTATACGTCCTCCCTTATCGTGAACTGCCCTGACAATCTCTTGCCAACCGTCTATTTGCTCTTGATTATAAATTCCGGGCGTATTGGGAAAACCAATAGCCTGCTGACTAATTGCAGTAGCTTCTGTAATTATTAGACCAGCTGAGGCTCTTTGTAGATAGTAGGTTTTCATTAGGCTATTAGGTATGCGCTCTATGCCAGCTCTTGCTCTAGTTAATGGAGAGAAAACTACACGATTGGGCAAGGACAAACAACCTAATTGTACTGGAGAAAGTAATTTTGAGCTATTCATGGGCTATTTAATTTATAAATTCTTACTCCATCAATATTATCAACTAGTTTATATTTCTCAGTGATTATCTTATTGAGTTCAGGGAAAGCTTCATGTTCTTGTGTTTTAGGATCGTGAAAGGTGAACATTTTTGGGCTAACAGCATCAACAAAAACAGAAGCTGAAGATTTAGCAAGGTCATCAATAAACCTTTTTAAGTAATATTTTTGCAAGGGAGAAGGTATTATTGCACTTGCAGGTACAGCATCTCTGACACCTTGAATTGTGGCAGTTTCCACATAAAGTTCAGGGGCCCAACCCCAAACAACCATAGTCTCACCAGGATGAATAATTTGGGTAATTGCTGTTTCCAAAGGACCATGGTAATGCTTTAATAATTGTTCTCGTCTGAGCAAATTTGGATCATCATATTTGATATAAAACAAACCTTGAGCTATACCAACTATAATTATATACAGCAAAAAATTAATTAGTAATTTAATAGGTAAATTTCCTAAAGATTTTTTTAGGCTAGAATTAATAGCAATGATTTGAAGTTCGCCTAAACATACACCAATTAAAAATCCACAGGGAATTATTAAAAATAGTAAGTAATGATAGAATTGATTTGCTGGCTTGAGAACAGCATAGAGAGAGAATATTAATTGTAATATACTATAATAAATTAAATAAAAAGATCTAGATCTTTTGGTTTTTTGAATTTTAAAATATTGAAAATATATCAAAATTGGAATTAAGACAATAAGCATCGCTGCAGCCAAACAAAATAATACACGTGTTGAGAAAAATAAATTAAAGATATAACCAAGATGATCTCCAATATGAGAAGATTTTGTGGAATTATTTACCACCTTTAAAGTACCAGAAGAATAATTTAATAAATTTTGCTGGATATAGCTTTTCCAAAAATCATCAATTAATGAAAATCTTATTAAATAAGCAAAAATAATCAATGATGGTATCAAAAAAGATAAGCCTAATAAGACTATACTTTTGGAAAATTCTGTTTTATCTTGGCTTTGCTTCCAAATAATATGAATGGCCAACAAAACTATGGCAAAGGCTATAGGCAGTCCCTGAAATTTAGCAACAGGAATGGCTCCTAATAGTAATCCTGAGACTATTCTAAGTTCATTTTTAGGGTATCTGTAAGAAAAACAGATTGCCATTAAAGATAAAGTAAGCAACGCTATAGGCACATATTCACTAGCATAGTATTTGAGATCATAAATTGGCATTACAGAAAATGTAACTACTACTAAAAAAACAGATGATCTTGCTATTGATTTATTATAGATAATATTGAGCGAATAATAAAGTGATAAAATTGAGATAAAAACAAGTAAAATAGCTACTAACCTAGCTGAAGCGTATTCAAGTCTTATTCCTAAATAAACTGGTAATTCTAACGGGAATATATTTAAAGGGCCAGAGCTTCCGGTATCTACCGATTGCCAAAAAACTGGATCTTTGAATAGTTTAATTGCTCCTGCTATGAACTGAGATTCATCAGGGTTAACATTGGGGACCAACAGACTAGTCCATCGGCCTATTATGATAAATAAAATTATAGAAAATATAAAAATATTATCAGAAAGTAGATACCTATTTTTCTTGATAAATTTAAGATGATTTTGTGCTAGATATATAAACGATGTAAAAATAAGAAATAAAAAAGATAATCCAAAAAGAAATTTTTGTATATCTATAATATTGGGATTATTTACAAAGTTTAATAGTATCCATCTTATATCGACTAAGGTATTTTTCATGGTGATAAACTGATACTAAATGATAGTTTTATGATTCTAGGTTCTTTGGATTTATGCAGGAACCTTCTTCTTGGCTGATTATTGCAATTTTTTTGCTCAGCGCAAATTAATATAGAATTAACGACATAGAATGTAGTAATTGCCCATTTGAAATCTATCCCATTGCGCCTATGCCTTGGCCCCGTATTGTTAGTACTATTATAGCAATTGTAATTGCTGTAATTATGATTATTCTTGGAGGATGGTACTTTAGTACGGGACTGACTGTGCTAGTTTTTTTGGGTGAGTTGGAATACTTTAATATGGTCAGGGCTAAGGGAATTTCCCCTGCCACAAAGATGACTATTTTTCTGTCAATTTGTCTTTTGCTTGTCTCTACCATCTCTCCTAGCTTGGCTGATGCGGTCTTTCCGCTTACTGGAACATTAATCTGCTTTTATCTGCTCTTTCAGGGAAAAATGGCAACTATTGCCGATATCTCCACATCCTTGCTTGGTCTTTTCTACGGTGGATATTTACCCAGTTATTGGATCAGGTTGAGGGTAGGTTTAGACATCAGCAAAACAGCTAGCCTTTTACCTGATACTTGGCATCATTTTCGCGACTTACCCTTATCCTTAACGGTTACGATTGTTGCTTTTGGTTGTATTTGGGCTTCAGATATTGGAGCTTATATCATGGGTAAATGGCTTGGCAAAACCAGACTTTCGGATATAAGCCCTAAAAAGACCGTTGAAGGTTTTCTCTTTGGAATTTTGGGTAGCATTCTGGTAGCAGAATGGGGAGCTTATGAACTGCAATGGCCCTATTGGCAGATTACCGGTCTTTTTCTTGGAGTTTTAATCAGTATTGTTAGTCTTTTGGGTGATTTGACTGAGTCTATGATGAAAAGAGATGCAGGTTTTAAAGATTCAGGTCAATTGATACCAGGCCACGGTGGAATCCTAGACCGCGCAGATAGCTATGTTTTTACTGCCCCTTTGGTCTATTATTTTGTGACTTTACTTCTGCCTATACTATGAAAATAATCAGGGTTGGCATCACTACCAACCCTCATTTAGTAAACTATCTGTTTCTCTCTAGCTTTCCAGTTTGAATATAAAGAATCAACAGAAAAACAGTAGGGACTAAAACAAATAGAATACTGGCGATAAATCCTAGGTTGTTAACTTGCATTTAATTGTTACCTCTTCAAACAGAACTAACTACTCACCTTTTAGGATATCATTGCTCATTGCCAGTTTTTGAGATAAATGCCGAAAATGCTCTCCTCTATGCTCAAAACTTGAATATTGGTCAAAGCTGGCACAGGCAGGGGACAAAAGAACTATACCCGCTTTTGTTGCTTTGGCTAGCTCTAAAGATCTTGGAATTGCTTTTTCCATATTGTCTATCTTTTCATAATTTAGATAACCAACATCCTCCAGGCGTCGGGCAAAAAGCTCTGATGCTTGCCCTATCAATAAAACAGCAGCAGTCTTTGCTTTGATAATCTCTAACCAAGCCTTATCATCTCCTTCTTTGGCTTGTCCTCCGGCTATCAAAATAACTGATCCTTCGACTGCTTCTAGGCCAACTTGGGCTGCATCATAGTTAGTAGCTTTGCTGTCGTTGATATAGTCAACGCCGCTAATAGTACATATTTTCTCAAGACGATGTATGACACCTGTAAAATTGCTCATAGCATCGATAATAGCTTCTTTATCGATATTTGCTAGCCGGGCAACAGCCACAGCCAGTAAGAGATTTTGCCAGTTATGATTACCAGGCATTTTGAACTGATTGATGGGCATGATTAATTCACCAAAGGACCTGATCCAATTATTCTCAATGTAAACGCCAGAATCATCTAGTAGCCTTTTAGTACTTGTCCAATGTATGTCTTCTGAAGAGTTAATCTTACTCAACAAATAGGGATCATCCCCATTGAAAACCTTGTGTTTGGATCGATCCAAAAGACTAGATTTAATCTTGAAATAGTTCTCCATTGTCTTATGGCGATTGAGATGATCTGGGGTGAATGTCGTCCAAACCCCAATTGTTGGAGATAATTTACTGGAAGATTCGATTTGGTAGCTGCTAATTTCCGCAATTACCCAATCTAGCTGCTCAGGCTGATTGAGTACCAGCTCACAAGCAGCATAGCCAATGTTGCCACAAGCTGGAGCATTGAGCCCAAAAGAGCGAAAAATTGCCTCAATTAGGGCTGTAGTTGTTGTCTTGCCATTGGTTCCTGTTACGCCAACCCATGGTATATGAGCAAGATGGCGATAGGCCAGCTCTATTTCACCAATAACTTCAATTTGTTTTTTTTGAGCTTGCCCTATAAGGGGGATATCCCAGGGAACCCCTGGACTAACCACAATAAGATCTGGCTTTTGTTCGTCATCTAAAGTAGGTATATAGTTTAAACGAACTTCAATTCCTTCTTGGGCTAACTCCTGGGATTGTTTTTGTAAATTGGGGCTATCGTTGGAGTCACTGAGGACTACCTGATAACCTGTTTTGGAGAGAACTCTGGCTGCAGCGATGCCTGAGCGACCCACCCCAATAACTTCTGCTGTTTTGGTTGGGTTGGCTCTAAATGTAGAAAAAGTAGATTGCATAGTGAGCAAATATTTGCGAACTATAAAAATAGTATTATGATAAAAATCTTATCATGTTTTCAAGTCAAAATCTCTGTATCTATGGCAAAATGCCGGGGCAACTGCGCACAATTTTTGTAGTACCAAAATTGCAAAGTTATTCACATTTTCTTAGAATAGTTCTGAAATTTAATACCCTGTTGGAAAATATTAAATAACTCTAAAAAGCCACCGACTAAGGCGCAAGCCAGACCAATAACCAAAACGCCTAAAACTGGAAAACCATTGCCAAAGATTGCCAGAAAACTCAATATATTCTTGTTTGCCTCAGCTATCGAGTAGCTCAAACTTGGTACACGCTCTAGAGCATTGAGGATTAAAAGCAGCATCCCAATTAAAAACAAAGGACTAGCAAAGCTAAACAGCAGTGAGACCAAGAGAGACTTCAGTAACTTGAACATGGAGGTGAATTGCTGGGAAATTCAAAAGTAAGATATTTTCCCGACTCCTTCTTACAAGATTAGTGATATTTCGCGCTATGAGACAAAATTGTCAAAAATATTAAATTTTGCTTAAAAATCTTGATGAATATAAGTAACAAGTTTAGGGCCAATCGAGGGCCCCAAACATTTAAACTATTGAACTAAAGCACCTGTAGCCTGGTAGATAGCTCTAGCTTTTTTGTAAGCCGCTTCAGCTTGAATCTGACGCTGGCGATCTCCGCTATTGTTAGCTTGATCAAAAGAACTTTGTGCCGCAACAAACTCACTGCGAGCAGTTTCTTTATCAATTGTGCTACCAATTTGGGCAGTGTTAACTAGAATTTTGACCTCGTCTTTGGCAACTTCGGCAAAACCACCAGTGACTGCTATAGAGACCCAATCTTTATCTGCTCGTACTCTTAAAACTCCGGTATCCAAAGCAGTCAAAATAGCGACATGCCCTGGCAAAATACCCAATTGACCGGTTCTGCTAGGTAAAATAACCTCTTCGACAGGGCGATCCCAAACAACCTTATCTGGTGTAATTACTTTTACTGTTAAGCTCATTTGATTTTGATTTATATTGAATCAGATTGAGCCCATTTTCAGGGCCCAATCAATTATTTCTAGGCTTTAGCCAGTAGTTTTTCACCCTTGGCAATAGCTTCATCGATATTGCCAACTAGGTAGAAGGATTGCTCTGGCAGATAGTCAAGTTCACCGCCAAGGATTCTTTGGAAACCTTTGATAGTATCTTGTAAGGTTACATATTTACCGGGAGAACCAGTAAAGACTTCAGCTACAAAGAAAGGCTGAGATAGGAATCTCTCAATCTTACGAGCGCGGTCAACCGTAATGCGGTCTTCTTCAGAGAGTTCATCTAGACCCAAGATAGCAATAATATCCTGTAATTCTTTATAGCGCTGCAAGGTAGATTGAACGGCGCGAGCAGTATTGTAATGCTCATCCCCAACAATGCTAGGCTGCAACATTGTACTATTAGAATCGAGTGGATCAACTGCAGGGTAAATACCTTTAGAAGCTAGACCACGAGAGAGAACGGTAGTTCCATCTAAGTGAGCAAAGGTAGTAGCAGGAGCTGGATCAGTCAAGTCATCCGCAGGGACATAAACCGCTTGAATAGAAGTAATTGAACCGTCTTTAGTAGAAGTGATACGCTCTTGCAGATCTCCCATATCAGTACCAAGAGTAGGCTGATATCCTACAGCAGAAGGCATACGGCCAAGCAGCGCAGAAACCTCAGAACCGGCTTGAACAAAACGGAAGATATTGTCGATAAATAGGAGAACATCTTGTTTGTTGGCATCACGGAAATGCTCAGCCATAGTCAAAGCAGAAAGACCAACACGCATTCTAGCTCCAGGTGGCTCGTTCATCTGTCCGTAAACTAGAGCAATTTTGGATTCAGCGAGATTTTCTTCATTGATTACTTTAGATTCGATCATCTCATTGTAGAGATCGTTTCCTTCACGAGTGCGCTCTCCTACTCCACCAAAAACAGATACACCACCATGGTTGATAGCAATATTATTGATCAATTCCATCATGATGACGGTTTTGCCAACTCCAGCACCACCAAAAAGACCAATTTTTCCCCCACGACGATAGGGGGTTAAAAGGTCAATTACCTTGATGCCTGTTTCAAATACTGTAGGCTTGGTATCCAAGTCAGTAAAAGCCGGAGCGCCTCGGTGGATGGGGGAAGTAGGTACACTTTGATCTACAGCGCCTTTTTCATCAACAGGCTCACCAAGAACATTAAAAATACGTCCTAAAGTTGCTTTACCAACAGGAACACTAATAGCAGCGCCTGTATCAACAACATCCATACCGCGGACTAGTCCATCAGTTGTGCTCATTGCAACAGCGCGAACTTGGTTATCGCCAAGTAATTGTTGAACTTCACAAGTTACAGAGACTGTTTGACCAGAGGAATTTACTCCCTCTACTTTGAGTGCATTATAAATCCGGGGCATTTGACCACTGGGGAACTCGGCATCTAGAACTGGGCCGATGACTTGTGTGATTTTGCCAACATTGGCTCTCTCTGTTGTAGCTACCATGCTTATTGTCGGTTTAGGTTTGTATATTATGATACGGCTTTGAGTCAAGTCTTAAAAAATTGTAAAGCCATGTTGATTCCATTATCACAGATAGGGTACCTCTGAGAAAGCCTGCCTAGTTTAAAATTTTTATAAAGATGATTATTCTGAATTATTTATGGTAGAGATGCCGATAGTGTTTGCTTTTACCGATTGGCAACAAGCCCAAGTCTTTGCAGTACCGACCGAAGAAGACCCCCAAGTAGAAAAAATTGTTAACCAATATCTCAGAGATCTTCAAAAAAATGGCTACAATATTGACCAACAGGAAATATGGATCCGTTCTCAATGGGCAGAATTAGTCAATATTAAATCTGATATACCTATTGCGGCTGCTTCTTTGACCAAAATCGCTACAACTTTGGCCGCTGTCAATAAATTGGATTTAGATCACCGTTTTGTTACTGAAATAGGCAGAACTGGAGAGGTAATAAATGGCGTGCTCAAAGGCGATCTAGTCATTACAGGTGGAGGAGATCCTCTTTTTACCTGGGAAGAGGGTGTAGCCCTGGCCAATAAATTAGAGCAACTGGGAATCAAAAAAATTCAGGGCAATTTAGTTATTCTCAACAATTTCTCGATGAATTTTCAAAAAAAACCTCAAGCTAGCGCTGAGGCTTTGAAAAAATCCTTTAACTATCACCTCTGGCCTGCCCATCTACTCAAACAAGAACAAAAACTCGTTAAAACTAAACCCACTTTAACAATTCAAGGAAAGATCATACTAGCTGAGCAACCTCCAGCAAAAATAGCGCCTATTTTGCGCCATCAATCCTTGAGCCTCAAAGATATCATCAAACAGATGAATATCTATAGTAATAATCACATTGCCCAGAGCTTGGCCGATTCTATTGGTGGTGCGACAACTGTAGTCCAAACAGCCATAGAATTGGCGCAAGTGAGCCCTGAGCAAATTCATCTGGAAAATGGCTCAGGTTTAGGCGTTAATAACCGTATTTCTCCAAAGGCTATTACCCAAATCTGGATGACCTTAGAAAACCTATTGGCTAAACGCTCTAGCAAAATAACCGATCTTTTTCCCGTCTCGGGAGTAGATCATCAAGGCACCTTACAATTGCGCCATATTCCAGCAGGAGTTACCTTAAAAACAGGCACTCTCAATGAAGTGAGCGCTTTAGCTGGAGTTATACCGACAAAAGAGCGAGGATTAGTTTGGTTTGCTATTCTCAATCACGGCAGTGGAATCAACCAGCTACGCCACCAACAAGATATCCTGTTACAAAAGCTCTCAAAACATTGGCAATTTGAAATTGATCCTAATAAACTCAAAAGCGTAAAGCCATTTTTGGGAGATCCTAGCCGCAATAGCCTGATGTAAACAAAACTTTAGATTCCCTATTTCTGATAAAATTTACCTACTATCTAAATACAAGGCAAGTAAATCTTTGGGAGTCGAATTACGCAGCTATGTCTATCTAGACAACCTACAGGCTCAACATGCCGCCTATATTGGAACTGTTGCTGTTGGTTTTTTACCAGTTCCTGGTGATGCCTCTCTCTGGATTGAAGTTTCACCTGGGATAGAAATTAATCGCATTACAGATATTGCCCTCAAGTCAGCTCAGGTGCGCCCTGGTGTGCTTTTTGTTGAAAGGCTCTATGGACTTCTGGAAATCCATTCCAATCGCCAAGGTGAGACGAAAGCTGCAGGCAAAGCAATATTAGATTATTTAGGCGCTAATCCTGATGATTGCCTCAAACCGCAGGTAGTCTCAAGCCAAATTATTCGCAATATAGATTCCTATCAAGCCCAATTGATCAATCGCTCCAGACGCGGACAGATGCTCTTAGCAGGAGAGACTCTCTTTGTTTTAGAAGTACAGCCAGCAGCCTATGCCGCTTTGGCAGCCAATGAAGCCGAGAAAGCAGCTTTAATAAATATCTTGCAAGTAAGCGCAATTGGCAGCTTTGGCAGACTCTATTTAGGCGGTCAAGAGCGCGATATCATTGCTGGCGCTCAAGCGGCAATCTCAGCTTTAGAAAATGTCAGAGGAAGAATTAATCCGGCAATAGGCAAAGCAGAATAAAGCCCAGTTGCACCTAGCCATAATGATCCTTTAGAATGAACACCAGAAGTGATGCAGAAGCAGCAAAACCACTATGTATTCAGATCCCAAGCCACCATTGAAAATCTCCCCAATAAATAGTCTGCCCTTTCTGCTTTCGACTCTGGCTCATATTGCAATTTTGGCAATATTCCTGCCTAAAATATCTTCTATTTCATCTTCTTCTGATACTATTAAAAACGCTTTCAACAAAGTAAGTATTATTAATTTAACTCCTGCTGAAAGAGCCCAATTACCAAATCTCTCTACTGGCAATGTAGTTCCTGCCCAAAGTGTAGGAACCCTAGCCAATAATGCGGTAGTATCTCTACCGTTGCAAAAAAGCACCTTACCACCATTGCCTTCTCTGCCTGCACTTACTCCTTTACCCAATAGCAGCAAATTACCACCATTACCAGTGCTGCCTGCACTTACTCCTTTACCCAATAGCAGCAAATTACCACCATTACCAGTGCTGCCTCCATTGCCACCAATTCCAACAGTGAAGCCTTTACCCTATTATCCTAGACAAATAGCACGGACTCTTCTTCCCCCTTTACCTACTTTTAATAACAAGAAGATAATAGCTAGAGAATCTTTACCTCAAGCCAAGTTGCGCCCCAAATTTGAAGCAATTAAACAGCCCCCCAAACCTGATGATTTAATTAATGAACGCTTCAAAACTAACCAAACCCTCTCTCAAAGATTCAATAATCCTGGTAGTTTTGATACTTCTAATTCTCAATTGACCCCCCAAGAGCAATGGCGAGAGAAGCTGATTGCCCAAAGAACCGCTGAGATTCAACAAAATAGAGCCGCGCTTGAGCACAATGGCTCTAATACTACAGAACAAGATGCTATGGTCAACTATGCCAAATGGTCTGGTAACCGTTTTGGTGAAATCAAATCCAAACCAATTATCTATCCTCTAGATGGCAATTATCCTAAAGAGGCCTGTAGCTCTCGATTAGAAGGAACTGCGGTAATCGGTATCGTTGTAGATTCAACTGGCAATGTTGGACCTGAAATAGAGCTGATTAAAAGTTCTGGCTATCCTATTTTGAATCAGCAGGCTCTTGCGCAAGTACAGCTGCTCAGACAAGTACCCAACACTACAGCAATAGCTCGTCCCTATCTAGCTCAGGTTAATTTTCAATATAATCCCGATATCTGTAAACAACCCAAGAGTAATATAGTTCAGCCTGAGCCAAGCTCCCCATCTCCAGAACCTACAGCCAAGAAAGAGCAATAGCATCTCTATGACCCAAGATTTCATCCTAGATCAGATACTGCCAATAGCACCCCGTCTGTTCTCTCTTATAGAGCAATTTAAGGATCAAAAAGTATTGGTCATTGGCGATCTGACCCTAGATGAGTTTCTCACAGGTGAAGTTGAGAGAGTTTCCCGGGAAGCTCCGGTGTTGATCTTGCGGCATGAATTTACCAAACAAGTCCCCGGTGGCGGAGCCAATGCTATCTACAATTTCGCCAAATTAGGAGCCCAGGTCAAAGCAGTCGGTTTGGTGGGACAAGATAGCCAAGCTCAAGTCTTAGTTGATATTTTTCTCAAATCCGGGATAGATGTAGCTGGAATCTTGGTAGATCCAGAAAGGCCAACTGTCACCAAAACTCGGATTGCTGGCCATGCCAGACAGTCAGTCACCCAGCAAATTGTCAGAATAGATCGTAAATCAGACCTGCCACCAGGCGATGCGCTGCAAAATCATCTAGCCGAATATATCAGCTCACAGTTAGCCAATGTCACAGCAGTAGTTTGCTCTGACTATGGAGATGGAGTCTTAGGTAGAACTGTGATTGAGTCCGCTTGTAATCATCCCAGGGTCATTGTCGATGCGCAAAAAGATCTTTTTCGCTATCAAGGAGCTACTCTTTTTACCCCCAATTTACCAGAAGCTGAAGCTGAAGTAGGCTATAGCCTCAATGATTTAGCTAGTTTAAAGCGCGCAGGCTTTGATATCTTAAGGCGGACCAAGGCTAAAGAAATATTGATCACCAGAGGTGAAGATGGGATGAGCCTGTTTAATCATGCCAATGAAGATCATCTCCATATTCCGGCTTTTAATAAAAGAGAAGTTTTTGATGTCACAGGAGCAGGCGATACAGTAGTTGCAGCATTGACTTTGGCTCTATGTGCTGGGGCTTCTACTTGGGAGGCGGCAATTTTAGGTAATCTGGCAGCCAGCTTAGTAGTACGACAATTCGGCACGGCTACTACTAAGCCCGAGGAGTTGCAACATGCTTTGTCTTTGCTGATTGAACAAGCCACTGATAGCAGCAATTAAATTAATTAGATAATGTCCAAAATCAAGACTATAGAAGCTTTTGGGAATTGTAGCAAAGCTGCATCATGATGAGATGTGGGATGAAGAAGATGGTTTCTTTTACGATGTGCTCAGTTGTAGGCCTGCTCCCGCTAGCAACAGTGGCAATATTTGAAGAAAAAGACATAGCCAAATTGGTTAACTTTCGCCAAAGAGCCCAAAAATTTGGAGAGCGTCACCAAGAACTGCTCAGTAATATGCATACTCAGGTATGTTTGGTGGGAATTCCAACTGGCGCGGACCTGTCTGGATGCCAGTAAATTTTCTGCTAACAGTTTCTCTTATGAGTATGAGGTAGTTCAAGAATTAGAAAGAAGATTAACTTCAATTTTTCTAGTAGATAAAAATGGACATAGGCCAGTCTATGGAGGATCTGCAAAATTTCAAAACGATCCTCACTGGAAAGACCTAATCCTGTTTTATGAGTATTTTCATGGCGATAATGGAGCTGGAATCGTTGCTAGCCAACAAACAGGCTGGACAGACTGTATTGCTCGTAAGGAAAGTGAGGTATTTTTAATACCAACAGATTAATCAGTTAATCTCTTTTTTTTGCTTTCCTGGTTAGAGAAAACATAGAGACTACAAATAGTATCACATATCTAAATAGAAGACTCTATTTTTTGCAACAGAGCTCTAGGGGTGGGGGGTAATAGCAATAATAGTAATTTGTTCTGTCTTTGGCCCATAACACCAAAAGATTCTATATGCTCTTGATGTTCGATTTTGCGCATAAGCTTCAAACACCTTACCCTCTTTGACAAAAGGATGAGCAATAGAATCATATTCATGGGTATGGAGTCCTGGGTGACGTGGATTCTCTTGAAGAAGCTCAATCGCCTTGGATACCTGTTTAAACAACCCCTCTTGCTTAGATATTTTTTTCTTGGCAACTGCCTTACGACCTTCAAAAGCTTTCACTGCATCCATTTCAAGCTGGTTGTATCTTGCTTGCGCCGTTTTGGTCCATATTATTTGAAAAGACATTATTCTTCTTCAGGAATTTGGGCGGCAAAGATAAAAGATTTCTCAAGCTCTGGTGGATTAGAACTAAAATCTAAATCTTGCGCCTCTTTGAGTCCTTGTCGCAATAAGTTAAGTGCTTGTTCATTCTCATAAAGCCAAGCTTCATTCTCAGGAATAATACGAGCAAGACGGATTACCATATCGCCATCATCCATATACTGAACTATAGCAGCTCGATTAGCAAACTGTTTCCCAAGAACAATACGTCCTTTGGAATCTATTTTCTTGGTTTGTAGCTCTGTTTGATTATTATGTTTCATGTTTTAATTATTTCCCATTTAGCGATTTTGAGTAAAATGGGTTTAACCCACCTAAGTATTATACTGTCTAAACCCCGCCCCGGAACTCTTCATGTTGCTTTGGGGTTTTTGTAGGAGTCATTTCCGCACAGAGAAAATTAACTGCCTAAGAACGAAGAAGAAATAAACCAGAATTCTTTTTTAATAGAATTAGCTATAGCAATGTGTCACTAAAGAAGAAGTACTATTTTTTAATGATAGATAAGGATTTTCTATGATTGATTGATAATTAAGAGAGGAAAATAAACTAAAGTCAGTTGGGCACTCCAGCGTCATATTGCAAAGCACTCTGTATTGTATAGGGGTTGGAGCACAGTTTACTCTTTCAACTTGAACATAAATTGATTTGGGATTTTGTTCTAAAAAGTCGCAAATTTCTTCTGCTAAATATCGAGGACAGTACCCCAAATTATAATTGCCTTTTGTCCTTAATAAAAGAGCCTTTGGATCATAATCATTTTGTAGATCGTGAAGAACATATAAGCGCTCTGATAATTCTAACTTCAGAATTTCTTCTTGAGAATATTTTGGCATGTATTGAAGACCACGCACAAAAAAGTGAATATGATATTTTCCATCTTGCTCAAGTTCTGGACAGGGAAATATTTCTAGAGTATCAGTAGCTTTGCGTCCTCCACTGCGAACTAAAATACCAAATGGCTCTGCCTCATTCTCAGTAATATTTAAGGATTGAATGTATTCCTTGTAATCAGAACGAGATGATCTTATTAAACGATTAGAAAAGAGAGGAAAAAGTTCTAATGATGTGTAAACTCTCTCTAGTTCTGGAAAAGAATGTAATAGTTGAAAGTTAGGCTCTTTTTGAGCTTCTTTAACTCCATGAGTATAAACAAAATGATAATTTTCACCATCAAAAGTTAGCTTTCCAATAGGATACCATCTACGATTTTGAGGATCTTGCCAAGCCAAAAAAAGCTGTTTTATCATATTTTTTTGCTAAACTCAATTAATCTATTTTGGTTAATTTCTAGTATTTTCTGAGCGAATTCAATAGCTTTTGGAGAGATGCGCTCTTGAGGAATACGGTTAAAAAGAGCTAAGGTACTATCTTGCGACACATTAGCGAGGAGATTAAGCCATATATTCGCGCTTTTGGGATAAAGTTTGGCTGCCTCACAAAATGCCTCAAAAGTGCCAAGTGGTTTCGTATCTCCAACTCTAGCATATAAACAGGACTTGCATTTATTAGTATAAGCCTCTACAGTGTAACCTTCATCTCTAGTCGTAAGTCTGTTATAGCGTTTCTCGTCTGACTCAGTTCTTCCTAAACTAGAGGCATGGTCATAAGTCGGGGCTAAGTAACTTTTCTGTTGGAGATTTATGAAAGCCCAATTTTCATGGTGGCGATCACTATTCCCAATCCAAGCATCCAAAAGCAAATAGCCTATAAAAACATCTGTAGCTTTAGATATATCTTTTGGCGCTGTCCAATCCATAGGTAACAGCACATCGGAACTATTAAAAACCTTGAATATATTATCAACTGTGTGTTCGGATGGACTGGCAGTACTTTTTGGATAGTTTAAAAGTAGTTTAGCTAAAATTTCATTGCCAGTAGTTAACGTACTGTTTTTTGTCGAAAGAAATGATGGTGAAATTATGCCATTTTCATCGTTAAATTTAGCTAATTCATAATTAGCATGAGGTAGTTTTATTAGGTTACATAATTCTGCGGCAATTTTTTCTGCCCAGTCTTCTCCAGTATTTTCTCTACATTTTTTATAAAGACAGATACCCAAATCGGAATGTTTTAACCAAAACTTTTTTTTAGTTCCCATTGCTTCAGTTTCTTGACGCTCTTGGGAAGAAATATCAAATATGGTGAATTGTTGTCTACTCATCAAAATTCAGAAAAAAAAACTTACCATTAAGCAACAAGTTACCCAAGGCATTAAAAATTTCTTAAATTAAGACATAAATAATCATTATTCAGATGCTTCAGGCTAATACTATTGTCCAGATTAACTCTATGCTAATAGATCTCAAGCGGGAATGAACCTAATTACTCGATCACTTTCTTCAAATCGAGTGAGAAACCAGGCAGAACTTCTTCACCTGATAGTTGAGTCTGAGCAGGTTGAAAGATTACTTAGTAAATACAGACTCCCGAAGCTCTCCATGTTGCTCTGGGGGTTTAATCTCTCACACCAAGTGAGCTATTTGGGATTAGAATTAAGCTGGCATCTGTTGTGTAAAATCAGTAAGGCTAACTAGAACAAGGAGTGACCTATGCGCATACTAGCCCTGATTCCCGGTGGAATAGGAGATCAGATCCTCTTCTTTCCCACTCTTGAGACGCTCAAGAGTAAATATCCTAAAAGTATTATTGATGTTATTGTTGAGCCGCGCTCTAAAGGAGCATATAGGATATGTCCTTGGGCGCATGAAGTTTTACTTTTTGACTATAAAGATCGTAATGGCCCAGCAGACTATCTCAATTTGCTCGGGATCATCCGCGATCGCGAATATGATATTGCCTTAGCTTTAGGTACTAACCCGGCAGTAGGTTTTCTTCTCTGGCTCGATGGTATATCAACTAGAGTAGGTTATCAAAGAAGCGATAAATCCTGGTTTATCAACAATCCTGCTCCGCTCAATAGCGATCAGTATGCTGCTTCTATGTATCATGATTTGCTCAAAGGTCTGCAGATTGATACCCCTACTCCTGCTTTAAAAGTAGTTGTTCCCAAAGATGATATCAACTGGGCAAAACTAGAAGGAGAAAGGCTCAATCTTGGCGATAGGGGCTATGTCATTATTCATGGTGGCTCCAGTCAACTGGCCCAAAAAAAAGGAATAGACAAGATCTATCCTATAGAGAAATGGCAAGTTGTCATTGATGATCTCAGGCAAAAACAACCAGATCTGCCGATAGTGCTGATCAAAGGGCCAGAAGATGATAATTTAGTAAAACAGCTTCTAGTCAATAGATTCTATCTCAAGGTGACATCTCCGCCGGACCTGGGCAAGCTGGCAGCGATGATTGCTGGAGCGAATCTGATGCTTTGCACCGATAGTGGTCCAATGCATATTTCTATAGCTGTAGGCACACCAACTATTGCCCTGTTTGGACCAACTCAGGTCAGCAAACTAATTCCTAGCAATCAAAATCGTTATATCGGCATTCAGTCTCCCACCGGTAAAATTGGCGATATCCAACCAGAAACTTTATTGAAAGAAATTTGGCGTGTCTAAACCTGCAGTATTTCTTGATCGCGACGGTGTACTTAATATAGAGGTGGGTTACGTCCACCAAATAGAGGATCTTCAACTTATAGCAGGCGCTGCCAAAGCAGTACGAACCCTCAACGATTTGGGTTTTTTTTGCTGTGTGGTGTCCAATCAATCAGGGCCAGCGCGCAGCTACTATCCCAAATCACATGTAGATAATCTACATCGGCGACTTGTTGAACTTTTAGAGCAAGAAGGCAGCGCCAGATTAGACGCTATATACTATTGTCCCTACCTCAGCCCTGCCGCCGGAGGAACCAATCCAGATTTCTCTGCCTGGAGCAGTTGGCGCAAACCCAATACCGGTATGCTCGTTGCCGCAGCATGGGAACACGATCTAGATTTATCTCAAAGTTTTATGATAGGCGATAAAGCCACTGATATAGATATGGCCCATAATGCTGGTCTTACTAGTATTCTAGTGAGAACCGGCTATGGCGAATCTGTACTCAGTGGTAACTATCAACACAGCACAAAACCCGACTATAGTAGCTCAGATTTACTTGATGCTGTCGATTGGATTAAGAAGAAGACGCATCTTCGGCCACAGAAGAAATCTCGCCAGGATAGGATTTAATCCTTTTAATGGGAAGATTGGCAATAAGAGCGGTAAAGCGCTGATCGCTTTCTAGAGAAAACTCCATAGCATCAGAATCTATTTCTACATAGCGGTTGACCACTTCCATGATTTCTCGACGCATGGATTCTAGCATGGCAGGATTCAAGCTGGCTCGATCATGAGCAATGATTAACTTGAGACGACGTCTAGCATCTTCTCCACTTTTAACAGGCTGTAGCCAAGAGAGCACACGTTCTAACATTCCTTTTAATACCTCCATTGGTCTAGGCGTTAAAATTTACGAGTAAAAAAACGCAGAATACGTTGGAAAAAGCCCTCACGCTTGGGTTTCAAGTTTAAGAAGGGGACATTTTTGCCCTCCAAGCGAGATGCTATATTCTTGATAGCAGTTGCCGGCAGACTAGTTTGTTCTTCTAAAACTATTGGCTCACCACGGTTAGTAGAAACAATAATTTGTTGATCATCAGGCACTACTCCTAGCAGGGGTATGACCAAAAGATCCATGATATCTTCAACTGAGATCATCTGATTGAGTTGGATCATTTCAGGACGAACTCTATTGACAATCAGCCTGATTGTTTTAATGTGCTCAGATTCCATCAATCCTATAACCCTATCAGCATCGCGAACAGCCGCCATCTCAGGTGTGGTGACTATGATCGCTTCATCGGCCGGGGCGATGGCATTGCGAAAGCCCATCTCAATCCCAGCAGGACAGTCAATCAATATATAGTCATACTGCGGTTTCAATTGCTCTACCAGTTCCTTCATTTGTTCAGGACTGATGGCTTCTTTGGTTCGGTTTTGGGCTGCTGGCAGAAGTACCAGATTGGGCACTCTCTTGTCTCTCACAAGAGCTTTATCTAAACTGCATTCTCCAGATAATACATCAAGAGCTGTATAGACAATTCTCTGTTCAAGTCCAAGGAGCAGATCGAGATTTCTCAATCCAAAATCCGCATCTACTAGAGCAACTTTACGGCCTAGACTAGCTAGAGCAGTTCCTAGATTTGCGGTAACTGTTGTTTTACCAACGCCCCCTTTGCCAGAGGTAATCACAATGACTCGATTCATATGTCTTTATATAGATTAAGAGGAGACTTTAAGACTTTATTTAGAATAGAAGATTTTGCTGCTATTTCAACTTTTAATTTAGGGAATTCTGTCACAGTTTCTAACCAATATCCAGTTGATTGTTGAAATTCATGATTTTTCTCAAAGCTAAAAGCCTTAGATAGAGCAATTCCCTCTTTTGTTAGATAGGCAATTTCAGGTTGCAAATCATCAGGATCAGGCGGCGCTACTCGCGCTACTGTATCAGCAATGCGGACCTGTGTAGGTTCCATTTTTAATGCAAATATGCGGCTTTCTTTTTCTCCATGGGATCCCGCATGAGCCACCCCACGCAGATGACCCCAGATGATAATATCTCCTCTAGCTACGACAGAACTACCTGGATTAACATCACCTAAAACAATCACTGTTCCATTATGACGAATCTCTACCCCAGATCTAATTGTAGCTTTGAGATAGAGAGGCTCTAAAATATTGTTTTGCTCATCACTGAGAGGAAAAGGAACAAGTAGATTAAATTGTTCAACTGAATAGCCTGCTGTTGCTGCAGCTACTGCTGTTTGTCTACGACTTGTTTTAATTACCGCTAGTTGAAGCCCAAATTGTTTGAGAATATCTGCCAGATTCTGGAGTTGTCTTGAATCAAGAAGATGATCTCCTGCTTGTAATAAAACTGACTGTTGAGCTGACCATTTGCGATCACTATGTTGAAGAAAGTATTTTAACTCTTGCCATAGCTCTTGCCACTGATTGGAACTATTGATAACTTGATTAGGGACAGTCAGTATATACCTGCCCTCCTCTTGTTTCAACTCAATACGACGAAGCTGGGGAGGTGATATCGATTCAAATTCAGAACCAGAATTTTCAGAACTCATGAGCACAATAATTTTAGTCGAGCTGATGAAACAACATTGAATTCTTTAGAACAAACCTCAGTAGTGTTTCAATCTTAACTAATTCTAGCCTTAAGAGAAAAAAAAAGCAGAGAGAAAATCTCCCTCTCTGCCTATATTTAATAAACAGACCAAAAACTAGAATGTAAAGGTTGTCCGGATTACCCCAATCCAAAGATTATCAGAGGTATTATTGGTACCGTAGTTGTTTGGATTAAAGATCACATACATAGCTGGAGTGATCTGGATATACTTTCCAATGGGGAAAGCATATTGGATCTGAGCAATGTAGGAAGCGTTGCGATCTTGAGAACCACTACCAGGGTAGGTTTTAGGGAAATAGTTACCGGCTGTACCTGCAGCATTGGTGATACCATCAACTCCAAAAGCACTTGGGAGTAGACCACCACCGAAGGTCAACACTGAACCGGGAATACCTAAATCCAGAACGTTTAAAGCAGCGTTCCAGGTCCAGACATTACCATTGCGGTTGTTGATATCGAGGCTGGGATTACCGCCAATGTAGCCCTGTCCATGAGCTTGAGCAGTACCACCCCAAGCAGTGAAGTTGAATCCTTTAAAAGGAGTGATGGTTGTCTCAAGACCAAATCTATCAGCAGATACAGATCCGCCGTTGAAAGGATTATTACCAATAGGACTTCCTACAGTAAAGAGGTTGGGTGAAACTGCATCATAGGTGTGAACATAGGTCAAACCAAATTTAAATTCTTTAGCTGGGGCTATGTTTAGCTGAGTACCTGCAGTAAAACCACCACCAAAAAGTCCATTAGTTTGTCCTTTAGTAGGATTGGGATTAGAAGCAGTAGAAGATTTAGCCAAGTAAAAGGCATCCAAACTGATTTCTTTGATGAATTTATAGTTCAAAGCCAAACCCGTACCATCAGAGCTGGAGCGATATACTAAATTGTTATAGCGCTCAGCACGCGAAACTGAACCAGTTCCACTAGATTGCAGGTAGGGGTTATAGGTATCCATAACATCATCTAGGTTGAGAGAGTTGGCACCTATGGTGACAGTCAAGTTTCCGACCGGGAATTTGTACCATAAATCATCAATAACTAGATTGTTATTAGTACCATCATCATATGCCAGACGAGCAGCAGGTACTCCTGTAGCGGTAAATAGAGCTTGGTTACCGTTACCAGCTTGCAGACGAACTTTGAGTTGATCTTTACCACTAAAGCTAGTCAAGAAGTTCAAACGAACACGGTCAGTAAACAGCACATTGTCACTGAAGCTGTAGTTTTTACCAGCAGTGCCGTTATTTCTCCAACTTCCGTAAGTACCTTCAATTCCAGCGCCACCAGAATAAGCTTCAGCAATACTGAAAATCACCTCACCTACAAGTTTAGTAGTAGTGGAGAATTGATGATCTTCTAAGAAGGCAACTCTTTGCTCTAGATTGTCGATCCGCGCGCCAAGGGCAGCTAGTTCACTTCTGAATTCTTGGGCTAATTTTTTGAGTCTTTCTACATCTTCAGGACTGACAGCATTCTCACGGATTAGACGCTCCATGCTATTCATACAAGCGTTCAAACCGGCTGCGAATTCCCAACGAGTTAAAGGTTGATTTCCTCTATAAGTGCGATCAGGATAGCCTACAATACAGCCATAGCGCTCAACCAAACTTCTGAGAGCTTCATAAGCCCAATCAGTTGGGGCTACATCGCGTATTTCATTGACGCTGGTAACCTGAGCAAAAGAATTATTTTCAAAATTTGTATCGATGGTTTTGCTATGAGGATGCTGAGCCTGCTGAATCTTTTTGAGGATGTCTTGGTTAAGATTATCATCAGCTTTGGCTTGAGTTGCTACAGTTGCCAAAGCAAGGCACCCCAGCAACATAGGCAGGGATTTGACTAATGGTTTCATATCTTGTCTCTCACACCTAAAAATAAGTTAATTATTCAGAGAAATAACTCTGCAAGCTATTCTAATGTCTTTTATAAAATTAAGTCAACAAAATACCTAATCTTTTTAGATTTTTTGTGAGATTTTATACAATAAAAGGTTAAGAATAGGTTAAGCCAAAAACATTAATTTTACTTTTTTGGTCCATTGACTATAAAAGATACTCTCTTACCAATATTGGTGGCATGATCTGCCATGCGCTCTAAATATCTTATAGTTAGTCCCATCAACAATATTGGTTCTACATATCCTTGAATATCCTGTTGAAAAGCAAGATTATTGTAAATTCTGCTGTAGGCATCATCAACTGTATCATCTAAAGTTTTGAGTTGGTTGCCAATTTCAGAATCGAGATCAGCTAAGCCTACTAGACTTCTAGCTAGCATTAATTGGGCATGCAGTGACATTTGCTCTATTTCCTTGAGACAATCAAGAGGTGGATAGGCAAAGGATCTCACTGCTATTTCAGCCAAATCTTTAGAGTAATCACCAATTCGCTCCAAATCACGCACTAGTTGCATATAGGCGCTCAGAAAGCGAAGATCTTGGGCTACGGGAGATTGCATACTCATCAACCTAGAACATTCATTCTCGATCTGGCGATAATAGCGATCAATACGTTTATCAAGCAAAGAAACTTTCTCAATTGCATCGAAATTCTGCTCAAAAAGAGCCCGATGGCTCAAGCGAAAGGAATCTTCAACTAAAGTTCCCATTCTTAAAACATCTTGTTCAAGTTCTTTAAGAGCGCGGCGAAAGTAGTTTAACTCCAAAGGATACTGTGATTGCACGGCAAACAATAATTACTGAAAAAGGACCTTCTTATAAGTATAATTTGCACTTTTAAAAGTTTAAAAAAAACGAAAAAATATTTCAGTCAAAAATTTAGATAGGCTCTCTTGGCAGTGTTATTTTTAATAAAGCTCCACCGGTAGTGGGATGATTTTGGGCAGAAATAGTTCCTTGATGAGCATGAACAATTTTTTCTACTATTGAAAGACCCAAGCCATTTCCTTGATCTGATTTGTTGTGACTACCTCGGTAAAAACGCTCAAAGACATAGGGAATATCTTCTTGAGAGAAGCCATCGCCTTGATCAAACACATCTATCTCTATGGTTGTAGCAGAAGAATTGATCAGCGCATCAATCTTGCCATCAGGAGTACTATGGTTGATCGCATTATCAAAAAGATTAGTAAAGACTTGGATGAGCCTATCTTTATCAGCTTTAATGTAAATCTGCTCTGGTCCAGTATAAGAAAAAGTGATCCTTGATTTTGAGGCTCTTGGCTCTAATTGCTGCCAAGTACTTTCAAGCAAATCATGTAGCTCAACCTCTTGGTAATTTAGACTTGGAGCTTCGTAAAATTGACTTAGATCTAGCCATGTTCCTACCAAAGTCATCAGACGGCTGGTTTGAGAGAGAATTAAGCCTGACCATTTTTTATCTTGCCCTTGTAAACGCTCAAAGAGATTTTCAGATAATAGAGAAATAGAAGTTAAAGGCGTCCTCAATTCATGCATTAAATCTGACATTGAGCGCTCCCAGTTTTTGCGCTCTTTGCTGAGGGTTTGTTGATTTTCCAGAAATACCCCCACATCTCCATTTTCCAACACATAGGAGGTAGCCTTTAAGGAGATCTTTTGATCGTTAGTGGTGTAGTAGATTGGATAAAATACCCATGAAAGGTTGAGCGATTCATTGAGAGCTCTAGTTTTTTCAATCAACTGATCCAATTCAGAAGAGCGGACCAATTCCAAAAGTAAACGCACCTGTCCATTTTGCCAACGATCAATAGAAAGAGTTTTTCTGGCATATTCATTGCACCAGATCAAATTATTTTTGCTATCAACTTGCAGGTAACCTACTGGAGCTTTTAAGAGCAAATCTTGCCATATTTGAGATTCTCTCAGCAAGGATTTGTTTTTTTCTTTAAGATAAAGTATCTCTCTGCGCACTAAAGAGGCAATAGAAAGCTCAGCTCTTTTGCCTTGGTAATCTGAGAGAGAATCTAGAATATCTTTGAGCTGAAAATTAATCTCCCTTTGGCTTAAGTAACTAATCAGCCAACCAATTGCAACGCCACAAAGTAAAATAAGCAAGGACATAGCATCAACCTATGCGATAGCCAAAACCTCGCACAGTAGTAATGTATTCAGGTTGACTGGGATCTTTTTCCAGCTTTTCTCTCAACCAGCGGATATGAACATCTACAGTTTTAGTATCACCTAGAAAATCAACTCCCCAGATCTGTTCAATGAGTTGCTCTCGAGACCAGACCCTACGAGGAGAAGCCATGAACAATTCCAATACACGAAACTCCTTAGGAGAGAGGCTAACTGGCTGCCCGCGCAGAAAAACCTGATGTTCCTTGGAAAGCAAGGTTATCTCTTTAAAACGATAAACCAAGGAATTAGTAAAAGAATGAAATGTCTGACGGCGCAGTAAAGCTCGGGTGCGAGCCAGCAACTCTTTAGTACTAAATGGTTTGGTTAAATAATCATCAGCCCCAGCATCTAGCCCCAAAACCCGATCAGGTTCAGTAACTTTGGCACTAGTAATCAAGATAGGCACAAAATTACCTTGATAGCGCAGCAATCTACAGATATCCAGACCAGCAACCTCAGGTAACATCAAATCCAGAATAATCAGATCAAAAATTGATTCTGGAGGGCGCTTTTCTATTGGCTGGAGCAATTTTAGAGCCTCATCACCGTTACTGACACTGACAACATCATAGCCCTCTTTTTGCAGAGCGATAGTGGTCATATCCCTGATAATTTCTTCATCTTCAACCACCAAAATCCGCGGATTCTGGGTTAAAGCAGGAAACGTGGGATTTTCGGGAATCTCAACTAAATTCATAAAAATCTTGGGAAAAATTATTAAGTTAACAAATCTTGAGCAAAATCTTGACAAAACTATAAGATTAGAGACCACATAGTGGTAGATTGTCTTAGGGATTGAATCAAGGATATTGCTATGCGCTGGAGTTCACTTAAAAAAGTTTTGCTTGTTGCCAGTTGTATAATTTTGCCATCAACCTCGCTCAAGCTACCTGCTAGTGCCCGCAACCACGGTTTAATCATAGCACAGCGCATCACCAACTCAACCCCAACCAATAGCGATGAAATAGTCTCTCTGCAAGAGGCATTAGAGAATTTAATTGCCAGGGTTGAGAGCATTCTCATTGCCTCTAAAGCCAAAAACCCTGATAAAAATCAAACAGCAACCGAGCAGGCTATTGCTCAATCTAAAAGTAAACTGATAGATTTTAAGCAACTGGTTGCTCAAAGAGATTATAAACAAGCTAGAGAAGTTTGGTTACAAGCTAGACGCCTTCTCTGGGACAACTATCCCACAGATGCCAGATATAACCAGTCAGAAATCAGAGCAATCTGGCTTGATCGTGGTACTTTGGTCAATGCCAGAACCGAAGAAGATTTGGCAACTATATTTGATCGCCTTGCTCAATCAGGAATTAATACAGTTTTTCTTGAAACAGTCAATGCCTCCTATCCCATTTATCCCAGCCACATTGCCCCTGAACAAAACCCCCTCACCAGAGGCTGGGATCGCTTAGCTGTAGCTACTAAACTAGCTCACCAGCGCAATATGGAATTGCATGCTTGGGTGTGGATCTTTGCCGCCGCCAATCAAGGACATAATAAAATACTGAACCTGCCCAAAACTTATCTAGGCCCAGTTCTCTCACGCCATAAAGATTGGGCTAATCTGAGCAGAAGTGGTGATTTTTTTGACCATAGTAGCCATAACAAAAAGGCCTTTTTTGACCCAGCTAATCCCCAAGCTCAAAAATATCTACTTGCTCTTCTAGAGGAAATTGCCACCAACTATGATGTTGATGGAATTCAACTAGACTATATACGCTATCCTTTTCAATCTAAAAGTGTAAATGGTTCTTTTGGCTATGGTCCATCTTCGCGCTGGCAATTTAAAAATAAAATGGGCGTCGATCCGCTCAAATTAACCCCCAAAAGTCCTCTTTGGAATAGCTGGTTAAATTTTCGTATTGGACTTGTAGATAGCTTTGTAGAAAAAGCCTCCACCCAACTCAAAGAAAAAAGACCAGATCTAGTAGTTAGCGCTGCCGTTTTTCCCTATGAGCGCAGTGAACGGCTTTGGAAAATCCAACAAAATTGGGAGCTTTGGGGCAGCAGCAACTGGGTCGATATGTTAACTGTGATGACCTATGCGATGGATACTGATTCTCTCGGAGAAAAAACTCAGCCTCTACTAGGCAATATCTCCGCTGGCTCGGCTTTGATTATACCGGGGCTGAGAATTCTCAAAGTGCCAGATCCTGTAATGCTAGATCAGTTTCAACTGATGCGCAATATGCCATCTCTTGGCTATGTTCTCTTTGCCGCTGAGGGATTTAATAGTAATACCAATTTGCAAGAAATCCTCAATCGTACTCAAGGTTCAGCCCTAGAAAATAAAGCTGAGCCCATACCCTATCGTCATCCTTTCAAATCGGCCTATTGGCGCTATCAATCACTCCAAAGTGAATGGAATTTACTCATCACTCAAAATCTAATTAAAATAAGCCCCGAGGATCTTAAAGCTTGGCAGAAGCAATCCCAAGAGATTTCTACTCTTCTAGAGAGTTTAGCCAAAGTTCCCACCAATGAGAAAGTTAAAAAGGCCCAAGATCAACTAGTTGATTTTAATAGTAACTTTATGCTCTGGCTAGAGCACCAAAAGAGTATTTCTAGCTACCAGATAGCCGCTTGGCAAAGCCGCATGGCCTCAATTGGCAGATTAATTAGCTATGGCGAGAGAACCGTCTTGGCTGAAAACAGGCTCAAGCTGGGCTCTAATAAATAAATCTATGTTATTATTCTAAATACCCGGACTCATGCGATTGCAACGCCTTAACCTTGTCAGAATCGGAAGGTAGCAGCAATATGGGATGCTTGTAATAGGCGTGAACTCCGGGCCTTTAGTGAGCATTTATGGATGAAAATCAAAAACTAGGTCTATTTTTGTTGTTGATACCCATTGGCGGAGTCCTATACATAGGCTTGATCTTGCTAGTGATGCTATCTTCAGCCTGGGCTAGAGAACATCCCTTATTAATGGGAGCGCTTTTTGTCATCCTACCTTCATTACTCTCAGGTTCCATTTGGCTCAAATCCTCTCTCCAATTTAAAAGCCAACTGCCTGATTCCCAGAAAAACTAGATTGGGATCGTAGATAAAATTTGCCCTGCCTTGGCTAATGAGCTTATAAAGATATTCTCCATCCCCGCCAGTAAAGACAATATGACTTTGGCCAAATTGAGATTGCCAATTTTTTATAAATTCATTTAATCCTGCCAATATAAAATGTATGATTCCACTTTGGATCGCCTCGCTAGTGCTATTAGCCCAGTATGGTGGCAATGTTTCAGGGATCTTTGCCTTCGGTAGAGCTCCTGTGGCTTGAGTGAGCAAATCAAATTGTAAACCCAATCCAGGTAAGATTGCTCCTCCTACAAATTCTCCAGAGTTAGACAGCGCGCTTAAAGTCAAGGCAGTTCCCGCATCAATAACTAGAGCTGGAGTGCCATAATTGGCCATTGCTCCTGATAAAGCCAAAGCCCTGTCTATACCCAAAGTAGGATAGCTATTTTTTAAGTTGATATGATGTAGCTCAATTATTTGGGCGTTGGGATAATTTTGCCAAAGCAAGGTTTTTTTAGGGACAACTGAGGCAATCAGCACAGGAGAGCCAGCAAAATCAAAACCAGCTTGCTCATATTGGCTATGGTATGTCTTTAATATTTCTCTACCTTGAAAATGGGCACAGTGAGTGCGGCTGTTACCCAACAAGAGCCCGTACCACTGCGAAGTCTCAGAAATATTCAAATTTATCTGTAAATCCTAATATAGTAATATTAACTGATTATTTTAGCTAGTTTATGTCTGAGCAAGAGTTAATAATTCAAACTATTCAAACAAAAGCGCTTGATAGGCTCCAAGAGCTGCTCGATAGAGGATCAGATCCCGACACTCTGGTCCAAAACTCAATGAGCGCTCTACTCTATGCTCTAAAAAATAAAGACATAGCTATTGTCAAAATATTATTAGAAGCCGGGGCTAATCCAAATTTGAGTCAATCCCCTCCAGGGCTGAGCCCCTTGATGCTGGCCGCTGCAACCGAGCAGGAAGAAGCTATAGATCTTTTACTGAAATTTGGCGCTCAGCTCAATCAGGTCAATGAAGATGGCTCTCCCGCTTTGATGGCCGCTGCTTATCAAGGCAATATCCAGATTCTCTCAAGTTTACTTAAAGCGGGCGCTTTGCCCAATCTAGAAGATAAAGATGGTGATACGGCTCTCAATATTGCCATCAAGCGTGGACATCTTGAAGCAGTTGGAGTTTTGCTAGAAGCAGGCGGCGATCCTTATTGTGGTCTGGGCGCCTTGCAGATTGCTTTAAGGCAAAAACAACAGAACATTGTCAAGCTACTAGTTGATCGACAAATCAAGATTAATCAACCAAACCGTCAGGGGATCACAGCTCTAGATGTGGCAATTCGTACTCATCAGCATAGCTTCCTGGATTATGCTTTAAAAAAAGGCTACTCTCAAACCCTGGGCGATACTTTTTTAGCTGCAGTAGCTGAAAGAGAATTCTCCCTTGTCTTGCTTTTACTTGAATCAGGAATAGATATTGAAACTAAAGATGAAGATGGCTCTAGTGCTTTGCATTTGGCTTGTTTAGAAGGCCATTTTGAGATAGCTAGAATTCTCCTAAGCGCCGGGGCTAATCCCAATGCTAAAGATAATATTGGCGATACTCCTTTAGTTTTAGCCAGTTTGCACGGGCATGGCTGGATTGTGCAGATTCTCCTAGAATATGGCGCAGACGCCAGCTCTGGCAATCCTTTATCTTTAGCTCTATCGCGCGATGATTGGCAAGTGGCTACTATTTTATTAATGGGAGGAGCTGATCCTAATATCATTCTTGAAAATGGCAAAACTGTTCTAGCCCATGCCGTGACTACAGACAAAATAGAACTAGTCAAGCTTGTTTTGCAAGCTGGCGCCGATGTCAATCTTGTAGATTATAGTGGCTCTAGCCCATTGATGTGGGCTAGCCACCAGGGCAATCTGGCGATAATCCGACAACTACTTTCGATTGATGGTATTGCTTTGGATTTAAAAAACCGCGGTGGTTATACAGCCCTTGGCATAGCCACTTCTAACAAAAATCAACAAGTTTTCGAGCTTCTTACTCAAGCAGGGGCTTGACTAGCCATTCTCTCTCTTCTAGTTCTTTTTGGGGTAGAAATAGAGTTTGCTCGATTGATTCTCTAACAGCCGGGGTGATCTCAGAGGCACTATTGAGACATTCAATCAAAAGCAAATTAGCTTGATAATAACCATAAAGTAATTTTTCTTGATCGCTTGAGAATTTCCATTCCTGTTCAATATTGCGATATTTGTCAATGGCACCTCTCAAGTTTTGGAACCAGGTAAAATAGCGCTCATTCCACCAAGACTGAAATTCTTGTCTGCTTTGGTTGGGATTTGGCAGTTCATAGAGCAAATCTTGCAGCGATTTTTTTAATGGAGGATCTTGGATAATTTTGATGGCATTGCTCAGAGATTGTATACATAGATAGGTGGAATTCGGCCTAGCTGGATCAGTTGTACATTCAAGACAAATATGATCCAAGACAATATCCAGAATTACTCCTTGATCCAAACTACAAGATAAGGCAACTTGAGCGGCAAAATCAGGCTTGGTGATCAATGCCAAATAAAAACCCCGAGTAGCCGGAAAATTGGGATGAGTATCAGCTACCTTAGATGATCTGCGTTCTGCCCAGCTTAAAAAATCCTGAATATAGGAATCATGGGCAACTAGAGAATCTATCTTTCGCTTCATCAAAAACAAGAGAGGATCCGCGCTTTTTAAAATAGCAGAGCCGAGGAGAAAAATCTCTCTCCAACGGGGATCTGCTATATGTTCGACTAAGTTTCTCAAGGCTTGATCGGTTCCTTGAAGATTGTAATCTGCTACGATTTTTCTGGCAGTTAAATATTCTTGAAAAGCAATATAGGAAAAAGAATAGATACCTTGGGCTCTCTCGATGAAGACTCCATGCTGAAATTCGATTGATTTAAAGATTCTTTCGCCTTGGGCTTGCAATTCTTCAGGCTCAATTGGACCATTGGGTAATTTAGCTACATATTCGGATATAAATCTCTCAATGGCCTGCTGTTTGAAAAAATAATCGTCATTTTCAAAAGTCAAATAAGCAATCTCAGAGAGTAGTTTTAGCTTTTGGGGCGGGCGCAATGACCTATAGAAAGGATCTCTTTGCAGATTGCGCGATTGATCCCATTTGACTAGCAGAATATCCAAACATTGTTTATAAAATTCGGCTTGCTGTATGGGAAATACGCCACGATAGTCAAAGATCCAACAAGCCAGATGTAAAAACAAAGGGGTCATTACCAATGATCTAAACTTGAGGTTTTCCGGCTGGTTCAAGCATTCGATCATTTGTTCTGCTTTTTGGACGGAATTTTCCAGCTGACCTTTGGACTTTGCCAGACCAACGAACCATTTACGGACAAACTTTTCAATCTGCTCTTGGCTAAAAGGAGCAATCTCTACATCTATAAAACCCTTGAAGCTACTGATTTTAGAAGCGCTCCTACAGTTGGTGAGATAGACATTATCTGGATATCTTTCCAAAAACCGGCGTATTTCATTAAGTAGAGTCGCAGTATCTTTTCTATGCACTTCATCGATTCCATCTAGCAAGAGAAAAAAACGTCCCTCGCGCAGTAGTGGTTCGATATCTTCCTGGAGTTCACAAGAGAGAAATTCCTGCTTGATATAACTAAGTAGACTATGTTGTTCGCCTGAATCTTCCTTGATTCCATCTATATAGTCCCTTACAGGTATAAACACAGGAATCAATTGCGCTAAAAAAATATTCAAGTTGCACTGATGAGCCAACGATTGCAAAAAAGTGGTCTTGCCTGATCCTGGTTTACCAAGGACTCTGACTTTTTTATATTTCTCTATGATGCTCATACCAGCAAGCTGTCTTTGGTAAATATCGCCTAAACCCAAGCGGTCAAATTCTTCTATAGTTCCGGTTTTCAAGTTTTCGATTTCCAACCAACGCCTAGAGCTGATTTCTTCTAAAACATTGAGATCTACATAGACATCATCCATGCTGACTGAGCGACTAGTATCAAGCAGATGAAGAGTGCCGCATTGTTCTATGAGTTTGGGTTTTCTCTTTTGTTTAATCAATTCAACCAAATGATCAATATCGAGCCTTTTGCGCTCAGCACTCTCAATCATTTCTTCAGGAGGATTAAGAGCAATTGAGCGCCAATCCAGACCTAGTACTGAGCAAATTTCCATAAAGGTATATCGCTCTACTGGTTGACCTGTAAAGAATCGCCATATTGGTTGACGAGTTTTTAAATTCACCTCTAGCGCCAAAGCCTCTTGGGTCCAACCCTTATTAGCAAAAGATTTTTTGGCTTCCTTTATTCCCGAAGGTGACGCTTGTAGTGATCTTTTAGCCATACTGAAAAACTAATCCCGATTTTTCTAAATTTTCTGCAACAAAAAGCCCATAACAATAGAGCACGTTGGATTAATCCGTATAATTACTCCTTATCAAAATGAGTTATCCTTCTATTACTCACGCAGCAATGTATAAGTTAATGTTGCTTTTATTTAATTGCGAAAAAAATCATAAACTTTATCGCAAAAACGACAAAACTATACTTTTTTTAGAACATCAAATATCTATAGTATGCTCAGAAAATAGACTATATGATATAAGTTACGTCTAATTACAAATTCTCTATTTTGGAGAAAATGTATATTTTTTTACTTTTTTTCCATAATTCATTAATAGGTATATCGCTCAAGTGCTACTTTTTGTATTAGTATTAGTTAGCCGATTTTGTGAAGTATATACAAACAAAAATTACAAAATCAAACAAAATATACATTTCAAACATAAGAGATATTTTCGAACTTATATGTCCCTATAATAGTCTAATTAACTATATGCTCTATGTAAAGAATTACGCTGTTAGTGAACAAATCAAACACTTTAGACAACAAAAGCACGTAATTTGCAACAAAGCCATGTCAATATTGATTGTAATAAGTATTAATTACTAGTTAACTTCACCCCGGATGGAACCATGCCATACTTGTTATCTCTCTTGAGCGATCAATTAATTGATACAGTAAATAAGGTAGATCAAGGGCTCTGCTACTATATCAACAAGAGTAATTATGTTCAGACCATACGGGCTACCAATCAGGGGATATGTTACCTCGAATGTTTGGTTTTTCCAGGTGAGAGGGTTATTTTTGCCACCTTGGCTGACTCTTATTTGGAGATAAATTCTGACGGCTCGCAAGGCGATAAGATCGAATGTGAACTTCTCTATATCTAATTCTATCTTTTATCCCAGTTGAGACTGTTTGATCTAATATATTAGATAGTATCAACTGGGTGATTATGGGATTTGATCCAGAACTCTATCAACATAAGCAATGGCTAG